>NZ_CAXQQP010000013.1:0-96798 GCF_964226795.1 Mesoflavibacter sp.
AATGACATGTTGTGTTGATTTTTGGATTTGATTAGAAGAGCTTCTTTTGTGATTTCTCAGTCGTGCCTTCTTCGAAATGACTTAGGGATGCTTCTCGATACTATTTACTCATGCTATATAAATCACTCGAAGTGACGATCTGAAGATTGTTGGATTGCTTCGTACTGCGTCCTCGCAATTATATGTTGTGTTTATTTGTTGTTGAGTTGCTTGTGTGATTTATCAGTCGTGCCTTCTTCGAAATGACAAAGGGATTGTTGGATTGCTTGATTGTTGTTGTAAAAGATTGTTTTGTCCTGCATTCTCGCAATGACGGTTAGTATTTTAATTATAAAAAAAAGAGGAAGTATTGCTTCCTCTTTTTTTGTCTGTGTAGTTGTTGTACTACTGAATCTCTAAGATTTGCATGACGTTGTATGCTCCATTGTTTAAGGCATATTGCATACTATTGATTTCTTGATAAAAGGCTAGTTTTAATAAGAAATAGGTTTGTCCTGTGCCTGTTGGAACACTTGCAGGTATTGGATTAATATCTACTACTGTACTGTTTAATGGGTTATTAATTTCTGTACTCATGACTAATTCTTTTTCTCCTGTTTGGAAATCAAGGTTTAGTACTGCAGCAGTAAAACTTACATGTGTGGCTCCAGACGGTGCATTGATTTGTTGTAACGGGTTTAGGTTACTAATTAATACGCCTCCTGTAGCAGTGTCAAGTGTAAAGTCGGTTAACAGAATGCTATCTAGTTGTGCATTTTGATTGAAGTCGAATGCTTTTATTGCATTTTGCCCTTCAGGAGTTGCTATGCCTATACCAACATTTCTGTTTCCTCTAGTGGATGTTGTATCTGCATTTTTAACTAAAGATAGAGTTTTTGTTAATCGACTGACTAATCTACCGTCTTTGACATCTGCTAATAGTGGTGTTAAGGCTTGCCTTAATGTTTTACCGCTTTTAGCGACGTGACCAAATTCGGTTCCGTTTTCTCGGGTTCTGATAAACGCGGGATCGTTTTGGATTCTGCTTTTAGAGATTCCTCCTTTTGTGCGGACTAAATATCCGTCTTTTCCTCTGTAGAAGGTCATTCCATCTAAGGTTCCTTCAATTTTTAATAGGCTACTTAATTTTGCCATCTTCTAATTGTTTTTATGTGCTTATTTTCATTTAGCACGTTATAAATTATAGCTTCAATAGATGTTGTATGAGCTCCTACATTGTTCTATTTTGGCTTTGAGATGGCAATGTACTATGGGATTGGAACTTGCATTTTGTTTTTTACTGTTCTGGTTGTTTTTTGTTGAACGTTGTTAAAAATGCTGTTTTTGTCTGTTTTTTACGTTTTTTGATGTTTTGTGCTTCTTTTTATGGTTACTGGTTTTTTAACATTGGGATACCTTTGGGTGCGCTTTGAGTGGGCTTTGGTATGGGATTGGTTGGTGGTTGTGGTTTGATTGCTTGATTGTTTTTGTTTGAGATTGTTTCGTCCTTTGTCCTCGCAATAACATGTTGTGTTGATTTGTTGATGAGTTGCTTGTGTGATTTTTCAGTCGTGCCTTCTTCGAAATGACTTTGAGGTGCTTCTCGATACGATTTGCTCATGCTTCGTAAATCACTCGAAGTGACGATTTGTAGATTGTTGGATTGCTTCGTCCTTTGTTCTCGCAATGACGTTTTGTGTTGATTTGTGGATTTGTTAATGAGTTGCTTGTGTGATTTCTCAGTCGTGCCTTCTTCGAAATGACAAAGGGATTTCTAGATTTTTGGATTGCTCGATTAATCGATTATGAGATTGTTTTGTCCTGCGTCTTCACAATGACGTTTTTTGTTTATTTGTGGATTTGTTGATGAGTTAATTGTGTGATTTCTCGCTGCACTTCGACTACGCTCAGTGTAACACTCGAAATGACATGTCATGTTGAATTATAATACTGTTTTGAATGTTTGTTTAGGCTAATAATGATAATGGGTAAGTAATTGTTGATAATTATGCGGAAAAACTAATGTAATTTGTTATTTTTTAATGTGTTATATGTGTTAAATTGCAAATGCAACAATTGACCGATTTTAACGAACATAAAAAAATGAAACGTATCATAATTACATCTAACGATGTTATGTTCTTAATGGGCAAGAGTGAGTCTTATGCTCAGAGATTGATAAAATCCATTAGAGATGCATATGGTAAAAAGAAGCATCAACCTATTAGTATCCGTTTATTTTGTGACTATATGGATTTGTCTTATGAAGAGGTTTTTAATACGGTTAATGGTATTAAAGATCAATCTGCTTAAATGTTATTACATTTTTAAAAAAGGGTGACTTTAAAAGTCGCCCTTTTTTATTTTATGATTTTCTTCTATAAAAGGTTGTTTTTTTGCGTTAAAACACCAAAAAAATCGTTTATTTGTGTTTATAATGTCAATGCTTGTATAGAGTGTTGCATAGCCATTAACACAAATAAGATTATCCTTTGGAAACCAAAGTTTATCAAAAAAATAATACTCTAAGTCTTTTTAAGCTGTTTTCTGCGAGTTTAAAAGATATTTATGCCTCACGTTTTTTGTCAAGACAATTGGCAGAGCGCGATATAAAAGCCCAATACCGTCAATCTTATTTAGGTCTATTTTGGGCGTTTTTTACACCACTAGCAACAGCATTGGTTTGGATTGTTCTAAATAATAGCGGTACAGTTAGACTAACAGATACCGGTATGCCTTATCCGTTATTTGCTTTTTCTGGTACGTTGATTTGGTCTATTGTTACAGAGTCTATCAAATCGCCTATGCAGAGTACTAATAGTGCTAGGGGTATTTTAACTAAAATAAATTTTCCTAAAGAGGCCTTAATTGTTTCTGGTATCTATAAATTGTTGTTTAATACGTCTATTAAACTACTATTGTTACTTGTTTTTGTGTTGTTTTATGGTGTTGGTTTAAGTTGGACTTTATTGTTAGTACCTGTTGCAGTAATAGGCGCTGTTATAGTCGGTACTACTATTGGCTTGTTTATTACCCCTATAGGTTTATTATACTCTGATATTAATAAAATCATCACGTTTGGTTTGCAGTTTTTAATGTATGCCACACCTGTGGTCTATGCTTTACCAAAAGAAGATGGCTTGTTAAAAACATTAATGACCTATAATCCTTTAACACCTATTATATTAACCACAAGAGATTTTGTGGTAGGAACAGTGTCTAACTATGGTTACCAATTTTTAATTGTGATTGCTTGTTGTGTCCCGCTATTGTTAATTGGGTTAGCGATTTATAGGTTGTCAATACCGATTATTGTGGAGCGATTGAGTGCGTAGTTAGTAATGAGTAATAAGTAATAAGCAGTTAGTAGTTAGTTGCTTGTGTGATTTCTCGCTATGCTCGAAATGACTAAGGAAACTTAAAAAAAAATAAAAGAAAAAAGGTTGATGAACCCAGAACAAAACATACACACCGATAATGAGGTTTTAGTAAAGGTAGAAGGCTTAAGTAAAAAGTTTTGTAAAGACTTAAAGACTAGCTTATGGTATGGTGTTAAAGATTTAATGACTGGCATTGGTGGTAGCACCAACGAGCGTGAATTACGACCTAAAGAGTTTTGGGCGGTTAAGGATATTAATTTTGAGTTACGACGTGGTGAGTGTTTGGGCTTAATAGGTCATAATGGTGCTGGTAAGTCTACCTTGCTAAAAATACTTAATGGGTTGATCAATCCCGATGCTGGTAAAGTAACGATTAAAGGACGTGTAGGTGCTTTAATTGAGCTAGGAGCAGGTTTTAACCCTATATTATCTGGTCGTGAAAATATTTATAATAATGGGGCTGTTTTAGGTTTTACACGCCAAGAGATTGACCAAAAGCTAGACGCCATTATTGCTTTTGCCGAGTTGGAAGAGTTTATAGATATGCCTGTACAGCACTACAGTAGTGGGATGAAAGTACGTTTAGGTTTTGCAGTAGCTGCACAAATGGAACCTGATGTTTTAATTATTGATGAGGTGTTAGCTGTTGGTGATATGTCTTTTGCTATGAAATCTTTTAACAAGATTAGTGAATTGCTTAAAAATACTGCGGTAATTTTTGTTTCACATAGTATGCCTTTTGTCTCAAGAATATGTAATCATATCATTTTATTGCATAAAGGAGAAATGTTAGTGAATACTGATGACGTAGGTGAAGGTATACAAGCTTATTTTGATAGACAAAATTTGTCAGGAAATTTAAACTTTAAAGAAGATGTTATTTGTTTAAATAACGCCAGTTTGTTTTCAGATGATTTTAATAATGAAGGAATTATAAAATCTGATGAAAATTTCAAATTAAAGCTTAATTTAAGCTCTAATAAAGAATATAAAAAAGTAAAAGTTGCCATTTTAATTTATAATATGGCTCAAACAAATGTAGCTATATTAGAGACAAGATTAATAGATATTAAAGCGGAAAATAATCAAAATTTTAATTTTGATTTTGGTGTGCTTAATTTATCTATAAGCGCTTATTTTATATCGGTAAGATTTGATAGCTATAATGAAGGTAAACCACAAGTTTTATCCAATTATATCAATTATAATGATTTTAGAGTTGTAGGTAATGATAGGTTAGTATTTGCGCCATTTTATTTTAAAGAAAAGAATGATAAGACTGAGGTTTAAGAAAGAGAAAAATACTTCTAAAGATAAGGTGGAGCTGTTTGTTTTAGGTGCTCAGAAATGTGGTACTACATCATTACACTATTATTTAGATCAACATCCTGCATTTCACGGATCAATACCAAAAGAAACAGATTTTTTTAGTTTTGATGGGTTATATGAAATGGGATTAAATAAATACCATACCTTTTTTAGAAATAATAAGAAAGTTATAAGATTTGATTCTTCAACAGAATATTTGTACATGCCTTATTGTGCAGAAAGAATAAAACAATATAACCCCAAAGCAAAATTTATTATCATTAAGCGAGACCCTGTTGAAAGAGCAATTTCAGCTTATAAAATGTATAAGTCACTGAGTGAGGGTAAGTTGTGGTCTAAGGAATATAAGGAGAAAGTAATTCAGTATAATAAGGCGTATGGGGATAAAATGATTGATTTTTTAAATAGAAAACCTTTTCCTGAATTTATGAATATTATTAAGGAAGAATATGAGATGTTGTTGCAAACAAAAGAGTTTATCTATGAACCTAGCTTTATAGGAAGAGGAAATTACGAGCAACAATTAAATCGTTTTTTAAATTTTTTTCCTAAAGAAAATATATTAGAAATAGATTTTTCAAGGTATTCAAACCAAACAATATCTGTACTAAATGAGATTTTAGAATTTATGGGGATTAAAGATGAATTATTTGACGATAGTTATGATTTTTCAATTCAATTAAAATCAAAAGAAGCATTAACAATAGATACATCTACCCAAAATGATTTGTCAATAATGTTTGAGTCTATTTATAAAAGTTAAGATATGATAACTAAATCACCTATAACCTCTGGTAGAGTAAAATTAATAAAAGAAATAGCAACAAAAGAAATAGCTACTATTTATAAAGAGGGTTTAGATTTAGACGTTAATAATTATTTTAAAGATTTAGACCAAATTTCTTTATATAAATGCTTAGACACAGGTTACGAGTTTTATCATCCGTTTACTATTTATGGTAACGAAGCATTTTATAAGGCATTAGAAAAGCATAACTGGTATTATCAAAAATGGAAATGGGAGTATGAAGTTACTGATACATATGTGCAAGAAGGACAAAGTATTATAGAGATTGGTTGTGGTAACGGCTATTTTCTTTCTTATTTAAATAAAAAGAAGGTTAATACTTTAGGTCTAGAATTAAATAGCGAAGCAATTGAAAAGGCAAATAAAAATGGCTTACAAGTTTTAAATACACCGTTAGAAGTTTATTCTGAAAAAGTAGATGCTAAGTTTAACGTTGTGTGTGCTTTTCAGGTTTTAGAGCATATTTGGAATATAAATGATTTTATTTCTCATTGTTTAAAGCTTCTAAAGCCAAATGGAAAATTAATTTTTGCGGTTCCAAATAATGAAGCCGTCTTTTTTAAAGAACAAAAAAAATTACCAAAAACTAATCCAAGATATGTTAATCAATTACAAACCTTAGCTCTTAACATGCCGCCTCACCATATGGGATTGTGGAGAAAAAATGTATTTGAAAAATTACCTAATTTTTACAGTGAATTATCATTGGTTAAAATTTATGAAGAGCCAGCAAATAAAGGAAGAATAGCATTAAATAATCATATAGTTAAAAGTAAAATAGGGCAAAATAAATTTTTGCTAAAACTCTTTAAAAAACTTAATCAAAATAAATTAAACAAAGGGGATAGTTTATTAGTTATCTATGAAAAGAAAGGATAAATTAGTTATTGTATCACTTATGGGAGGTTTTCCATGGGGAGGAAGTGAGGAGTTATGGTATAACACAGCTGTTTATGCTTTAAATAAAGATGTTTCTGTAAGTGTTTTTATAAAAAAATGGGATGAAGATCATGCTAGAATACAACATCTAAGAAGTCTAGGAGCAAAAATTAATTATTTAGACTTACACCATAAACAACCAAAAAAAAAATTTTTTAAAAGACTAAGCACAACACCTCCAACTGTTTTTGATACAATTAAAACTTTAGGCTTAAAAAGAACTGATACCATTTTAATAAGTCAAGGCGATACATTTTCAGCATTTGGATCTTCTTTATTAGTAAACTTATTAACGTTAGATGTTCCTATAAGTTTGATAAGCCAACATTTGCCTGATGTAGGTCTACCAAAAGAAGGTTTAAGAAAAAAGGCAAGTCAAATAGTGAGCAAAATTAAACACTTTTGTTTTGTGTCTCAGCGTTCTTTAGATCTTACTAAAAGATATTTAAACACAGAAGGTGCTAATTTTTATTTAGTTAATAATCCAGTTAATTTAGATAAAAAGAACATTGTAGAATATCCAGATTTATCAATACCTAGTTTTGCAGTAGTAGGAAGATTAGATTGTCGTTTTAAAGGTCAAGATATACTTGTTGAAGTTTTAAGTCAAGATAAATGGAAAGCTAGACATTGGACTTGTAATTTATATGGTAAAGGAAGTGATGAAAACTATTTAAAAGATTTAATAGCACATTATGAATTACAAGACAAAGTAATATTAAAAGGACATGTAGATTCTGTAGAAGATATATGGAGTGCAAATCATTTGTTAGTATTACCATCAATAAGTGAGGGTACACCTTTATCTTTAGTAGAAGCTAATATTTGTGGTCGTACAGCTGTAGTAACAAACGTAGGAGGAAATACAGAAGTTGTAGATGAAAATGAAAATGGTTGGATAGCAGAAGCACCATTAAAAATTTATTTAGATAAGGCTATGGAAAAAGCTTGGGATAATAAAGAGAAATGGAAAGAAATGGGTGTTATAGCACACGAACGTGCTATGAAACGTTATAAAGTTAATGCGGGTAAAGAATTATTTGATTTAATTAGAAACAAATAATGTATTTGAATAATCAGCATAAATAACTTATTTATCTAGATATGATTAACCTATCAGTAATAGTTTGTTGTTATAATAGTCAGTATGTTATAAAAGATACATTAGAACACTTAGCTGTACAACAGACTAATAATACTTTTACATATGAAGTTGTTTTAGTAGATAATAATTGTACAGATCATACTGTAGAAGTAGCAAATAACATTTGGAAAGCATTAGATACCACTGTAGATTTAAATGTTGTAACAGAGTCTAAACCAGGTTTGTCTTATGCTAGAGAAACAGGTGTTAACCATAGTAAAGGAGAGCTTATTATTTTTTGTGACGATGATAATTGGTTGGCATCAGATTATTTGCAAATTGCATTTGATTTTATGACTAAACATCCAGAAGTAGGTGTTTTAGGAGGACAATCTATTGGTGTGTTAGAAGGCGTTGAACCTAAATGGTGGGATAAAGAAGCTAAAAATTATGCAGTAGGCAAACAAGCCACTATAAGTGGAGATGTTAGCAGTAGAGGTTATGTTTGGGGCGCAGGTATGGTTTTTAGGAAGTTTCTTTTTTTAAGACTTTACAATACTGGGTTTGAGTCTTTATTGTCTGATAGAAAGGGAGAGCTTTTAAGCTCTGGAGGAGATAGCGAACTTTGTAAATGGTTTATTTTGATGGGGTATAAACTTTGGTATTTAGAAACGTTGAAGTTTAATCATTATATAACAAAAAGCAGATTACTAGATTCTTATTTGGTAAAATTAAAAGCCGGTCATAATACAAGTTTTAGAATATTGACTACTTATAATTGGTTTATAAAACAACATATTAAATATTCAAAAAAAAATAAGATTAAAAGATTTTTTATTTTTATTACTAAGGCAATTAAAGGAAAGGTGAAAAATAGAAGAGAATGGAAGTTATATTTACAGTTAGCTTTTGGTGATTTTATAAACACAGACAAAGCTCTTTTTGAAATAATAAAATATAACAAAAAATTAAATTAGATAAAAAATTGAGTATTTCAAAATATAAAATATCAATTGTAACACCTGTTTATAACCAGGTAGATTTTATAGAGCAAACCATATTGTCTGTGATCAATCAAGGTTATGAAAATTTAGAATATATAATTATTGATGGCGGTAGTACCGATGGTACCTTAGATATTATAAAAACTTATGAGTCTAAAATAACAAAGTGGATTAGTGAACCTGATACAGGTATGTATGATGCTTTAAATAAAGGTTTTGCATTAAGTACAGGAGATGTTATGGCATGGATAAATAGTGATGATATATTGTTGCCTAATGCTTTAAACTACATGAATCGAATTATGAAAGACTTGCCACAGGTTAATTGGGTGCAAGGATTAAATAGTTTTATAGATTTAAAAGGACAGCTTATACGTACAAGCTACCCAAAATCATTTAGTTTACTTAAGTTTTTGAATAAGGATTATAAATGGGTGCAGCAAGAATCTACGTTTTGGAGACGTAGTTTATGGGACGCTGCAGGCGGTATGATTAATGATAATTTGAAATTAGCAGGAGATTTTGAATTGTGGTTTAGGTTTTCTCAAAAGGATACATTATATACTTCAAGTTTACCAATAGGCGCATGGCGCAAACGTGAAGGGCAATTGTCTGGGACACAAATGAAAAACTATATACAAGAGGTGAATGATAGTATAAATAACTATTCGCTAAGCTTTGATGAGTCAGTACAGCTAAAAAAAATACAACGTTTGCAAAAGAGCGCAAGGTTTTTAAGACGCTTTAAAGTATTTAATGTGCATTATTTTTATAATCAAATCACTAATTTAGAACATACAAAGGGAACAACCATTGATTTTAATTACTCTAAAAAAACTTTTGTAATACAAGAAAAGTAGTTTATTCAGCATGTCAATTAAACAAATAATTAAAAAGGTTTTAAAACGAGTAAGAACACAGTTTTTAAAATTTAAGTTAAAATCACTTAAAGAGAAAACGGTAATTGTTTATACTTTAGGTAAAGTAGGCTCTTCTACATTATACTATGAACTAAAAAAAATAAGTCCTTGGAATAATATTTTTCATGCACATTTTTTGTCTGATGAATGGTTAAAAGATAGGTTGCTAGGTACATCTTTTTACGAACACAATATAAAAGCTGCACGTCAAGTATTTAAGCATCTTGACGCTTATCCTAATCATAAAAAATATATAATATCTTTAGTAAGAGAGCCTGTGTCTAGACAGATTTCTAACTTTATGCAAAACCCACATGAGGTTGTAGAAGGTGACCTATTATCATACTCTGCTACATCTTTAAAAACAGCCTATTTAGATAAGTTAAGTTATGATTATACCTTTAATTGGTTTGATAGCGAGTTTTATAACTATACAGGATTTGATGTGTTTGCACAGCCTTTTGATAAAACTAAAGGATATAGTATTTACAAGCATAAAGATTACCATATCTTAATTATTAAATTAGAGCAGCTAAACACTTGTTATCATGATGCTATGAAGGCCTTTTTAGGTTTGGATTTACAATTAGAAGCTAATGCCAATCAATCTTCTAACAAGCCTATATCTCATGTTTACAAAGAGTTAAAGCAATTATTAAAATTTGAAACAGAAGAATTAGAACAATTATATACTCACAAATTTGTCACTCATTTTTATACAGATGATGAAATACAACAATTTATTGATAAACACTCTAAATGATTCCATACGTTGTGTTTTAATGGATACACCTATATTTGTGAAACGATAAGAAACGCATACAAAGAATGAAAACAGCCTTAATCACAGGAATAACGGGACAAGATGGTGCCTATCTAGCCGAATTATTATTAGATAAGGGTTATATGGTACACGGTATAAAACGTCGTGCCTCTTTATTAAATACCGATCGTGTAGACCATTTGTATCAAGACCCACATGAAGACCATGTGCGTTTTAAATTACATTATGGCGATTTAAGTGATAGTATGAATATTACGCGTGTTATCCAAGAGGTGCAGCCCGATGAGATTTATAATTTGGGTGCGATGTCTCATGTAAAAGTGAGTTTTGATACGCCAGAATATACGGCTAATATTGATGGTTTAGGGACTTTACGTATTTTAGAAGCGGTACGCCTATTAGGGTTGACCGAAAAAACAAAAATCTATCAAGCCTCTACCAGTGAGTTATACGGTTTGGTACAAGCGGTACCACAAAGTGAAACCACGCCGTTTTACCCACGTAGCCCTTATGGTGTGGCTAAATTATATGGGTATTGGATTACGGTAAACTATCGTGAAGCTTATAATATGTACGCGTGTAACGGAATTTTGTTTAACCACGAGTCGCCTTTACGTGGTGAGACTTTTGTAACACGAAAAATTACTAGAGCCACCTCTAAAATAGTCTTAGGCTTGCAAGAGGTGTTGTATATTGGTAATCTAGATGCCAAACGTGATTGGGGACATGCTAAAGACTATGTAGAAGCGATGTGGTTGATGTTACAACAGGAGCAAGCCGATGATTATGTAATTGCTACTGGTGTGACCACTACGGTAAGAGACTTTATAAAATTAGCATTTGGATATGTGGGGATTATATTAGCATTTGAAGGTGAAGGTGATCAAGAAGTTGGTACCGTAGTAAGTTGTAGCCAACCAGATTATCAATTACCAGCAGGCACGGTAGTGGTTAGGGTAGATCCTGATTACTATAGACCAACAGAGGTTGATTTGTTGATAGGTGATGCTAGTAAATGTAAAGCGCAATTGAATTGGCAGCCTAAGCATAGCTTACAAGATTTAGTGAATGATATGATGCAATCTGATTTAAAACTGTTTAAAAAAGAGCAGTATTTAAAAGCAGGCGGACATGAGACCTTAAACGCAAGAGAAGAGTAGTATGGAGTTAGGAGCAAAAATATATGTTGCAGGACATAATGGTATGGTAGGCTCTGCAGTGTTACGTGCATTGCAAGCAAAAGGATATACCAATTTTGTGTTACGTAGCTCATCAGAACTAGATTTGACCAATCAAGCGGCTGTCATACAGTTTTTTGAAACTGAGCAACCTGAATACGTGTTTTTAGCAGCCGCCAAAGTAGGAGGTATCGAATCTAATAATACCTTACGCGGACAGTTTTTGTATGAGAATTTAATGATACAGAATAATGTGATTCATCAAAGTTATGTGCATCAAGTTAAAAAGTTATTGTTTTTTGCTTCGTCATGTATCTATCCAAAGTTTGCACCACAGCCTATAAAAGAAGCGTATTTATTAACCGATACTTTAGAGCCTACTAACGAGCCTTATGCTATTGCAAAAATAGCAGGTTTAAAGCTATGTGAAAGTTATAATAGACAGTATGGCTGTAATTTTATATCGGTAATGCCAACCAATTTATATGGACCTAATGATAATTATGATTTAAAACACTCGCATGTGTTACCAGCGTTGTTACGTAAATTTCATGAAGCTAAATTAGCAGAAGCGCCAACGGTTGAGGTTTGGGGAACAGGCACGCCAAAGCGTGAGTTTTTGCATGTGGACGATTTGGCAAAAGCTAGTTTACATTTAATGGATACCTACCAAGGAAATGTGAGTGTTAACATTGGTACAGGAGAAGATATTTCTATCAAGCAACTGGCAGAATTGATTAAAGATATAGTAGGTTATCAAGGTGAGATTGTTTGGAATACCGATAAACCCGATGGGACACCACGAAAACTGTTAGATGTATCTTTAATACACAGTTTGGGTTGGCATCATAAGATTCATTTAGAAGATGGGATACAAGCAGTTTACGAAGATAAATTTTTAAGCTAAGTATGTTATTATCCGTCATCACCATAAATTATAATGATAAGGAAGGACTAACACGTACTATGAATAGTGTGTTGTCCCAAACCTATATGGACTTTGAGTATATAGTGATTGATGGTGGCTCTAATGATGGGAGTAAAGCAATTATAGAACAACAGCAAGACCAATTGGGGTATTGGGTTAGTGAACCCGATAGAGGTATTTATAATGCCATGAATAAAGGTATAGCTAAAGCCAATGGCGAGTATATTTTGTTTTTGAATAGTGGTGATGATTTAATAGGTATAGATGCATTACAGCGAGTTATTGTGGATTTGCATAGCACAGATTTTGTCTGTTATGATATTAATGTGGTTGAAGCAAATCACAGCTATGTGAAAGAGTGTCCTGATCAATTAACTTTTGAGTATTTAAGTAAAGACACACCACCACATCAATCTACATTTATTAAACGCAAGTTGTTTAAGACCATAGGGTTTTATGACGAGACTTTAAAGATTGTGTCTGATTGGAAGTTTATGATTATAGCTGTATGTAAGTATAATTGTAGTTATAAGCATGTAGGAGCTATGTTTTCAAATTTTTATAGAGATGGATTGAGTTCTGTACCAGAAAACCGTCAGGCTTTACACCAAGAACGACAAGGTGTTTTGGATAGTGAATTTGAAGTTTTTATGAGGGATTTAGGAGAAAAAATACGATTAAGACAAGCACTTAATCATTTAAAATCTTCTAAAAAAATACAATGGTTAGCTAAGTTAGGCTTACTAAAAAACATTTAAGATTTACATGGATTATTCTATTTCTGTAATTATTCCTGTTTATAACGGTGCTGCTTTTATAGAGCAATCTATAAAATCGGCTTTAGAACAACCTGAAGTTTATGAGGTGGTGGTTGTAAACGATGGAAGCACAGATGCTACAGGAATAGTTTTAGAGCGATTGCAAAAGGAAGATGATAGAGTAAAGGTATATACCCATGACGGAGGAATCAATAAAGGACGATCTGCCAGTAGAAATCTAGCTCTAAAAAAAGCAACATCTAGCCTTGTTGCGTTTTTGGATGCTGATGATTATTATTTGGAAAATCGTTTTAAAAATGATTTAGATCTTTTTAAGCAAAGACCAGAAATAGATGGAGTGTACAATGCTATAGGCGTTCATTTTTACAGAGCACATACCCAAAAAGAATTTAAAGCCAGCAAACTAACAACAGTTACAGAAGTAATTGCGCCTAGTGCACTTTTTGAACATCTATTATATTATAAGAGTGGTCATTTTTCTATAGATGGTTTTATATTAAAAACATCTGTTTTAAAAGCTTCTGGAGTATTTGATGAAACATTGCAAATTGGAGAGGATACAGCCTTTATATTAAAAACAGCATTGGTAGGCAAGTTAGTGCCTGGTATTATAGATAAGCCAGTAGCAGTTAGAGGTGTGCATGATGATAACGTGTTTAATCAAAAGGATATTTATACTACTTATCGCTGGAGAATATATGAATCTTTGTTGTTTTGGGCTTATCATCAATCTATATCTTTTAAGTATTTAGATATGATCCTTGATCTTTTATGGCGTCATAAATTTATTGCTACAAAAGAATTGTTTTCTCTTACAGGTTATTGGTTAAAACTGTTTTTAAAACTACCTAAACTTCTGTTTTCTAAATTGAGCATCAAGTATTTTCCTTTGGTTAGGCAGCGCCAACGTTATTTTTCTTTTTTATACCCTTCTAAATAATTAAGCTTTAAAAGATGAAATATAAAAAAGGGTTAGATGGTCTAAGAGCTATAGCTGTATTATTAGTAATCGTATCTCATTGGTTTGCATTTGTTCCTTTTATTCATGGTATGTTATTAGGAAAAATAGGAGTTGATGTCTTTTTTGTAATTAGTGGATTTTTAATTACTAAAATTTTATTTCATAACCGTATTGCTATTAAAGAGAAGGGTATTAGTATTTTTAAAAGTTTGAGTGTTTTTATAGGTAAGCGAACGGTAAGGATATTTCCTGTTTATTATTTACTGGTCTTATTTTTATACTTGACCAATGGTGATGAATTTAGAGATGGTATTGTTTATTATCTAACTTATACAAGTAATTACTATTTTTATAATACCCAAAGCTGGCATGGTTTTGTGGGGCATTTTTGGTCTTTAGCAGTAGAAGAACAGTTTTATTTGTTTTGGCCTTTATTCATGTTTTTTATTAAGCAACGCTATTTATTTCTGTTTTTATTGTTCACTATTGTGTTGGGTAGTGCGTATCCTTATTTTTTAAGTCAAAGTATGACCTCAATACTTACGCTAAGTTGTGTAAATGCTTTTGCAATAGGTGCTTTGTTGTCTTATGTACTTGTATATAAACCAAGTTATACACAGCTGTTTTATAAATTTTTAAAGGTGTTGACTTATCCTTTGGTTGTGGTATTTTTATTATAATTATTTGGAATGAAAATTTCTTATTATCCACATCGGTTAATTGTGAGTCTATTAACGTTAAGGCTTATTTTACTTTGTGTAGAAGCACCTAATACTTATATTTTTAAATTTTTGAACCTAAAAGTATTGCGCTTTATAGGTAAGATAAGTTATGGTATTTATTTATATCATAATTTTATACCTTCTTACTGGAATAGGATTTTTAGGGTGAATCAAATAGAACAGCCACAGCTATTACAAGGAGGTTTTAAGTATATTGTCTATTTTGTGCTTTTATTACTTATCTCTTATGCATCATGGATTTTGATAGAACAGCCATTTTTAAAATTAAAAAAACATTTAACTAATGACTAATACTGCTTTAGTATCTATAATTATTCCTGTTTACAATAGAGCTGATCTAATTGGAGATACTTTAAACAGTATTATTGATCAAAGCTATGCAAATTGGGAATGTATTGTTGTAGATGATGGAAGCACAGATGCTACTGATGATGTTTTAGCAGATTACATTACTAAAGACACACGATTTAAGTTTTATAAAAGACCCGCAGACCGACCAAAAGGAGGAAACGCTTCAAGAAATTTTGGTTTAAAGCAAAGTCAAGGTGACTATATAATGTGGTATGATAGTGATGATGTTATGTTGCCGAAAAAGATTGAAGCACATTTAAGCTTATTTAAAGCTAGTAGTGATATAGATGCAACTGTTACAAAAAGTTACTTGTATAATTTTAAAACTAAAAATCCTCACACGCCTTGGCGACCTGTATTATTTAGTGATGATTTGCTTTATGATTTTATCAATCTAGAAGCAGGATGGCAAACAGGAGATGTATTGTGGAAACGAGAGGCTCTTAAAAATTTGAGATTTAATGAAGCTTTAATAAGTTTTCAAGATTGGGAATTTCATATTAAAGCTATTGCTTTGGATACGCATTTTGAATTTGATGATACTTGTTACTCCTACATTAGATATACTTCAAACTCAATAAAAAACACTAAAAGTGTTGACAAGCAGTATTCAGATTTTTTAGCTAGAAATTCTGTTTTAAAGATGCTTAAAAAGACAAATAAGGTTAACCAAAATACAGCTTTATTGCTGTTAAATGATTATTATTGTTTTTTTGAACAGTTTGCTTTTAAAAAAAAATTGCATTATGCTTTTCATGTTTTCAAAGCAATAGTTTATTTAACTTTTTATACTAAAACGTATAAGAAGTTTTTTAGACAGTTTGTTTTTGTTTATCCAGAAAAATTATTCAAACAGTTATTTTAATGGGACACGTATCTGTAGTTATAAGAAATAAAAACGAAAGTGATGCTTTAGGCAAGATGTTACCTATGCTTTTTCATTATTATAAAGATGATATTGCAGAGGTGATTGTGGTGGATAACCAATCTACAGATAACAGTGTAGAAATCGCAAAGCAATATGGTTGTAAAGTTATTGCTATAGATAAATTTACTTATGGTAAAGCCTTAAATTTAGGTATAGGACATGCTATACATAATTATGTATTGTTATTAAGCGCACATGCTTTACCTATAGGCGCTTCTTTTTTTAAAACTGCTATAGCCGCTTTTGAAAATGATAGAGATTTAGCTGGCGTACGCTTTGTTAATAGTTTTGCTAATTATCAAGATGCTTATAATAGTCCCGATAGCATTAATAACCCATTAAAAAAAGGGTTGATGAATGCTTGTGCTATGATAAATAAAAAGGTTTGGGAACAGTATCCTTTTGATGAAAGTTTAGGTTTTAGTGAAGATAAATATTGGTCAGCCTTAGTTATGAAGCATGGGTATACAATAAAGAATATTACAGAAACTTTTTTTTATTTTGCTAAACGAGATCAAACAGCGTCTATTAATCGTTTCAAAAACGAGAGTATAGCTAATGGTATTATAAATAATCACAAGCCAACATCTTTATTAAAAGTGTTTTTAAGTAGTTTTTATGCTATGACTATTGATAACGTGATGACTTTTTTAAAAAGGATAGGTTATGAGGCTAAGCTACTGAAAGCTAAATTAGCGATACGTAAGGCTTTAAAGAGACATAAACCCTAATTACTTTTGTTTAAAAACTATGATTGAAGCAAAAGATATTAAGCAACATTTATTACGATTAGAATCTAGTTATCCTGTAGATCAGTGGGAAGTGGGTGGCATTAAAGTTTGGCCTTATCTACGTATAAAGTTGTTTATTGATTTGCTTAAATATTCTAAACAAAAACCAATTTCTAATCTTAAAAACACTAATTTTAAGCCTCCCAAAAAAACTATTAAAAAACAGTTATTTCAAGTATTTAAAGATTTATTTTACTTGTTACGTTTTCTTTTAAAATTAGAATTTAAATCAGTTATCTATTTTGGAGGACATTTTCATAGAACTAAGATTGATGGTGTTTATTTTAATCGTTTTTTTGATGCATTAAGTTATAATTATGGTTTAAGTGATAATCATTACACTTTTGAATTTTTAAAAATATATAACCGTAATTTTTATCAGTCTTCTATTTTAGATTTAACATCCTCTATTAATGCATATAACACTTTACAAAAAATTAAATCAAAGGTTTTAAAACAACGTAAGGTTGTGTCTAAAGTTAGCTTAGATGGATATGAAGAATTTTTAAAGGATGTTTCTCAGTTAAATCGATTTATAGTTTTAGATTCTTATTCTGAACTGTCAGTGACTAGGTGGGTAAAAAAAATTATAAACCTTCAACCTTTTTTTAAAATAGTATATAAGCGTATACAACCTAAATATGTTGTCTATGCAGGTTATTATGGTTATGACCACCTTTATGCTTCTATTTATGCAGCAAATTGTATGGGGATAAAAACTGTGGATGTACAACATGGACCACAAACCAATACTCATATGGTTTTTTCAGATTGGAATAAAATACCAGAAAAAGGCTACAGTTTAATGCCTAAAAGCTATTGGAATTGGGATGAACATTCAAAAAAAAATATTTTAAAATGGGGAGCTTCTAATGGGATTGAAGCAAAATGCATAGGACAGCCTTATATAAATTATTTTAACTCCACTAATAAAGTTACTATATCTAAGCAATCTTATGTTTTATATTCTTTTCAAGCTAAACCGTTCCTTTTAACAGATTTTTTAAGTGACTCTATTTTGTCTCTTATTAAAGCATTAGATTATATCTGGATTTTAAGATTACACCCTAGTAGTTATATTACAAAATTAGATGTAGAGGAATTTGTGAAATCGAAAGGTGTATTAGAAAAAGTAAAAATAGAAGATGCAAAGTCTAGCCCCTTGCCAATATCTATTTTAAAAAGTACATGGCATATTACTCACTTTTCAGGGTGTGTTATTGAGGCTTCGATGTTAGATACCCCATCCATAATTATAAATGATTTTGGTCAAGCTATCTATAAGGATTATATTGACCAAAAGAAGGTGTTTTATGTAGACCATGAGGCTGCTAATTTTGTTAGTCTAATAAAAAACATTATGTCTAACTCTCCTAAAAGTAAAATTTTTAAAGCGCCCGTTTATTTAAACCCTTTTTCTAATTTATAAACCTTTTTTTTATGAAAATATTAATGGTTTCTATGCCTACGTTACATTTTTTCAGATGGACAGACCAACTAAAAAATGAAGGACATGAGGTGTATTGGTTTAATATTACTGATAGTAGAGCGTATGTAGATAAGTTAGATTGGGTAGATCAAAAATATGGATGGCGTTTAAAATATAACTATCCAGGTCGTATTAGGCTTAAAAAATTATGGCCTTATATGGAGAGGTTTTTAGCTAAATATAATCAAAACGATACAGCTGATTTATTTGAAGACTATTTAAATACGGTAAAACCTGATGTTGTGCATAGTTTTGCTTTATATGTTTCTTGTACACCTATATTAGGTGTTATGCAAAAATATCCTTCGATAAAATGGATTTATTCTTCATGGGGTAGTGATTTATATTATTTTAAAAATATACCATCTTACTTAAAGGATATAAAAAACGTTTTACCAAGAGTAGATTATTTGTTTACCGACTGCAAAAGAGATTATCAAATAGCCAAAGATTATGGCTTTAAGGGACGTTTTTTAGGAGTTTATCCAGGAGGAGGAGGCTTTAAGTTAGAATCTATTGAAAAATTAGAATCACCTAATCAAAGAGATATTATTTTAGTAAAAGGATTTCAAGGACGTTCAGGTCGGGCTATAACAATATTAAAGGCTATACTACAATTAAAAGAAGTATTAGAGTCGTATTCAATTATTGTGTTTGGAGCAGAGGATGAGGTTTTAACTTACAGTAAATTAAGTAAATTGAACACATGGCAAAATTATAAGATGTTTGGTAAAATAAAGCATGAGGCTGTACTAGATTTAATGCAGCAATCAAAGCTATATATAGGTAATAGTAATAGTGATGGTATGCCTAATACAATGTTAGAAGCTTTGTGTTATGGTGCTTTTCCAATACAATCTAATCCAGGTGGTGCAACAGAAGAAATTATAACTCACGGTGTTAATGGTCTTTTGATTAATGATTGTGAAAATGAAGATGAAATAGCTCTTTTGATTAAAGAAGCTTTAACTAACCCAGCATTGTTAAAAAAAGCCTTTTCTTTGAATATGGAATTGCGTAATACCTTTAAATACGAAACCATAAAATCTAAAGTTAACCAAACTTATTTAGATATAATACCTTAGCTTATGGCCAAACTGTCTATAATTTATGCTTACAGAAATAGAGATTTTGAACGCATTAAAATCTCATTAGAAAGTTTAAAAAATCAGACTGATACTGATTTTGAAGTGGTCTTTGTAGATTACGGTAGTACCCTTGATAAAGCTAATGCTGTAGCGCAAATACTCAACCAGTTTGATTTTGCAACTTACTATTATATTGCACATCCAGGTTTATTATGGAACAAAAGTAAAGCCTTAAATTATGGCGCATTAAAAAGTGATAGCTCACATATTTTCGTAGCTGATGTAGATATATGCTTTGCTATAGAAGCTGTGAGCCAGATTAAAAAGAATATTTCTGCTAACACTTTTACGCTCTTTAAATTATCTTATTTAAAGGAAAATGCGCAATTAAAACCTGGATACCAATTAGATGTTAAACTAAGTGATATTAAACATCACGGTACTATTAACGGTATGATAGTAGTAGCTAAAGAGGATTTCTTATCTGTTAAAGGATATGATGAAATTTATCATTTTTATGGTTCTGAAGATGTTGACTTTTACGATAGACTATCTAATAAAGGGCTTAAAAAAACTTTTGATCATAATACCCTTTTTTATCACCAGTGGCATCCAATACAGAATCGTATAAATGATGCTAAACTATTAAAAAATCCAAAGTTATTTAATATTAAGAAGATAAACTTAGTTCATCAGTTATATCAAAAGAACACCAATGCTATTACACCATTATTTAAACAAGATATCAAAGCTAATATTTGGTGTAAAGATGATGAATTGACCCAAAATGATGCTACGTTATCTTTTGAACTAGTTAACGACCATGCCAATGTGTGGCACTGTATAAAAATGATATTACCTAACTTAAAAAATGAAATAGTATGTATAAAGGTAACTAAAGATATTTATTTTGATAGTTTAAAGTATAAATTGAAAAAGACATTAAATAAACCAGATCGAATACCAATTTCTATGAAAACTGTAAATGATTTAATGTTGCAAGAAATTGTTTTGTGTTACAGACATCATAATTATACTTATACTATTTCTGAAGATTTAAACACTATTTTTTTTATAATAAAACTATAAAGAACTGTTACGCATGATTTATAAAAAAAAAATAAAGTTATTCTGGTGGAATGAGGTTATTTTACAAAATAAGCCTAAAGAGAATTATGGAGACATGATTGGTCCATATTTAGTAGAAAAAATAAGTGGTAAAAAAGTAGTGTTTACACATACTAATAAAAAGAAGTGGAAACAAACGTTAAGCTCATCACCCATATACCTTACTGTTGGTAGTATATTAGCATTTTCTAATCAACATTCTATTATTTGGGGTAGTGGAATTATTAATAAAGACCAGCCAGTAGTAGCAAAAGAGATATTAGCTGTAAGAGGACCAAGGACAAGACAATGTTTATTAGATCAAGGTTTTGAAGTGCCTGAAGTGTATGGTGATCCTGCTCTCTTATTACCAGATTATTATCTCCCTAAGGTTGAAAAGAAATATGAAATAGGAATTATTCCACACTACAATGATTATAAATCTATTGTAGCGACTTTACCATTAATGCCTGGTGTGAAGTTGATTAATTTAATGACTAATGATGTAGAAGCAACAACAAGAGAGATTTTAGAGTGTAAACATATCATATCATCATCTTTGCATGGAATTATAGTCGCTCAAGCTTATGGTATTCCGGCTGTTTGGCAACGGTTTTCGGATAAATTATTTGGTGATAATATTAAATTTCGGGATTATTTTGAATCTGTAAATATTAAGCCTTATATACCACATATAAAAACCAATGCATTTGATCTTAAATTTTTTAATAATTTGATAGAAAAAACACCAGAAAAAATTATTGAAAAAAAACATTTAAACTCAACCAAAGAAAAGTTAATGTCTGTGTGTCCTTTTATTGATTAATAAGCTGTGTGATAAAAAATATTATCAATTTCCTTAAATCCATAAAACACACACTTTCATCCGAAAAAAAATGTATTTTAGCGACTAGTTAAGTACAAGAAATCTTACTTATTATGAAATCTATAGGCTTTATTCCTTTACGTCAAGGCTCCAAAGGTATTCCCGGAAAAAATAAACGAAAAATGGTAGGCAAACCTTTATTTACATGGGTTTTGGGTGAAGCTTTGCACTCTGATTTGGATATTGTTTATGTGTATACCGATGACGCCTGGATTATTAATTTTATAGAAAAAGAATACCATTATACAGATAAAGTAAAAGTGTTACAACGTAGTGCATCTAGTGCTACAGATACCGCTTCTACAGAGAGTGCAATGTTAGAGTTTGCAGCATCTATAGATTATGATTTTGATGTGTTTTGCTTACTACAAGCTACATCGCCTTTTACCACTGCTAAAGCTATTAATACTAGTTTGTTACAATTAAACCAAGGATATGATTCTACCGTATCTGTAGTAAATACACATCGTTTTACTTGGAATAGTGATGGCACTCCACAAAATTATGATTATACCAATCGACCAAGACGTCAAGATTTTGAAGGACTATTAGTAGAAAATGGCGCAGTATATACCTGTACTAAAGCAGTGTTGCAAAACAAGCAGAATCGCTTAGGTGATAAAGTAGGTGTCGTACATATGTCTGAAGAAAGCTTGCATGAGATCGATAGTGAAAATGATTGGTTAGTCGTAGAGCAACTTCTAATTGCTAGACAACAAGGTCTTAAAAAAGCCGAAAAAATAACACACTTGGTGTTAGATGTTGATGGAGTGTTTACTGATGGAACCATTACTTATACCAAAGATGGCGAGCATACTAAGCAATTTGATATGCGTGATGGTATGGGACTGGAAATATTAAGACAGTTTGGCGTTACCGTTATGATTATGACTAGTGAACGTTCTGAATTGGTGGCTAAACGTATGCAAAAGCTACAAATAGAACAAGTATATCTTGGTGTAAAAGATAAGTATACTTTATTAACCCATTTAGCCAAACAGCAAGGCTTTAACCTAAATAACGTGGCTTATGTTGGAGATGATGTTAATGACCTAGCCAATATATGCAGTGTAGGTTGGTCTTTAGCACCAAGCAATGCAATGAAAGAAGTTACTAATCAAGCCGATATTATTTTACCAAAACCATCAGGAGGCGGAGCAATACGTTCTGCTTGTCAATTTATAAAACAATATAATAAAAGATTTTAAAAGGAAATATATGACTAATTATAAAAAACCATATGTTATTGCCGAGATTGGATGTAACCATAAAGGTGATATGGAGATAGCAAAAGAATTAATTAAGGTAGCTAAAATCTTTTGTAATGTTGATGCTGTAAAGTTTCAAAAAAGACATAATAAAGAGTTGTTAACCGAAGCTCAATACAATGCGCCACATCCTAACCCAGTAAATTCTTATGGCGATACTTATGGTGCACACCGTGAGTTTTTAGAGTTTGATGTGAATCAACATCAAGAGTTAAAAGACTATTGCGAAGACATAGGCTTGGATTATTCGACATCGGTTTGGGATTTAACCTCTGCTAAAGAAATAGCAGGTTTACAACCTAAGTTTATCAAAATACCATCAGCATGTAATAACAATGTGAAGATGTTAACGTGGTTGTGTGAGCATTATGAGGGTGAGCTACATATCTCTACAGGTATGACGACAAAAGATGAGATTGATGATTTAGTAGCATTGTTTAAAACTCATAATCGCGCAAAGGATTTGGTATTGTATAATTGTACGTCTGGTTACCCAGTACCATTTAAAGATGTGTGCTTGTTAGATATTAATATTTTGAAAGATAAATATGGTGCTGAGGTAAAACATATTGGTTTTTCTGGTCATCATTTAGGAATTGCGGTAGATATGGCAGCCTATACTTTAGGCGCAAATGTGATAGAAAGACATTATACCTTAGATCGTACTTGGAAGGGAACAGATCATGCTGCATCTTTAGAACCTGCAGGATTAAGAAAGTTATCTAGAGATTTGAAAGCCGTATACGAATCGTTGACCTATAAAACACAAGATATTTTACCTATAGAGCAAGTTCAGCGTGATAAGTTGAAAAACCAGAAGGGTTAGTATGACGGATGTTTTTTGACCGATGATAGGTGCTTTTAATGACTAATGTCTAATTATAAATGAAGAGATTGCTTCGTCCTGCGTCCTCGCAATGACAATGTGGTTTTTTATTTTAGAGACAAGAGACAAGAGACAAGAGACAAGAGGCAAGAGGTAAGAGGCCTGAAGTAAGAAGAAATAGAAAATAGATCATAGAAAAGAGAGAAGAGAAGTCTAAGAATAAAAACATAAATGAGTAAAAAGGTATTTGTATTTTTTCCTGATGGTGTAGGATTGCGCAATTTTGCATTTACAAAGTTTAAGTCTATAGGTGAAGAGATGGGTTTTGATATTACCTATTGGAATAATACTATTTTTGATTTAGAATCTGAGTTAGGGTTTAAACAAGTTACCATTGAAAATCATCAAATACATCCGTTAACACCAATATATTCTAGAGCAAGAAAACGTGCCGAATTAAACGTTTCTAGAGATAAGTTTAATGATGATGTCTATCCAACTTATAAATTTCCGTTTAGTTATAAAGGATTAAAAAACACTATTAAAAGTTTATATACACAATTCTTGATTGGGTTATATTCTTCAGAAAAAGGTGTAGAAAAATTAAGACATAAAATTAATGCTTTAGAACGAAAAAATCCTAAATATGCTTATTGTAAAGCACAATTGGAGGAACATCAACCAGATTTAATTTTCTGTACCACACAACGTGCAACACAGTCTATAAGTGCTTTGTTAGCAGCAAAAGATTTAGGCATACCTACGGTAGCGTTTGTCTACTCGTGGGATAATGTTCCAAAAGCCATGCAAGTTGTTGAGACTGACTATTATTGTGTGTGGAGCGAGCATATGAAGCGCGAAGTATTGCAATACTATCCATTTGTAAAACCAGAGCAAGTATTTGTAACAGGGACACCACAATTTGAACCACATTATGATCATAGTTTAAAAGAAACACGTGAGGACTTTTTTAACACCTATGGATTGGATGTAGAGAAGCAATACATCTGCTATTCTGGAGATGATGAAACCACTTCGCCTTTAGATCAGTACTATTTAGAAGATTTGGCTAATGTGGTACGTAGCTTAAATACAAAAGGTTACAAATTAGGAATAATTTATAGAAAATGTCCAGTGGATTTCACCAATCGTTATGATGCGGTTATAAAAGAAAATGCAGATATCATTGAAGTCTTAGATCCTATTTGGAAGCAGGTAGGTAGTCAATGGAATCAAGTCTTACCAGCTCCTGAAGATTTTAAAATGTTGTATAATGTCTGTGAGCATAGTGCATTTGTAACTAATGTGTGTTCTAGTACAGTATTTGATTTTGTGGCTCATGATAAAGCATGTATTTATTATAATTATGAGCAGCCACAATTAAAAAAAGGTATAAGAGATATAGGGCAAAACTACAAGTATGTGCATTTTAGAAGTATGCCAAGTGACAAAGCAGCTGTGTTTTGCACTGATAAAAATGAGTTAGAAAACTTAGTACAACAAATATTAGATGGGCAGTTAAGTAATGTAGAAGAAGGTAAGCAATGGTATGAGATTATTGTTGGCCCAACACCAACAGAAGCCTCTAAAAATATATGGGAAGCTTTAAACAGGGTATTGATTAATTAAAATGACCAATTATTATCAGCATATAAAAGATTATTATTTAATAGAAAGTACAACTCTTTTACGATTTGGTAGTATTGGTGACGGTGGTTATTATTTAAGTCCCAATAGTATTACAGAAAGTGATTTGTTATTTAGTGGTGGTATATCCTCTAATGTAGAATTTGAATTTGATTTTTATCGTTTAAATCCGAATGCATCCTTATTAATGGTTGATCCCACAGTATCTAAATGGAAATTACTCTTAAAAGGAATTGCACGATTATTTTTAAATAAGACAAGAAAACTATCTTATTTATATAATATTTTAATTTTTTGGGATTTAACAAATAAAAAACGGTGTAAACACCTTTCAAAATGGTTGAAAACACCAGAGCAAATTTTTAGTATCATACAAACGTATTTTGGTTATAAAAAAACAGTTGTACTTAAATTAGATATAGAAGGTAGTGAGTATGATTTTTTAGAAGAATTATTAGCCCATCAATCCCAAATCAGAGCAATGGTTTTTGAGTTTCATGATTTAGATGTTAAGCATCATCTTTTGTTAGATTTTATAAAAAAAATATCTAATAATTTCAACTTGGTGTTTATGGAGGTTAATCCATCTGGAGGATTTGTAAACAGCTTACCAAAATGTATTGAGCTAAGCTTTGAAAGAAAATAAATTATGCACATAGGCTACATCACACCAGAATATCCACACCCAGAAGTTAGTCATGCAGCAGGTATAGCGACTAGTATTAAAAACTTAGCCACTAGCTTGGTAAAGCAAGGTGTGAAAGTAACGGTATTTGTATATCATCAATCTAAAGATTCTATTGTAGAAGCCGATGGTGTGACTATACATTTAATAAAAAAACAGGCGTTTAAATTTTTAACCTGGTATCATTATAGAATATTAGTAAACCGCTATGTCAATACCATTGTTGAGCAAGAACAAATCCATCTTTTAGAAGCACCAGATTGGACCGGTATAACGGCTTTTATGCGCTTTAAGGTTCCGTTAGTCATTAGGTTTCATGGTAGTGATGCTTATTTTTGTAAACTAGATGGAAGGAAACAAAAGTTTAAAAATTTTGTGTTTGAAAAACTAGCCTTACAAAATGCTAAAGCCTATATTGCGCCAACCACCTATGCAGGAGAAGAAACCGCTAAAATATTTGGTTTAAACCGTAATAAAATTAAAACCATCCATTATGGTTTGGAGTTGGATCGGTTTGTTAATGCTCATCCTGAGGAATTTCAACCTAAAACACTTTTATACATAGGAACAATTATCAGAAAAAAAGGTGTTTTAGAGTTAGCCGATGTATTTAATAAGTTAGTACAAAAAGAACCAGATGCACAATTAATTTTAATTGGAGGTGACTCAGGAGATATTAAAACAGGCAAAGCATCTACTTATGCATTGATGCAGTCTTTATTTTCTGAAAAGGTAAAAGCAAAGGTCAATTATTTAGGAAAAATACCTTATTCAGAAGTACAAGAACATATAAAAAATGCGCATGTCTGTACCTTTCCTAGTTTTGCAGAAACTTTGGGTATGGTAACTATTGAGAGTATGGCGCTTCAAAAGCCTGTAGTAAATACCAGTATAGGTTGGGCACAAGAGCTAATAGATGATGGTGTTAATGGGTATTTAGTACATCCTAAGCATACAGATGCTTATGTTGAAGCAATTATAAAGCTTTTTAATGATCAGGAATTATGTTTACAAATAGGTAAAGCAGCACGAGTAAAAACAGAGCATACTTTTGATATAGAGACTTTAGTACAACAAAATATTGATTATTATATGTCTGTAATTAATAGCTAATAAACATGCGTAAACTGATAAAAAAACACCTAGTTAAACAATTCTATTTTTTTAAATGGGTGATGCGCTACTTTAAATCTATATCTTTTTCTAAGCCAGAACAGAAACAGATTATAGTTTGTTTTGACGGTGTGTTTCCACATGGTGGATTGGTAGACCGTTTAAAAGGTATCATCTCTTTTTATCAAGTTGCCAAAACATTAGACTATGATTTTAAGATATTATTTTATAATCCTTTTGCATTAGACCAATTTTTAGAACCAAATCAAGTAAATTGGCTTATTAAACCAGAAGCCATTAGATGGCATCCGTTTAAAGACCAGTTTATACATGTGGTTAATGATTTTAATGTGAATCCAATAGAACTTATTAAACAAAAAAAAGCGAATCGTTATTTTGTTTATGCGAATATAGATTATGGACGTACTCTTTTTCCTCATTTAAATGAAGATGAATTAGGACAGCAATGGAATACAGATTTTACATCACTTTTTAAAATTTCTGATCTTTTAAATCAGCGTTTACAAGAGATAAATACTTCAAATTTTATTGCTTTTCACACTCGGTTTACCAGTATTATGGGTGATTTTAAAGATACCACTTCTTTAGTGTTGCCTGAAGCCGCTCAAGAACAATTAAAATATAAATTATTAGAAAACATAAAGACCTTAAGTGCTAATAAAACCGCTTATATTTTTTCAGATAGTATTAATTTTATTAATTATGTGACTGCGAATAGTTCTATAAAAGCTGTAGAAGGAATGCCATTTCATATGGATAATTTTGAAAAAAATAGCCAAATAGAAGGACATTTAAAAACGTTGATAGACTTTTTTATGATTAGTAAAAGCAGTCAGGTTTATTTTTTAAAAACAGAAGCCATGTATAACAGTAGTTTTTCTAAGTATGCTGCTATTGTTGGAGAAACAACATTTACCTACGTTGATTTATGATAGTTATTGTGCATCATGATAATAAGATTGTAAAAGTGTTACATAACGCTCAGGTTATTGATGGGTATTTAAATCAACCATTAACCGAAACGTTTATTGTTTTGGCATCTGCTTATCCGGATTCTCTTATTTTATGGTGTCACCAAAGTTGTGAAGCACATATTAACTATGAAGGCTTAACGGAAGTATTTCATCATCAACGTATTCTGGCGAGTTTTTATATAGGTTCTCATTATTTGCCAGAGCAAATAGGTTATGTAGAGCGTTCTTATTATCTAAAAATTAATAAGCAGGTGACTTATCCTACTTGGTTAATGTCTAGCATGGTTGGTGGTGTGCATGCATCTGTAGTCAATACAGTGACGTCTATTTTGCCTAAGTCTAATCCTTTTGATTATTACTTAAATAGCTTAGCTAAGCATGGTATGACGCAAGGTTTATTTTGTTATTCATCACCAGATTTACTAAAAGAAAATGTATCGATAAGTTATCAGCAAGAAACAGCTTCTATTTCTATTTTATATCAGTTTGTAAAGCAGCATTATAAATGGGTTTGGGTTTATTTTTTGACCTTGGCTATTTGTGTTTATGAAAAACGGTTACCAATTGTAGCTTTATTAAAATCGCTATTTTTTAAGCAACAACATCTTGAATTTAATTTAGGTAAATTAAAAATACATAGTTTAAAACAAGTTAACACAACGTCTACGGTAGATGTCATTATACCAACCATAGGAAGAAAACAATACTTGTATGATGTGTTAATGGATTTATCAAAACAAACGTTATTACCTAAAACTGTAGTCATTGTTGAACAAAATCCAGAACCAAACTCTACATCCGAATTAGATTATTTAGCAACTCAAGATTGGCCTTTTAATATAAAACATACCTTTACCCATCAAACCGGTGTTTGTAATGCTAGAAATATAGCATTGTCCCAAGTAGAAAGTGAATGGGCTCTATTAGGTGATGATGATAACCGATTTGAAGCAGACCTCATAGCATCTTTACTAGAAGCTGTGACTAAATATGGTGTTACTGTGGGTACGACTGTGTATTTACAACCACATGAAACACAAACGTATTTAAACACGGCACAAACTAGTATTTTTGGAGCAGGCAATAGTTTAATCAAGTCAGAGTTAATTAAACAAGTACAATTTGATAAACGCTATGAGTTTAATTATGGTGAAGATAATGATTTTGGAATGCAGTTGCGCCATTTAGGAGAAGATGTGATTTATTTTGCAAATATTAAAATAACACATTTAAAAGCGCCGTTTGGAGGTTATAGAACAAAAGTGAAACAACTATGGGAAGATGATTTAACCCAACCTAAACCATCACCTACGATTTACTTACTTCATAGTACCTATTTTACATCTAATCAATTACAAGGGTATCAATTGTTGTTAGGGCTAAAAAGCTATAAACGTGGTCATGAAAAAAATCCTTTTAAGTTTGTAAAACAATTTAAAGTGAAATGGCAAAAAAGTGCTGAGTGGAGTCAAAAACTAACCCAATCTATTAATGCTTAAACTTTACACCAATACCGATTTTTTAACAGAAACGTATCGACGTCAAGTCTTTCCGTTACTGTTTGATTTGGTATTTAAGCCAAACCAAGAACTGCTTAGTTTGTATCAAATTACCGATACCATTAGTGAGGCAGATGTAGTTGTGTTTCCTATAGATTATGCGGTGTTTATTAAGCATCAACAAGTTAGTCAAGAATTATTACAACTCGCCAAGCAGCATCAAAAACCATTATGGATTTATACTGCAGGTGATTATGGATATACTAATTACATCAAAAATAGCTATACGTTTAGATTAAGCGGTTTTGATAGCAAGTTGTCTAAGACTACTTTTATATTACCTTCATTTATAAATGATCCTTATTCAACTTTTATAAATTCAGAATTTAAATCTTTAGAAAAAACAGAACAACCTAATATTGGTTTTGTAGGACACGCCCAATTAGGATTTAAAAAATGGCTAAAAGAGCTATTTAACCATTTGAAATACAGTGTAAAACGTCGTTTTAAAGGTTGGTTGGTCGATAAGCAATCGTTTTATCCATCTAGTATTAAACGCGCTAGATATTTACAAACATTAGCGGTAAACGATAAAGTAAACACCAATTTTATCCTTCGAAATCAATACCGCGCAGGACTACATAATGAAGCAACTAGACGCGACAGTAGTATAGCTTTTTACAACAATATTCATAATAATGCTTATACCTTTTGCATTCGTGGTGTTGGTAATTTTTCGGTACGTTTTTATGAAACTCTAGCAGTAGGACGTATCCCTATTTTATTAAATACAGATTGTAGATTACCTTTAGCAAACATTATTGACTGGCAAAAACATTGTGTGATTATTGATGCTAAAAGTAAGGTGCCAATTATTAAACAAATCCTAGATTTTCATCAGTCATTAAGTGACACTGAATTTAAAGCATTACAACAAGCTAACAGAGAGCTATGGTTACAATATTTAAAACGTGATGCCTATTTTAAAGCCATTTATAAACAATTTAAAGCAAGGTCATTATGAGGTTTTCTTTAATTGTTTGTACATATATGCGTCCGCAAGCTTTACTAACTTTGTTGAAATCGATAAACGAACAAAGTTTATACCCAGATGATATTTTAATTATTGATGGATCTACAAATAATGATACCAAAACTATTTTAGAAGAAAATCCTTTTAAAAATTTAAGATATTATAAAGTAGATGATTCGCAACGCGGATTAACTAAACAGCGTAATTTTGGGATTAATCAAGTAGGAGATGCTATAGATGTGGTTTGTTTTTTGGACGATGATATTGTTTTGGAACCAGATTATTTTAAGCAGCTTTTATCAACCTATATTACTTATCCTAATGCATTAGCAGTAGGCGGTTATATTACTAATGAGGTACGGTGGGAAACTTCAGATGGTAAGGACAATAAAGATAAGTTTTATTTTGATGGTTACATGCGTAATGAACCCTCGCGATTTAAGTTAAGGCAGCCTTTTGGTTTGTTACCAGATGTAGCACCAGGTTATATGCCTACTTTTTCTCATGGTCGATCGGTTAGTTTTATACCACCTTCAGGGAAAACCTATCAAGTAGAACAAATTATGGGAGGCGTGTCTAGTTACAAAAAAGAAGTGTTTAATACATATCAGTTTTCAGACTATTTTGTAGGATATGGACTTTATGAAGATGCCGATTTCTCATTACGACTAGCTAAAAAAGGCGATTTGTATGTTAATACTAATGCGCGTTTAGCACATTATCATGACGCTTCAGGACGACCAAACCAATTTAAATATGGTATAATGGTATTAAGAAATGGCTGGTATGTATGGCGTGTTAAATACCAAAATCCGAGTTTGAAAGCAAGGTTTAAATTTCATGCAACGTCTTTGTTGTTAACATTGATAAGAATGAGTAACATCATTACTACTAAACATCGAAAAAAAGCATTGACCGAAAGCTTAGGACGTGTTGTTGGGTGGTTTTCTATTATCATTAATCCGCCAAAAGTCAACCGATGAATTTTTTAATCCTAACACATGTGCCTCATATTTACCAAAACCAAAAATGGTATGGCTATGCGCCTTATGTGCGAGAGATGAATATTTGGTTAAAATACGTAGATGAAGTAACTATCGTTTCACCTGTACATCAGGCAAAACCGTCTGCAATTGATATGGCTTATCAACATGATCAGATTATACATAAAGCAATTCCTGAAATAGCTTTTATTAATTTTTCAAGAGCTTTAAAGTCTTTAATATCTTTGCCTTTAATTTTGTTTACATTGTATAAAGCTTGTCAGCAAGCAGATCATATTCATCTACGCTGTCCTGGTAATATAGGTTTATTAGGTTGTTTGGTTCAGTTGTTTTTTCCTAAGAAAATAAAAACCGCTAAGTATGCAGGTAATTGGGATCCAAAATCTAAGCAACCCTTGAGTTACTGTTTACAAAAGTGGTTGTTAACTAATACTTTTTTAACTAAAAATATGACTGCTTTAGTTTATGGTGAGTGGCCTAATCAAACTGAAAATATTAAACCATTTTTCACAGCTACTTTTACCGAAGCAGAAAAAGAACCCTTAAAGGTAAGAGACTACAGAAGTGCTTTAGAATTTATGTTTGTAGGTAGTTTAGTCGAAGGGAAGCGTCCTTTATTTGCTATTCAGTTAGTTGAGCAGTTATTAAAACAAGGTAAACAAGTACGATTACACGTATTTGGTGATGGCGTTTTAAGACCTGAATTAGAAAATTATATTAAAACACATCAATTAGACTCTCATATCGTTTTACATGGTAATCAGCCAAAAGATGTTATAAAAACCTATTATAAAACATCACATTTTTTAATTTTAGCTTCAAAATCTGAAGGTTGGCCAAAAGTGGTTGCGGAAGCGATGTTTTTTGGAGTTATTCCTTTATCTACGCGAGTTTCTTGCATACCAACGATGTTAGGTCATGGTGAACGAGGCATACTTGTAGAGGCAGATTTAGGTCAAGCAGTTAAAGTTTTTAATAGCTATGCTGAAGCAAACTTTAAGTCGATGTCAATAAAAGCTTTAGAATGGTCGCAAGCATATACTTTGGATCGTTTTGAAAAGGAAATTAGGGATTTGATTTTGTTTGAAGAAAATAGAGAATAGAGATAAGATGAAATAAACAAGAATCAAGAATCAAGAGACAAGAGGTAAAAGTATGCAGTCAGCATTAAGCAGTTTGCAGTAGGTAGCTGGTAGATAATAGAAGTAAGAAGTTGTATGGTTAAAGTAATTAATAGTAATTAGAAAAATGAAAGTATTACAACTTATAGATAGTTTGGAAGCAGGAGGCGCAGAGCGTGTTTCTGTAAATATTGCTAATGCTTTATCGGCTGAAATTTCTAAATCTTATCTTTGTAGTACAAGACAAGAAGGTATCCTTAAAGTATCATTAGACCCAAAAGTTGGTTATTTGTTTTTAAACAAGAAACGAACATTTGATTTAAAAGCAATTATAAAGCTTAAAAGTTTTATTAAACAAGAACAAATAGATATTATACATGCCCATTCTAGTTCTTTCTTTACAGCTACATTAGTTAAATTACTATATTTAAAAGTTAAGATTATTTGGCATGACCATTATGGGAATAGGCCCAATTCTAATAAGTTTCAGATAAAAACATTAAAGTTTTGTTCCTGTTTTTTTTCTTATGTTTTTAGTGTTAATGAGTTATTGGCTTCTTGGGCTCGAAAAGAATTATTAATCAAATCCGTTACTTATTTACCCAATTTTTCCATCGCAGAGGAAGAAAAATTAATTACAAAATTAAGAGGGTTTAAAGGTAGAAGGATTGTTTGTTTAGCAAATTTAAGAGAAGAAAAAGATCATATTAATTTGTTGACAGCTTTTAAAAGTGTATACGATAAAAATAAAGATTGGACGTTGCATTTAATAGGTAAAGATTTTGAAGATGGTTACTCTCAATCTATTAAGCAATACATCAAAGATTTTAAGTTGTCTGATGGTGTCTTTCTTTACGGGAGTTGTTCAAATACTTCAGCAATTTTAAAGCATTGTGATATAGGTGTGCTATCTTCAAAATCTGAAGGTTTACCTCTAGCTTTAATTGAATATGGATTAGCAGGTTTACCTACTATAGCTACTAATGTAGGACAATGTAAAGAAGTAATCATAGATAAACAAACCGGACTGTTGGTGCCGTCTAGTGATCCAGAGTCATTAAGACGCGCTTTAGACTATTATATTGATAATCCTTTAAAACAAGAGTTGTTTGGGAGTGCTTTACGCCAACATATAGACAATAATTTTTCAAAAAAAGCTGTTATTTCAACTATTAAAGGTATATATTCTAACTTTGTGCCTCATTAATGGATAAACAGTATTTAAATATATTAGGACTACATGTGGTTTTAGGTTTGTTGATGTTTTTCTTCAGATCTTTTGGTGACATATATTTTTATGGGTTAGTTGCTTATTTCTTCTTTAGAGTTATCAGTGCAAAACCTAATTTAAAAGCATTTGAGATTATTAAAGCATGCTCTTATATTTTAGGAGCTGAGGTAATTTTAAGGATGACAGGTAGTGGGTTGTTTTATGAGTCTAGTAAATACCTTGTGATAGTATTTTGCATAATGGGACTTTTTTACAGAGGATTTCATTTTAAAGCAAGTTCATACCTTCTTTATATACTATTATTAGTACCAAGTGTTTATATCTCTTTGTATGTGCTTGATGTGAGTACTAATATTAGAAAGGCTATAGCTTTTAATTTAAGTGGGCCAGTAACTTTAGGTGTTGCAGCGTTATTTTGTTATAAAATACAGTTAAGTAAAAGTCAGCTTAAACATGTTGTTAATCATATTGTATTTCCTTTAGTTAGTACATTGATTTATATTATTACCTATAACCCTAATGTATCTGAAGTAGCAGTTGGGACTTCTTCAAACTTTATAGCATCAGGTGGTTTTGGTCCTAATCAGGTGGCAACAGTTTTAGGTTTAGGTTTTTTTCTATTTACGGTTCGTTTCTTTTATTTTTCTAAATCCAAACTAATAAAGTATCTAGATTTATTATTTATTTTACTTTTTGCCTTTAGAGCAATAGTTACTTTTAGTCGTGGAGGAGTATTTACAGCTATAATAATGATAGTCGCTTTTATATTTATTCAATATAAAAGTATGGATAAGGTTAATAAAACTAGAATGCTATCTTCTGTAGTGGTTTTTTTGGTTCTGGGAGCTGCAACTTGGATTATCTCTACCATACAGACTAATGGAATGATTGAAAAACGTTATGCCAATCAAAATGCAGTAGGAATGGAGAAAGAAGATATAACAACAGGACGTACAGATTTATTTTTAGCTGAGTTTGAAGAGTTTTTAGAACATCCTTTTGTAGGTGTAGGTGTAGGGCGTATCAAAGATTTGCGCTTTCAAGAAACAGGTATACACGCTGCCTCACATAATGAAATGAGCCGTATCATTGCCGAGCACGGTTTTTTAGGCATTTTAGCCTTCAGTATTTTACTTTTAGTTCCTTTATTTTTAAGATTAAAAGATAGAAGTAACGTACTCTTTTTCTCTTTTTATCTGTTTTGGTTTTTAACCATAAACCATTCTTCCATGCGTATTGCAGCACCAGCGTTTATATATGCTTTAAGTTTAATACATATTAAAGATGACTCATCTCGTTTACATAGGAAACAAGTTAGCGCATAAAGGTAATACAGCATCTACTATTGATACCTTGGGTCTTCATATTGAAGATTTAGGTTATAAAGTGACTTATGCGTCTTCTAAAAGTAATATTTTTTTACGTTTATTAGACATGTTATTAACCGTGTTTAAACAGCGTAAAACAGCTAATTATGTACTAATTGATACTTATAGTACTTTAAATTTTTATTTTGCTTTAGCTGTTAGTCTGTTGTGTCGTCTTTTAAAGTTGAAATACATACCCATTTTACACGGCGGAAACTTACCTAACCGTTTAATAAATAACCCTAAGCTTAGTCAACTAATATTTAAGTATTCTTACATTAATATATCACCTTCAGAGTATATGAAGCATCATTTTGAAACTAAAGGTTATACATGCAAAGTCATACCTAATAGTATTGATATTAGTCAATATGAGTTTAATACTCGAGTTATAGATGAGGTAAAACTACTTTGGGTACGCTCTTTCTCTAAAATTTATAATCCTACTTTAGCTATAGATATTTTAGAGACTTTGAAAGTAAAAGGGTATAATGCCTCTTTATGTATGGTAGGACCAGAAAAGGATGGCAGTTTAGAGACGACCAAAGCTTACGCTAAATCTAAGTACTTAGATGTAACCTTTACTGGTGGTTTAACCAAATCTGAGTGGATTTTACTGTCTAAAGATTACAATATATTTATAAATACGACTAACTTTGATAATATGCCAGTAAGCGTTATAGAAGCTATGGCATTAGGATTACCGGTTATTTCTACAGATGTTGGTGGATTGTCATTTTTAATTCATCACCAAAAAGATGGTTTATTAGTAAAATCAAGACAAGTTGAAGGTTTTGTAAGCGCTATACAACAACTTAAAGATGATTCTATATTACTATCAACTATTACAAAACAAGCAAGGGTAAAAGCCGAAAGTTATGATTGGTCTACTATACAACAATTATGGTTATCTGTCTTAAAATGATAATTATAAATTTGTCGATACACTTGTTTAAAATTTTTATGTTTTTATCTTTGGTAAAATTCTTCCAACCAATAGCCAATGGATAATACAAGTGGCATACATTTTGAAATTTCTGAGCGTAAAATTCTACTACGTATTTTCGACTTGCTTTCTATAGGTGGCTCTTTGTACTTGGTGAGTACTATATTTAATTTTGATTATTTTTTGGTAAATAAAGAGCATTGGGCATGGATTTTTGTGCTAGCACTTTATATATCTGTTTTTGGAACAGTTTTAGAACTGTACGATTTACAAAAATCTAGCCGAATGGAAACTGTGGTAAGCACCATTATTTTAACCACTTCGATAACCGTATTATTTTATTTATTAACACCTTTTTATACACCATCTTTACCTGATAATAGATTGCAGATTATCTATTTTTATATTGCTATTTTATTAGGTTTGTTTGTTTGGCGTTGGGCTTATATTACCTTTATTTCTTCACCACGTTTTTATAAGCGTGTATTACTTATAGGAGAAACCTCTAATATTAAAAGTATTGTTAAGGCTTTTAATAATGCAGACCCAAATTATGTTATTGTAGGTTATATAAATTGCGAGAGTGATAAAAAAGACACAGTTAAGTTTACTGCAGTTAAAGAATTTAGCTCAAGGCAAATTAGAAAGGTGATTAAAGATGAAGGAATTTCTGAAATAGTAGTCGCAAGTTATAATTCAGAAAATATAACGCCAACGATATATTCAGAGCTTATGTCTTTGCTAGAAAAAGGTTTTCCAATCAAAGAGTACACACAAGTTTATGAGGATATTACTTATCGTGTCCCTGTACAATTTGTAGGTAAAGACTTTTATAAATATTTCCCTTTTAGTAGAAATAATAAAAACAAATTTTACCTTGCTTATAGACGATTATTAGATATAATTTTATCTGTGATAGGATTGGCTATAGGAGTTTTGTTTTTACCTTTAAATTTAATAGGAAACGCACTTGGTAATAGAGGTAAACTGTTTTATACACAAGAGCGCGTAGGTAAAAACGGAAAACCTTTTACTATATATAAATACAGAAGTATGGTGAAAAATGCCGAATCTGCAGGAGCAGTTTGGGCAAGTAAAAATGATAGTCGCGTTACGCCTTTTGGACGTTTTTTACGCACGTCTCGCTTAGATGAAATTCCGCAATTTATTAACATCTTAAAAGGCGACATGAGTTTGATAGGTCCAAGACCAGAACGACCTGTTTTTGTTAAAGAGTTGTCTCAAGTTATTCCTTTTTATGAAACTAGACATATTGTAAAACCAGGACTAACAGGTTGGGCTCAGGTTAAAGCGCGTTATGGATCTAGTGTAGACGATAGTTTGTTAAAACTACAGTATGATTTGTTTTATATTAAACATCGTAGTTTTATGTTAGACATAAATATCGTGATAAAAACCTTAAGTACTGTTATTTTCTTTAGAGGACAGTAAATTTAAGTTTTGAAGTTCTCGTCAGTTCGAGTGTTTTACGAGGTACGAGTACAATTTATCGAGAACTACTATTTCTTTAAAAACTTCAATAGAAATATGTATCTTACGAATAGCGCAATTAAAAGCGGAATTAAAGTTGGAGCAAATTGTTGTACACCACTAATCCAATGTACAGTAAGCAAGCATAGCATTAATACACAAAACTTAATATATCCAATAAACCATTTTTTTGGTTTTGCTTTATAGGCTTGGATAACCATAAATAAACTTAAAGGAAAAGCCCATAATAAGTTATAATTATAACCCGTAGCGGTATGATCTGTACCGAACCATAGTAAAGTTAAAAGTATACCTATTACACCTAAAATTAACTGTATACAAGCATCTAACCCTTTTGTTCTTCGCTGTTTTTTATGATCGTTAAAGGTTATATAGATGATTAATATAGCAATAAGACTTAAAACAAAAATTGGACTTAATAAAAAAGTTCCGTTTTTAAATTTAGTATCAGAATTAATAATTGTTTTACTATTACTAACTAATTGTCTATTATTTATTGTAGCCTCACTGTAAAATGCATGTATGTTTTTAGGTAAAAACATGTGCTCTCTTGGTGTTGCGGTTCGGTCTATAATAGCTCCTAATGCAATATCTATTCCTAAGCTTCCCCAAGTATTAGGATGCAATTGATCTTGAATTAATGTGCGGAAAGTTTTGTCTTCGTAATTATCAGGTAATTGGTAGTCAATATTACCGTTAGTAGCATTTTCTATAACATCTCTAATTTTTGTAGCACAATTATCATAGAAAAAATCATATAAATAAGCCCCTTGATTTTTTGCGTAATTAGTTTCTAAAAATGTATAAACGCTTTGCTTTTCTTCAGCAGAAAGATTAAGAATTTGTTCTTTAATACTTCTGTTTTGTTGTTTGTAAAAATTAACTAAGTTATTGTAATTAGCTTTACCTTGTAAGTAGTTAAGTTTTCCTCTAGCGAAGTTGAGGTAAAAGTTTGGGTCTTCAAAATTATAACGACCAAAGTCGTATACAATATCGCTGTAACTTGTTTTTAGTCTAATACCACTATGTCCAAACGCATCATTAAGGTTATTGCCAGAACCAATGGTTAATACACTAATTTGTGTGTTGTTAGGGATGTTTTTTTGTGAAAAAGCAATTGTAACACAAAGTAGAAAAAGGAAGCGTAAAAGTAGTTTCATAAGATAGGGTTATCTAAAGATACTAAAATCTAATTTTAAAGAAAATACGTTAGAATATAATGCTACACTTTGGTCACCAATATCTGTAAACGCATAATCTACCTGTATACCGTTGTATTTAAACCCAACACCAAATGTAGGCTGGAAAGTTAATTGCTCTGAATTATCTATCTGTAATTCATTTTGAAAATTACCCATTCCGCCACGAAGATATATCATGTCAATATATCCAAACTCAAACCCAAATGCAGGGTTAATGCTAGCAAAAGAGGTAGAGATAACATCATTATTTTGTTCAAATCTTACATTTAAATCTATTTCTGCTTCTAATGTATAATCGTAGTGAAAGCGGTATAGTTTTGCAACACCAATTTGTAGTTTAGGTATTGTAATTTCTGTAGTTTCTGGTAATTCTTGGTTTTGACCTTCAACAGCATTCTGTACTTTGGCAAATTCTTCTTCGTTAATTGACCATGCGTTATACGTTGTTGTGATGTCTCTTGCCATAACACCAAACTTCCAATTGTTATCTGTTTCAAATTGAATAGCAGCATCAAGACCTACGCCCCAACTTGAAGCAAAATCCCCAATAATACGGCGTATAATTTTAGCATTTACGCCATAGCTTAATCCTTGTATAGGTAAGTTTCTTGAATAAGATATTGTTAATCCATAATCTGCAGTAGAGAAGAGGCTAATACGGTCGTAATTTACATTACCTTGCTCGTCAATTAACTGAGTAGTATCTAAAATATCGTCTACAGCAAATCTAATTAAAGACACTCCAAAAGCACTATTATCATCTAAAGGCATAGCAAAACCGGCATAGTCATAATTTGCAATATTAGCAAAGTAACTAGAGTGCATTAAAGCTAATTGATTGTCTTCTAAATTGATTAATCCTGCAGGATTCCAGTAACCTGCATTTACATCGTTAGATCTTGCTACTACAGCGTTACTTTGTCCCAAAGCAGCAGCATCTACACCTATATTCATAAATTCGTTAGAATATTTACGGGTGGTTTGTGCGTTTAATGGGATGAACACCAATAATATAAGAGAAGCTAAAAGTAATCTCAATTTCAATTTTTTTTACAAAGATGCTATATTTTTTCTACATATTAAACTTCAATTTTAATAGTATATTGTTTGTAAGTTGTTTTAGACCAAAATTCTTTACTATTTTTACAAAAAACTAATGCATGAATATTAAAGCCTTTATTCCTAATTTTGTCACACTTCTTAATCTTTTATGTGGAAGTATAGCTGTGGTTTTTGTTGTAAATAATCACTTTACATTAGCAGCAATTTTTGTTTTTTTAGGTATATTTTTTGATTTTTTTGATGGGCTTTTAGCAAGAAAATTAAACGTACAAAGTGAGTTAGGAATACAATTAGATAGTTTAGCAGATATGGTTACTAGTGGTTTAGTGCCAGGTTTAATTATGTATAAACTGTTAGAGTTAGCAACTAATACAAATGGAATAACTATAACTGATGACTGGTCTGATAGTTTATATTGGTCTGGCGTTAATGTTAGCTTTTTGCCTTTTTTAGGGTTACTAATTACGTTGTCTTCAGCCTACAGATTGGCACGTTTTAACATAGACGAAGATCAACAAAGCTATTTTAAAGGTTTACCAACACCAGCAAATGCTTTGTTGGTATTGTCTTTACCTTTAATTTTAGAATTTCAGAATAACGATTTGATAAATGCGACTATTTTAAACCCTTGGTTTTTGGTGGTTTTAACTTTGTTAAGTACTTATTTATTGAATTCGCCAATTAAATTGTTTGCCTTAAAATTTAAAAGTTACGGTTTTAAAACCAATGCTGTGCGTTACATTTTTTTAATACTTAGTGTTGTATTACTAATAGTCTTACAATTTGCAGCAATCCCTTTAGTTATCTTACTTTACATTTTATTATCATTATTTAATACAATCAATTAATAACTATTATGTTAGAAAACATTTTTACCCTTCTAATGCTTATAATGTTACAAGCAGTTTTAGGTTTTGACAATTTACTTTACATCTCTTTAGAATCTAAAAAAGCACCAAAAGACTCTCAAAAGCGCGTTAGAAAAGTAGGTATTTTAATTGCTATAGCTTTAAGAATAGTGCTGTTATTTGTGTTAGTATCTATTATTGGTTTTTTTAAAGAGCCATTTTCTTTCTTAACAGGAAGTATAGAAAATGTAGTAGATTTTGCATTTAACGGTCACAGTTTAATTGTTCTTGCAGGTGGCGGATTTATAATTTATACTGCTATTAAAGAAATTTGGCATATGATTGGTACACCAGATATACATGAAACCTTAGAAAAAGAAACCAAAGGTTTTAAAAGTGCTAACGCAGTAGTTGTTAGTATTGTTATTATGAATTTGGTGTTTTCTTTTGATTCTATTTTGGCAGCAATAGGCTTAACTAGTGATATTGAAAGCTCTACAACAGCTTTTATAATTATGGCAATTGCTATTGTATGTAGCGGTTTATTAATGCTATTGTTAGCAGATAGAATTTCAACATTTTTATCTAAAAATAGAATGTATGAAGTTTTAGGTTTATTTATCCTTTTTATAGTTGGTATAATGCTAGTGACAGAAGGAGGACATCTAGCACATATCAAATTTTTTGGTAATGAAATTACACCAATGAGTAATACTACATTCTACTTTGTTATCGCTGTTTTAGTTATTGTAGATATTGTACAAGGACGCTATCAAAAGAAATTGTTAGTAGAGAAGGCAAGTGTAGAGAATAAAAAAGAAGAAAATTAATTATCTGATTAGATGATAATTTTCAATTATATTTTCTTTAGTATATATAAAAGCATATCAATTACAAATAATTGGTGGCCAAAAAAATCTACAATAAGTGCTATTACTGTTTTATTATATTTTAATCTTTTGACGATTGTAGCATTCTTAAATGAAGAGATATTAAAAACTAAAATTTTATTTTTTTTTATTTTTATAATAACTTTTGTACTACCACACTTTTATTATTACAAAAAAGGAAGGCTTGAAGAAATAATTGAAAAATTTGAAGAAATAAACAGGAAAAAACTATTTAAATATGACTTATTAGTTTTGACATACGTTTGTGCTTCAGTTTATCTGTTTTTTTATAGTTTGAATGTTGGTATTGAAATACCTTTTATTTTAATAAGTATTATTTTAATTACATCATTATATTCTTATCTTAAAATAGTAAGGTTTGATTAGAAACTAATTTAGTAATGACTTTTTCGGATTAACGAGAAAAGCTAAAGCTAATTTTTACTGCGTATTGCTGACTGATTACTGCGTACTGCCAACTGAAAACTGCCAACTGAAAAAACCTACTCGCGTATTTTCTTTTTACGTAACTCGAAGTTTTGACCTAGGTATACTTTACGTACCATTTCATCATTAGCTAATTCTTCTGGTTCACCAGCTTTAAGTATACTACCTTCAAACATTAGGTATGTACGATCTGTAATAGCTAACGTTTCTTGTACGTTATGGTCTGTAATTAAGATACCAATATTCTTTTTAGTTAACTGTGCTACAATACGTTGTATGTCTTCTACAGCAACAGGATCTACACCAGCAAAAGGCTCATCTAATAAAATAAAACTTGGGTTTGTAGCTAATGCACGTGCAATTTCTGTACGACGTCGCTCTCCACCAGATAATAAGTCTCCACGATTTTTACGTATGTGACCTAAACTAAACTCTTCAATTAACGCTTCCATACGCATTAATTGTTCTTTTTTACTAAGTTTAGTTAGCTGTAATACGCTTAAAATATTTTCTTCAATACTTAATTTTCTAAATACAGAAGCTTCTTGGGCTAAGTAACCAATACCATTTTGAGCACGTTTGTACATTGGGTAATTGGTAATATTAGTATTGTCTAAAAAAATATTTCCGCCATTAGGTTTAATTAAACCAACAATCATGTAAAAAGACGTTGTTTTACCTGCACCATTAGGTCCTAAAAGCCCAACAATTTCACCTTGATTTACTTCAAGGGATACGTCTTTTACTACTTTTCGTCCGTTGTAGGACTTCATTAAATGTTCGGCTCTAAGCTTCATCTGTTGATTTAATTTTGCTAAAAATAGTCATTTCAATATAACTATTAAAGTGTCACTTTTATTTTATATAAAGTTTAACCCTTTTGGTTTTCAAGTTCTTCCCAATACTCGTAAGCACGACGTAAGTGAGGAATTACTATTGTACCGCCAATTAGTGTACCAATACTTAAAGTTTCCATTACTTCTTCTTTTGTTACACCTTCTTTATAACAAGACTCTAAATGGTATTTTACGCAATCGTCACAACGTAATACTGTAGAGGCAACTAAACCAAGTAGCTCTTTAGTTTTTACGTCTAATGCACCTGCAGCAAAAGCATTGGTGTCTAAGTTAAAAATACGTTTTATTATTTTGTTGTTATCACCAAGAATTTTATCGTTCATCTTGGCTCTGTAATCATTAAATTCTTTAACTAGATCTGACATGTGATTTGGTTTTTTTTCTTTCTCTTTTTAATACAATTCTAGAAATATGAATACTAATTTCGTATAAAATTATTACCGGAATAGCTACTATTATTTGACTAGCTATATCTGGCGGAGTGATTACTGCTGAAATAATTAAAACAATAACCAGCGCAAACTTTCGGTATTTGCGTAAAATTTCTGGTGTTACTAAACCTAATTTGGTTAAAAAGTAAATTAAAATAGGTAGTTCAAAAATAATTCCTGATGCAATTACAGATGCTCTTACTAAACTTATGTAAGATGAAATGTCAATCTCGTTAGATACTTCTGCACTTACCGTGTATGTTCCTAAAAAGTTTATAGATAAAGGTGTTATTACATAATACCCAAATAAAACACCTAAAAAAAATAATAAAGATGAAACTACAATAAATCCTCTTGAAGTATTACGTTCATTATCATTAAGTCCAGGACTAATAAACTTCCATAGTTGATATATAACATAAGGAAAAGCAATAATAAAGCCTGCATAAATAGACGTCCATATGTGTGCAGAAAACTGACCAGCCATCGTCCTGTTTTGGATGATAAACGGGAAAGATTCTCCGCAAAAAGTAGAGTCTTCTACACTAACTAAGTTTGCAAGAGCGCATAACCATTGGTAGGTAGGGAATTCCATTTTTTTAGGCGCAAAAATGATATTGTCAAAAATAAATCCCTTAAAGATAAAAGCGACTGTGCCACAAAGTATAACGGCACCAACAATACGTATAAGATGCCATCTTAAATCTTCAAGATGATCTAAAAAAGACATCTCGTTTACATCCTTTTTTGCCATTATATAATACCTTCTTTTATTAAATCGTGTAAATGTACAACACCAGCATAATGACCTTCTTTTTCAACCAGTAATTGAGAGATTCCGTTCTCCTCAAGTACTTCCATAGCATCTATAGCCATAGCATCTTCTGCTATACGTTTTGGGTTGCTGCTCATAATATCTTTTGCTGTAAGCGAAGAAAAATCGTCTACTTTACTAAGCATACGTCTTAAATCTCCATCTGTTATGATGCCCACAATTTTTTTGTCTTCTACAACAGCTGTAACACCAAGACGTTTTTCAGAAATTTCAACAATAACATCTCTAATGCTTGTATTTAACGTAACTTGAGGTTTTTCGTTTACAGAAGAAATATCAAGTACGCGCAAGTATAATTTTTTACCTAAAGCGCCACCAGGATGGTATTTTGCAAAATCTCGGCTAGTAAATCCACGTAATTCTAATAACGTAACAGCCAACGCATCACCTAAAACTAATTGAGCTGTAGTACTTGTTGTTGGTGCTAAATTATTAGGACATGCTTCTTTTTGCACGTAAGAATTTAATACATAATCTGCATGTTGTCCTAAAAAAGAATCTTTGTTACCAGTTAAGGCAATCATTTTATTTTTAGCGTTTTTAATAAGTGGAACTAAAACTTTAATTTCAGGAGTATTTCCGCTTTTAGAAATGCAGATCACAACATCATCTTCTAAAATTAAACCTAAGTCACCATGTATAGCATCTGCAGCGTGCATAAACACAGCTGGTGTGCCAGTAGAGTTTAATGTAGCAACAATTTTAGTAGCTATAATAGCACTTTTACCTATGCCTGTTATAATAACACGACCTTTAGAGTTGTAGATTAATTGGGTAGCGTTAACAAAATCATCGTCTAATAAAGATTTTAAATTTAGTATGGCTTGTCCTTCTAATTCTATGGTCTCTTTAGCACTCTTTAATATGGAGGCATTATTTTTCAAAGTATTTTATTTTTTTGGTTTATAAAGATTTTAGTATCTTTAATTTTAAAGCAGCAAATTTAGGGATTATTTCATTAGTGAAATATTTAAACTCTTAAATTATTTTGCTGTTTTATGTGTTAAATGTAACTAATTAATAAAATTTCAAATCGTTCGTATAGTGAAAAGTGATTTGCATGCAGCATTAAAAAAATATTTTGGCTTTGGTGAGTTTAAAGGCTTACAAGAGCAAGTAATAAAAAGTATATTAGATCAAAACAATACCTTTGTTATTATGCCTACAGGTGGAGGTAAAAGTTTATGTTACCAACTACCAGCATTAATGCAAGAAGGTACAGCAATAGTAGTTTCTCCTTTAATAGCTTTAATGAAAAATCAAGTAGACGCCATAAGAGGTGTCTCTAATGAAAATGGTATTGCACACGTTTTAAATTCTTCATTAAATAAAACGGAAGTAAAACAAGTAAAAGCAGATATTACCAACGGTGTAACTAAATTACTTTATGTAGCTCCAGAATCTTTAACAAAGGATGAGTATGTAGAGTTTTTACGATCTGTAAAAATATCTTTTATGGCAGTTGATGAAGCCCATTGTATTAGCGAATGGGGACACGACTTTAGGCCAGAATACCGTAACCTAAGAAACATTATAAAACGTATAGGCGATAATATACCTATTATAGGTCTAACTGCAACAGCAACACCTAAGGTGCAAGAAGATATTCTTAAAAACTTAGGGATGACAGATGCTAATACTTTTAAAGCATCTTTTAATAGACCTAATTTATATTACGAAATACGTCCAAAAACCAAAAATGTAGATTCAGACATCATTAGATTTATCAAACAACATGAAGGTAAATCTGGTATTGTTTACTGTTTAAGTAGAAAACGTGTTGAAGAATTGGCGCAAGTACTACAAGTTAATGGTATAAAGGCTGTACCCTATCATGCAGGTTTAGATGCTAAAAAAAGAGCATCTCACCAGGATATGTTTTTAATGGAAGATATTGATGTAGTGGTAGCAACAATAGCATTTGGTATGGGAATAGATAAACCAGATGTTCGTTTTGTAATTCACCATGATATACCAAAAAGTATAGAAAGCTATTATCAAGAAACAGGTCGTGCAGGAAGAGATGGCGGTGAAGGACATTGCTTGGCTTATTATTCTTATAAAGACATAGAAAAATTAGAAAAGTTTATGTCTGGTAAACCAGTAGCGGAGCAAGAAATTGGTCATGCATTGTTACAAGAAGTAGTTGCTTTTGCAGAAACATCTATGTCTAGAAGAAAATTCATTCTTCATTATTTTGGAGAAGAATTTGATAACGAAACAGGAGAAGGAGGCGATATGGATGATAATATGCGTCATCCAAAGGAAAAAGAAGAAGCAAAAGACAATGTCGCTATTATATTAGATGTTGTAAGTAAAACAAATGCAAAGTACAAGTCTAAAGAACTTGTAAATGTTATAGTCGGTAAATCTAATGCCTTAATTAATTCTCATAAAACAGATACACAACCTTTCTTTGGTGTAGGTAAAGACAAAGAAAAAAGTTACTGGATGGCATTAACACGACAAATGCTAGTCGCTGGATTACTAAAAAAAGATATCGAAACCTATGGTGTTATAAAACTTACAGATGAAGGAAAAAACTTTTTAAGTAACCCAACATCTTTTATGATGACAAAGGACCATGATTTTAGTGAAGATAACACAGATAATGTTATAACAGCATCTAAAGGAAGTGGAGCAGTAGTAGATGAGCAATTAATGAAAATGCTAAAAGACCTACGTAAAACAAACGCTAAAAAATTAGGTGTACCACCATTTGTTATTTTTCAAGATCCTTCTTTAGAAGATATGGCGCTTAAATACCCGATTTCTATAGAAGAATTATCTAATGTGCATGGTGTAGGAGAAGGTAAAGCAAAAAAATACGGTAAAGATTTTGTAAAACTTATCTCCAAATATGTAGAAGATAATGATATCATAAGACCAGATGATATGATTGTAAAATCTACAGGAAGTAATTCTGGAATAAAATTATACATTATTCAAAATGTAGATAGAAAGCTACCATTAACAGATATAGCGTCTGCAAAAGGCATGGAAATGCCAGCATTTATTAAAGAAATGGAAGCTATTGTCTATTCTGGAACCAAATTAAATATCGATTATTGGATAGATGAAATTTTAGATGAAGACCAGCAAGAAGAACTATACGACTATTTTATGGAAACTGAAACCGATAAGATAGATGTAGCTTTAGACGAATTTGATGGCGATTACGACGACGAAGAGTTACGTTTATACCGAATTAAATTTATTAGTGAAGTCGCTAATTAATTTCAAAAAAAAAATGAAAAAAAGTCATTGTATTTACAATGACTTTTTTGTTTTAGAAAATAACTAATCATTAAAAATTTTAAATGCTAATTAGTAAATCTTAAATCATTACGTATCTTTGCAATTCATTAAAAAAATACGACAATGCAAGACGGTTTATACGCAAAATTTAATACTTCAAAAGGAGCAATTCTTGTTAATTTAGAATTTGAAAAAACACCAGGAACAGTAGGTAACTTTGTAGCTTTAGCAGAAGGTAACATGGAAAACTCTGCAAAACCACAAGGAACACCTTATTACGATGGATTAAAATTTCACAGAGTGATTAGTGATTTTATGATTCAAGGTGGTTGTCCTCAAGGTACAGGTACTGGTAACCCAGGTTATAAATTTGATGACGAAATTCATCCAGATTTAAAACACGATGGACCAGGAGTTTTAAGTATGGCTAACGCAGGACCAGGTACAAATGGTAGTCAGTTTTTTATCACTCACGTTGCTACAGATTGGTTAGATGGTAAGCATACCGTATTTGGAAAAGTTGTAGAAGGACAAGATGTAGTAGACGCTATCCAACAAGGTGATGTTATTGAGTCTTTAGAAATTGTAAGAGAAGGTGATGCAGCAAAAAACTTTAACGCAATTGAAGCTTTTAGAGTATTTGAAGGTGCTAGAGAAAAGCGTATTGCAGAAGAACGTGAAGCTAAACGTGCTGAGTTAGATAAATTAGCAGCAGGTTTTGAAGAAACTAAAAGTGGTTTACGTTACCAAATCATACAAAAAGGAAGTGGTAAAAAAGCTGAAAAAGGCAATCAAGTGTCTGTACACTATAAAGGACAATTAGCAGACGGAACTGTATTTGATAGTTCTTACAAACGTAACGAGCCTATCGAGTTTTTAGTAGGTATGGGACAAGTTATACCAGGTTGGGACGAAGGAATTTTATTATTAAACGTTGGTGATAAAGCACGTTTTGTAATACCAAGTGATTTAGCTTACGGTTCTCGTGGTGCTGGCGGTGTTATTCCACCAGATGCAACCTTAATTTTTGATGTAGAATTAGTAAATGCTAAATAAACTTTAGCTTACAAACTCAAAATAAAAAAACCTCACAGGATTAGTCTTGTGAGGTTTTTTGTTAGTTGGTAATTGTTTATTGAAAACTGAATTACTTATATTTTTCAGCGGTCAACTCAGCGATTTTGCAAATCACTTCTGTTGCTTTTATCATACTTTCTACAGGGATATACTCATAACGTCCATGAAAATTATGTCCGCCAGCAAAAATATTAGGACAAGGTAAGCCCATATAACTTAATTGTGATCCGTCTGTACCACCACGAATTGCTTTTATTAATGGTTTAATGTCTAATTGTTTCATCGCTTCTTCAGCAATATCAACAATGTGCATTACAGGTTCTACCTTTTCTTTCATGTTGAAGTATTGATCTTTAATTTCAATGGTTACTACTTCACGTTCGTATTGCTGGTTAAGCTCGTCGGTAAGCTTTTGCATCACTTCTTTTCTAGCTTCAAAATGCTCTTTGTCGTGATCACGAATAATATATTCTAGTACTGTTTCTTCAACTTCACCCTTTATAGAATATAAATGAAAAAATCCTTGATAACCTTCAGTATGTTCAGGTGTTTCTAGTCTTGGTAAGGAGTTGATAAACTCTGTAGCAATGTACATAGAGTTAACCATTTTTCCTTTAGCATAACCAGGATGTACAATTTTTCCTTTCACTTTAACTATAGCGCCAGCAGCGTTAAAATTTTCGTATTCTAATTCACCAATTTGGCTTCCATCCATGGTGTAAGCCCAATCTGCACCAAATTTTTCAACATCAAATTTATGTGCGCCACGACCAATTTCTTCATCTGGAGTAAATCCAACTTTAATGGTTCCGTGTTTGATTTGAGGATTTTTGATAAGGTATTCCATTGCAGAAATAATTTCGCAAATACCAGCTTTATCATCAGCACCTAAAAGCGTTGTACCATCGGTTGTGATTAAGGTTTGACCTTTGTAAAGTAATAAATCTTCAAAATAATCCGGAGATAAAACAATGTTTTCAGCTTCGTTTAAAACAATGTCTTTACCATCATAACGTTCTACAATTTGCGGATTAACATTAGCACCAGTAAAATCTGGCGACGTATCAAAATGCGAGATAAATCCAATAGTTGGCACGTCATGATCCACATTACTTGGTAATGTCGCCATGATATAAGCGTTTTGATCAATACTTACATCTTGCATGCCTATATTTTGTAATTCTTGCACTAATGCATTGGCAAGATCCCATTGTTTTTTGGTGCTTGGTGTTGTGTTGCTATTTGGATCAGATTCGGTATCTACAGTTACGTAGCTAACAAATCTTTTGATGATGTCTTCTTTTGAAATCATATTTTGAAATGTTTATTTTATTTGAAAGTATAAAAGTACAATTATTCAAGATTATATAAATTGTAAATCACATTTTTTCACATTACTTTTGTGCAAACATTACACGATGTACAAATCCCTTCTAAGACCGTTTTTTTTTAGTTTCGATCCTGAAAAAATTCATCATTTTACATTTAAGCTTGTTAAATTAACCTCTAAAATACCAGGAATGACTTCGGTGTTTAGACGTTTATATGTTGTAGAAGACAAACAACTACAACGCAACCTTTTTGGATTAACCTTTAAAAATCCAGTAGGATTAGCAGCAGGTTTTGATAAAAATGCAGTACTGTATAATGAATTAGCAAACTTCGGTTTTGGATTTATAGAAATAGGAACAGTTACACCAAAAGGACAAGCTGGAAATCCAAAAAAACGTTTATTTAGGTTAAAAGACGACCAAGGAATTATAAACCGTATGGGTTTTAATAACGAAGGTTTAGAAGCTGCAATTAAACAATTAAAACAAAATAAAGGAAAGTTAATTATTGGTGGAAATATCGGAAAAAATACCGATACAGCACCAGAAGATTACACCAGAGATTATCTAGAGTGTTTTAAAGGTTTACATCCTTATGTTGATTATTTTGTGCTTAATGTAAGTTGTCCAAACGTTGGAAGTCATGCTAAATTAACCGACAAAGATTATTTGTTAGAACTCATTAGCGAAGTGCAAAAAGCTAACGAAGAATTGTCAGGTCGTGCGCAGTCGAGATCTAAAAAACCAATTTTACTTAAGATTGCTCCAGATTTAAATACCATTCAGTTAGATGAAATTATAGAAATTATCAAAGAAACAAAATTAGATGGAGTTATTGCTACCAACACATCTGTAGATCGTACAGGGTTAAAAACACCAAAAGAACGTCTGGAAGCTATCGGAAATGGAGGTTTAAGCGGTCAACCTATAAAAGAAAAATCTACAAAAGTGATTAAATACCTAGCAGAAAAAAGTAATAAAGCATTCCCGATTATTGGTGTTGGAGGAATACACAGTGCTGAAGATGCATTAGAAAAACTAGAAGCTGGAGCAGATTTAGTTCAGATTTATACTGGTTTTATTTATGAAGGACCACGATTAATCAAGCAGATTAATCAAGCTATTTTAAACCAAAATTAAATGACTATCGAAACCTTATTTGGGTTTGTTGTAGCGACTTCGGCTTTAGCCATATCGCCTGGACCAGATAATATTTATGTGTTAATGCAAAGTATAACTAATGGTCGTAATTATGGTTTAGCAACAGTTGCAGGTTTAATTTCTGGTTGTTTGGTACACACAACATTGGTTGCTTTTGGTGTGTCTGCTATTATTAAAAATAACGATACACTTTTTCTAATACTCAAAATTTTAGGCGCTGTTTACTTATTGTATTTGGCTTATAAAGTGTATCAAAGTGATGCTGAAGTTGCTTTAACTGCTGAAAACACACCAAAAAGAAGTTTGTGGCAACTATTTAAGCAAGGTGTAATAATGAATGTGTTAAACCCAAAAGTGTCTATTTTCTTTTTGGCATTTTTTCCTGGGTTTTTATTTTCAGAAACCTTATCAACAGTAACTCAATTTTATGTGTTGGGATTACTGTTTATGCTCACATCTTTAATTATATTTTCTGCAATCGCAGTGCTTTCAGGATTTATTTCGGAGTATTTAAAACAGAATAAAAACATCGGATTAGTACTAAAATGGTTGCAAATAGTTGTGTTTGTAGGAATTGCTGTGTTCATCTTTTTTCAGAAGAAATAAAGCCAAAAATCTATTTCTTTTTTATCTTTGAAAGACCATGAAAAACGACCTAGTAAAAGTAATCGAATGTCCGCGAGATGCCATGCAAGGCATCAAGCAATTTATTCCTACCGAAAAAAAAGTACAGTACATACAATCTTTATTACGTGTAGGTTTTGATACGATAGATTTTGGAAGTTTTGTGTCGCCTAAAGCTATACCGCAAATGGTAGATACAGCCGAAGTGTTAGCGCAATTAGATTTAAGCAAAACCAAAAGTAAATTATTGGCAATTGTAGCAAATTTACGTGGTGCACAAGATGCTTGTCAACATCCAGAAATTGATTATTTGGGTTATCCGTTTTCTATTTCAGAAAACTTTCAAATGCGTAATACACATAAAACAATAGCACAATCTGTAGACTTGTTAAACGACATTTTAAACACAGCAAATCAAGCTAATAAAAAGGTGGTTGTTTATATTTCCATGGGATTTGGTAATCCTTACGGTGATCCTTGGAATGTTGAAATAGTAGGCGATTGGACAGAAAAACTGAGTAAAATGGGTGTAGAAATTTTATCCTTAAGTGATACAGTTGGTACATCTAATCCAGAAAATATAGATTATTTGTTTTCAAATTTAATTCCGAAATATCAAAATATCGAATTTGGTGCACATTTACACACTACACCAAGCACTTGGTTTGAAAAAGTAGATGCTGCTTACAATGCAGGTTGTAGACGTTTGGATGGTGCTATACAAGGTTTTGGCGGTTGTCCTATGGCTAAAGATGAATTAACCGGAAATATGCCAACAGAAAAAGTCTTTTCTTATCTAACTACAAAAAAGGCGCATGACTTAAATGCGATGTCTTTTGAAAGCGCATATAATGAGGCGAGTAAAATTTTCAATTTTTATCATTAAAAAAAGAGCTTGTATATTTTACAAGCTCTTTTTTTTTAACTAATTTTTTACTTTTTAAAACTGAAATTCTAATCCAGCATAGATACCAAAAGGATGACCAGGTCTTAATCCTGCAGGTACCCTTGATACTGCGTATTCATTATCTAGTAGGTTAATAATGTTAGCTGTTGCACTTAATTTTGAAGTGATATGGTAACGACCAGCTAAATCTAAAACGATAGCCGATTCTACTTTTTGATTATCAGGAATAGATCCAGTACCAGATACTGTTCTAAAAGCACCATTATATCTTCCGTTTAAGTTAATTGAATATTTTTTGTGTTCTAAACCAATACTTGCATTTAATTGATGCTTTGCAATATATGGTATTTCATCTCCTTCAGAAACAGTTCCCCAAATACCATCATCACTACCAAAACTGTTTAAAAACTCAGTATCAGTATATGTATAACCTAAAGTAATAGGTAAAGAAAAGTTGGTGTTATTTTGAAGTGCATCATAATTTAAAAGAACTTCTAGTCCTTTTACGGTAGATTCTCCTGCGTTAAACATATCTAAACTACCTGTTCCGCCACTAGCAGCAAGATCACTACCTAAAAGGTTGCTGTAGTCGTTGTAAAAGGCCACAACTTCACCTTGAATGCCTTTAAAGTTAAATCTAGAACCTAATTCATAGTTAATACTTTCTTCTGGTTTTTGACCATCTTCATTTCCTGGAGGCGAAAATCCTTTATGTACACCACCAAAAACAGAGTAGTTGTTATTGAATTTGTAATTAAAACCAATACCAGGTATAAAAATATCTACTTTGTTTTCTCTTACAGATAAATTGCTGCCTGTTCTGCTTATATCACTTGTGCCATAGTTTTCACGTTTAAGCACAATGTTTTCGTAACGTAAACCAGGAGTTAATGTTAAGTTTTTATATTTAAACTTATACATAATGTATGAAGCAAAAGCATTTGCACTACTAATCCTGTTAGCATCTGTACCAGGTATACCTTTAGTGGTTAATTGCATAGAATTATTTTCAATGCTGTAGTAGTCTTTCCATTGAAAACGATCTTCTTCATCATAGTGATATCTTAACCCTAGTTCAATATCATGAAATGTGTTTTCACCATAAAAATGATAATCTAATTTAGTTTGAACACCTTTAGAAATGTACTTGCGGTTATTTGCTTTAACCGTTAAAGCATCTGCTGGTGAGTTTTCTAAACCTGTCATATAACTAAAATGGGTAGGGTATAGATCTGGGTTAGATACAATGTTAGCAATACTTACATTATCACCATTAGCTGTAATATCGTTTAATTTATACCAGTTTCTTTCAAATCTATTAAAGTAACCATTGGTTGTAATGGCGAAATTTTTAGAAAATTCAATGTTATGAGTTAATAATAATTGAATATGCTCATTAGTCATTTTATCTTCTTGAGAACTTGCGTATCTATCAAAAGGATTATTCTTAAAATCTGTGTCTGTTAATCCTAGGTAGGTCTCATTAGACACTTCATCTGCAAACTGAAATTTAGTTTCAAAACTTTGTTGAATTTTTGCTTCTTTATCTGTGTTCAATCTAAATTTAGCAACAACGTCATTCTTGTCAAACCCAGTATTTGCATCGTTTAATAGATTTTTAAATCCATCAGAATTAAAGTTTAAATATTCAACATTATATCCAAAATTTTTGTTGCTGTCTCCAACAGACGCATAAACTTGTCCGCTGTTAAAGCTTCCGTAAGAGGCTTTAATTCTACCAGAAAAATGATCAGGAATTTGTGTAGAAACCATATTTATAGCACCACCAGAAGTAAAAGGACCATATTGCACTTGGCTACTACCTTTTAAAATTTCTACAGCTTCCATTCTTGCAACAGAAGGAAAGTAATAAGCAGCAGAAGCACTGTATGGTGCAGGAGCAATCAATACACCATCTTCCATTAAGCTAATTTTTGCACTACGTTCTGGAGAAGTACCTCTTAAACTAATGTTAGGACGTAGACCAAAACCATCTTCTTCTACAATGGTTACACCAGGAACAGTTTTTAAAACACGGTTAATATCTGTGTAACCTAGTTTTTTTAATTCTGTTGGCGAAATGTAATATGCAGAACCTGTGCGGTTTTTTGCCATGTATTTGTTACCAAATATTACATTTGTTTTAATTAAAACTTCTTCTAATTTTTGAATAGAATCTGTATTGTTGGTAATAGAATCTTTTGTGTTTTGAGCTATTACACTACTGGTGATTAATAAGATGAAGAATAAAAATTTAGTTCTCATTTATTTAGACTGATTAAAAATAATTTGTTTTCAGCGTGCAAAAATAATATTCATTTTTAGTTTTTCAAAACTTATTTAGAATAAATAAAGATAATTTTCGGAAAGATTTTATAAGAGAAAAAATTTCGAGATAGTTTCATATATAAGTCGTATCTTTACGCGCAATTAATTCTAATTGCAACATGACAGCACACAACAATAAAATAGTAGGCGAAGGATTAACTTACGATGATGTCCTACTAGTTCCAGCGTTTTCTGAAGTACTTCCACGCGAAGTCAATATTCAATCAAAATTTACAAGAAATATAACTATTAATGTACCTATAGTTTCTGCAGCTATGGATACAGTTACCGAAAGTCGTATGGCAATAGCTATGGCTAGAGAAGGTGGTATTGGTGTGTTGCATAAAAACATGACCATAGAAGAGCAAGCGACTAAAGTACGTAAAGTAAAACGTGCCGAAAGCGGTATGATTATAGATCCAGTAACCTTGCCAACTACAGCAATTGTTGCAGATGCTAAACAAGCTATGAAAGAGCATAGTATTGGAGGTATTCCTATTGTTGATGCAACAGGAAAATTAAAAGGTATTGTTACTAATAGAGATTTACGTTTCGAGCATCAAAATTCTAGACCAATTGTAGAAGTAATGACTAGCGAAAATCTAGTAACAGCGCCAGTTGGTACCTCTTTAAAAGATGCAGAGAAAATACTTCAGCAAAATAAAATTGAAAAGCTTTTAATTGTAGAAGGTGATAAACTTGAAGGATTAATTACGTTTAGAGATATCACCAAAGTTACTCAAAAACCTATAGCTAATAAAGATAACTACGGAAGATTACGTGTTGCTGCAGCAATTGGAGTAACAGGTGATGCAGTAGATAGAGCAGAAGCGTTAGTTAATGCAGGTGTAGATGCAATTGTTATAGATACAGCACATGGACACACAAAAGGAGTTGTAAATGTTTTAAAAGAAATAAAGAAAAAATTCCCTCAATTAGAAGCAATTGTTGGTAATATAGCAACAGCAGAAGCTGCAAAATATTTAGTAGAAGCTGGTGCAGACGCTGTAAAAGTAGGAATTGGACCAGGATCTATTTGTACAACACGTGTTGTTGCAGGTGTTGGTTTCCCACAGTTTAGCGCTGTTTTAGAAGTTGCTGCAGCAATAAAAGGAACAGGTGTTCCTGTGATAGCAGATGGTGGAATAAGATATACAGGAGATATACCTAAAGCTCTTGCAGCTGGTGCAGATACTGTAATGTTAGGATCGTTATTAGCCGGAACAAAAGAAAGTCCAGGAGAAACTATTATTTACGAAGGACGTAAGTTTAAGTCTTATCGCGGTATGGGTTCTGTAGAAGCGATGAAACAAGGTAGTAAAGACCGTTATTTTCAAGATGTAGAAGACGATATTAAAAAATTAGTCCCAGAAGGAATTGTTGGTCGTGTACCTTATAAAGGAGAACTTTACGAAAGTATACATCAATTTATTGGTGGTTTACGTGCTGGTATGGGATATTGCGGCGCAAAAGATATTGCAACTTTAAAAGAGTCTGCACAATTTGTAAAAATAACATCTTCAGGAATTAATGAAAGTCATCCACATGATGTTACAATCACTAAAGAAGCACCAAATTATTCAAGATAATTTTAATTATTAATAGATAGTTAAAAAGCACAACTTAATTGTTGTGCTTTTTTATTTGTGTTTTGTTAGAAACTGTTTTCTAATCACTAAAAAACTAACAATTACAATTGATAAAATTCCAATAGCTAATAAACCATATTTAATAATTCCTGAAAAGAAAAAGGTAAGAAATCCTTGGTATTTGGAGTTTTTGGTCTTCTCTAAAATCGTAGGGATTACAGTTGTTGTATCCAATAAGTAATAACAAAAAATACTTAACAGACTTAAACTGTATATTTTAATTAGCTGGGTTGTATTGTGATTCAATAAAAGAGGTATTACGGATTATAAATCTGTCCACGATGTGGTTTTAAAGCATCACGTATTGGTTTCATTTCAATTTCATCAACAACCATAAAAGCAATACTATGCATGGGTGATAATTCTTGATAACCAGTGATGTTTAGATTGGTGTTTTGAAGAGTTATATATTCTTTTAGATGTATTACATGGTGTTCTGCAATTTTTAAAGCATCAGGACCTCTAAAATCCCAAATTAGTTTTAATTGTCTCATTATTTTATAATTATTGAGGTGCCGTTTTCTAAGTAGTTTTTAAAGTTAATTAAGTACTTTTTACTTTGTTTTTTAAATGCTTTGGGCATTAAAAAAAGCATTATTCTTGAAGTGAAATTTCTTGGTAAAAATTGATTGTGACTAATCCACTTTGTAGTATCATCATCTATAATTTCAAAGAAATTTTGCTGCACGTTATGCATCATTTTAGTATCAAAATTAAAATGAATAGAATGATTATCTTTTCTGTGGGTAACACTTTCTGTAAGTTCCATTTTTCGTTTACCAAATTGATAATTAAGTTGAATAGTAGAACCTATTTTTCTTGGTGTACCGGAGATATGCGCAAAACTAATTAAGCCTTCTTGCCAATGCTTCATACTATCAAGGTTAACAATTTCTGTAAAGCAAGTAGTAATAGGTTTATTAATGATTATTTCAGAAGTATAACTTAGCATCAAATTTCAATTTCTAAATTAAAGTATAAAAAAAAAGCGATTGAAAAAATTTCAATCGCTTTTATTATACAAAATACCAGTATTGTAGGATTAACTACAATAATACTTTAAAGGTTTTGGTCATATCTTTTGTTTCTAAAACTACTATATAGATGTTGTTTTTTGGTAGATCTAATGCGTGTTTGTATGAATTGTTAATCTGTATGTTTGCGTTATTGTCAACAATTTTCCCTAAAATGTCGTAAACTTTGATGTTTAAATCTCCATTGTAATTATTAATCAATAACTCATTAGATATAACCTTTACACTAGCGTTTTTAATATTGTTGTCTGTTGTGCTTAGTGTGCTGTCTTTTTCTGCATCAACTAGATTTATATAAAAATCTACTGTTTGGTTATTGCCACCGCCACCAAATTGGTTTTGAAAAAGTAAGTTAAATCCATAAACCATAGTGCCGTTAGGGACACCAGTATATAGCTGAGCGAGATTAATAGTAATGCTGTAGGTATTAGGTCCTGCATTAACATCTGTATCTGTAGGAACTAATGTTAATTGCGGTTGTGATGCAAGATCACTAAATCCTGGAGCACCTTGAAAACTTCCACTATCGGTATCTAAACCTCCATACATGTGGATGAAAGTTTGTCCATCAGAATAAAAGTTATTGATGATATCTTGATCTTCAAAAACAATAGTTATTTCATCATTAACTGTTGCTGTTGTTGCAGTTAGTGTAGTGGTGTTTCCGTTGTAACTAGAAAACGTCAGAGTTTCTTGTGCTTTAGTTATACAACTAATAGAAAACAAAAGAGAAAAAAAGTAAATATGTTTCATATTATAAATGTTAAATTTTTATAAATATATTATTATAATGATTAAAAAATAAGAATACCTTTAACTCAAACGTTTTCGTGTTGATAAATAGTTAATTTGAATAGTTTATTCACTCTTAATTAATACTAAAAAACTAGCTACTAGCGTTACCTTTTTTAAACTTGTGTAATTAGGTAATATTGCTATTTTTGCATGTACTTCAAAAAACAAGTCTCAATTCATATGAAATCAAGACATTTAATTGCTTTAACAGTCATAGTTTTTTTAGCATTTTGTAAAGTCAATGCGCAAGAAAAACAAGTTCTATTTACAGTAAACGAAACACCTGTTTATACTTCAGAATTTGTAAGAGTTTATAAAAAGAATTTAGAATTGGTTAAAGATGAGTCTCAAAAAGATATAGATAATTACCTTGATCTTTTCATAAAATATAAATTAAAAGTAACCGAGGCTAAAGCTTTAGGTTTAGATAAAAAACAAGCTTATTTAAGAGAATTTGAAAGTTATAAAAGACAGCTTTCATCTAATTTCTTAAGTAATAACGAGGTTACAGAAAAGCTTATAAAAGAAGCTTACGATAGATTAACCCAAGAGATTGATGCGCGTCATATATTAGTTAAAATAGACAAAAACGCTCCAGAAGAACAGCTTAAACAAGCTAAAGACGAAATTATTAAGCTAAGAAATAGAGTGTTAGAAGAAGGCTTTGAAGCTGTTAAAAAAGACATACATAACGGTCGTACGCTTTTTGCAGAAGAGTTAGGTTATTTTACTGCATTTAGAATGGTATATGAATTTGAAACAGCAGCTTATAATACCAATGTAGGCGAATGGTCACAACCTTTTCAAACACAATTTGGTTATCATATTGTCTATGTTAACGATAAAAGAGAAAATAGAGGAGAAGTCACAGTTGCTCATATCATGCTTACAAATAAGGAGGGTCAAGACTCTGAGTCTCAAGAAGAGCGTATTAATGATATTTATAAACGAATTAAGCAAGGAGAAGACTTTGAGGCGTTAGCAAAACAGTTTTCAGAAGATAAAAGCTCTAGCAAAAAAGGAGGTAGATTAAATACTTTTTCTGCAGGACAATTAAGCTCAGAGATTTTTGAAGAAAAAGCTTTTGGTTTAGAAAGAAAAGGAGAAATTACAGAACCTTTTAAAACAGAATTTGGCTACCATATTGTTAAGTTAATAGACAAAAAAGGATTAGCTACTTTTGAGGAGATGGAAAACGAGTTAAAAGCTAAAGTGAAAAAGGATTCTAGATCTGTTGTTATAAACAACTCCAGAATAAACACTTTAAAAGAAAAATATAATGTAAAAGATAACCCAGAAGCTTTGCGTTACTTTACTTCAATTTTAAATGAAAATTACTACCAAAGATCTTGGAACACACCAGAAAATTTTGAGGGCAAAAAGGTGTTATTTACTATAAAAGATAAAGAAGTTACCTATAAAGAATTTGCAGATTTTTTATATAATACACAACGTCGTAGACAAGCTAGACAACCATTTGATAAATTAGTAGCAAGTAATTATAAAATGTTTTTAGAGTCTAAACTAATACAATATCAAGAAGAAAATTTAGAGTTTGAAAACGAAGAATACGCACATATTTTAAACGAATATCGTGACGGACTTTTATTATTTGATTTAATGGAGTCTAAAGTTTGGAATGCTGCTAGAGAAGATAGTATTGGGTTAGCAAATTATTACAAACAATATCAAGATAAATACTTTTTTGATACTAGAGCCGATGTTATAATAGCATCTTCCGTAAACAAAAAAGACATAAAAAAAGTAGCAAAAATGTTAGAAAATAATACTAGCATAGATGTTATAAAACAAAAAATAAATTCAGAAAAAAGTATTAGTGTAAGCTTTATAAAAGATACAGTTACTACTTCTCATCAAGCATTGCCAAAAGACTTTAATATGCAAAAAGGCACATCTAAAGTCTTTAAGCACAACGACGCTTACAGTGTTGTTAAAGTCAATACGGTATTACCCAAAACACAAAAAACCTTTGAAGAAGCAAAAGGAAATGTGATTAGCGATTTTCAAGAGTATAAAGAAAAAAAGTGGTTAGAAGAGCTTTCTAATAAATACAAAGTCAAGCTTAATAAAGACGTTTTAAAACAAGTAAAACAGGATTTAAATTAATACATATTTGAAGCAATATATATACATAGCAATAATTTTATGCCTCTTTCAATCTTGCGACTATTTTAGGTCTACAGAGGAAGAAGAAGCTATAGCTAGAGTTAATGATGTTTATCTTTTTAATGAAGATTTAAAAAAAGCATTGCCTGAAAATCTTTCGGTAGAAGACAGCACAATTTTTGCAAATAATTTTATTAATCAATGGGCAACCCAACAACTCTTAGTACAAGGAGCAGAAGTTAATTTAAGTGATAAAAAATTAGAAAAGTTTGATCGTTTAGTTCAACAATACAAAAACGATTTATATAGTAAAGCATATTTAGAAGCTTTGGTTGCTAAAAACTTAGATACCGTAGTGTCATTAGAAGCTGCATCTACGTATTACGAAAGCAATAAAGAAGCCTTTAAATTAAACGAAAATTTAATCAAATTTAGATACATAAACGTAGAACCAAATCGTTTAGATTTAGAAGACATAAAGAAAAAGTTTAAACGATTTAATACTAAGGATAAGAAAGAGTTAGATTCGATAGCAATTCAGTTTAAATCCTTCACTTTAAACGACTCTGTTTGGATCAGATTAGATCAAGCCATCAATAAAATTCCAGTAGTAACTATTGAAAATAAAGACGAATTGTTAAAAAAATCTAATTTTATACAACTCAAAGATTCATTAGGACTATATTTGATGCAAATAAATGACGTGTTGTTGCGTAACAGTACAGCACCGTTAGAATACGTAAAGCCAACTATTAACCAGATTGTTATCAATAAACGCAAGCTGGAATTAATAAAGCAATTAGAAAAGGATATTAAGAAAGATGCCATTAACAACAAACAATTTGAAATTTACAATTAAACATAAAGCGTTATATGTATTAACGTTTTTATTTGCAGTAGCTAGTACCAGTGTAGCACAAGAAATTATAGACGAAACAAAACCAGAAGTAAGCAAAGATACTGTTACAGATTCTGGTGCAACAAAAATCGATGGTGTAGCTGCAGTAGTAGGAGATTACATAGTTTTAGATAGCGATATTGATAAAACCATGTTACAATTAAAAGATCAAGGTGCATCTATGGCAAATTTTGATCGTTGTCAATTATTTGGTAAACTTTTAGAAGATAAATTGTATGCACATCATGCTATACAAGATAGTATTGAGGTTAATGATGCCGAAATTAGATCTAGAGTAGACCAACAAATCAATCAGTTTTTACAACAAACTAACGGAAGCATGGAAGAGCTTTTAGAGTTTTACAGAAAAGATGACGAAGTTAGCTTTAGAGAAGAAATGTTCGAAATCAATAAAAGCAACATGCTAGCTACCGAAATGCAAAAGAAAATTATTGATGAAGTTGAAGTGACACCAGAAGAAGTGCGTCAGTTTTTTAATAAAATTCCAAAAGAAGAACGTCCAACTTTTGGAACAGAACTTAAAGTAGCACAAATAGTTATAGAACCTAAAGTGTCTGATGAAGAAGTACAACGTGTTATAGATCGATTAAACGAATTTAAACAACAAGTAGAAGAAGAAGGAAAAAGTTTTACCAGTAGAGCTGTTCTATATACAGAAGACGGTGGATCTAAGAAAACAGGTGGACTATATACTTTAGACAGAAGTAAACCACGTATGGTAAAAGAGTTTAGAGAAGTTGCTTTTTCATTACAAGAAGGACAAATTTCAGAACCATTTAAAACAGACTATGGTTACCATATTATTTACTTAGAAAAAATTAGAGGTCAAGAATACGATGTGCGTCATATTTTATTAATGCCTAAAGTTTCTGAAAAAGAAATAGAAGAAGCTAAGAAAGAGTTAGAAAAAGTAAGAGAGCTTATTGTTAGCGGAGATATGACTTTTGCAGAAGCAGCAAAAGAATTTAGTGACGAAAAAGAAACTAAATTTCAAGGCGGGCAATTAATAAATCCACAAACACAGGATTATAATTTTGAGCTAACAAAAATGGATCCAGAATTATATGGGCAAATCCAAGAATTAGAAAATAACGAAATTAGTCCTGTTATTACAGACCAAGATCGTACAGGAGCTATTAAGTTTAAGTTGGTTACGGTAACAGATAGAACGGATGAGCATGTAGCAGATTATGCACGTGATTATTTAAAAATTAAAGAATTAGCTTTAAACGAAAAGCGTCTTAAAGCAATTGAAGATTGGCAAGAAGAAAAAATTGATGAAACTTATATTAAAATTAGTAGTGCATACAGAAACTGCGATTTTAAAAGTAATTGGTTAAAAAAATAAAACATACATGTCAGACGTAACTGCAGTAAAAAATCTAGTCTCAAAATATAATAGCTTAAAACAAGAAGTAGCCAAAGTAATCGTTGGTCAAGACGATGTAGTTAACCAAATATTAATTTCTATATTTTCTGGTGGTCATGCCTTATTAATAGGTGTTCCAGGATTAGCAAAAACATTAATGGTTAATACTATTTCTCAAGCATTAGGATTAGATTTTAAACGCATTCAGTTTACGCCAGATTTGATGCCAAGTGATATTTTAGGTAGCGAAATTTTAGATGAAAATAGACAGTTTAAATTTATTAAAGGACCAATATTTTCTAATATTATTCTAGCAGACGAGATTAACCGTACACCACCAAAAACACAAGCAGCACTTTTAGAAGCGATGCAAGAAAGAGCAGTAACTGTTTCTGGGCATCATTACAAATTAGACTTACCATATTTTGTGTTAGCAACACAAAACCCAATTGAGCAAGAAGGAACCTATCCATTACCAGAAGCACAATTAGACCGTTTTATGTTTGCTATTAATTTAGAATATCCAACTTTTGAAGAAGAAGTGCAAGTGGTAAAAGCAACAACAACAGATGCCAAACCAACAGTAAATGCACTATTTACAGCACAAGAAATTACAGATTTTCAGCAATTAATTAGACGTATACCTGTTGCAGATAATGTTATAGAATATGCTGTAAAAATGGTTGGTAAAACAAGACCAAATAGCAATGCAGCTTCAGACTTAGTAAAGCAATACGTAGATTGGGGCGCAGGACCAAGAGCATCACAAAATTTAATTTTAGCAGCAAAAACACACGCTGCTGTAAATGGTAAGTTTTCACCAGATATAGAAAATGTACAAGCTGTTGCAACTAGTATTTTACGTCATAGAATGATTAAAAATTACAAAGCAGAAGCAGAAGGTATTACTATAGAAGAAATAATTAAAGATTTATTTTAACCATGAGTTTGAAAAAGTTTTTAATCCCTTTAATTTTATTACTCCTTGGTTTTGGATTAACAATTGTTGGCGCATTATTTAAAATACAACATTGGCCATACGGAAATGTAATTTTAACCATCGGGACTTTTGTAGAGTTTGCTGCACTTTTTTATGCTATTATTGTACTAATTAAGATTTACCGCAATAAGTACTAAAAACTCTTTACTATATTTTGAAAGCGATAACAACATATAAAAACCGTGTTTTTGGTTTAGATGTTGTAAGAGCAGTCGCTATTTTACTTATACTTTGTTCACACTCTACAATTTTATTGTTTCCAAATTCTGAAGCTACAGGACTAAGATTTATCCAGTTTTTTGGTACAATTGGAGTAGACATATTCTTTGTCTTAAGCGGGTTTTTAATAGGCACAATTCTTATAAAGCACATAGAAAGTAATCGAACTAAACCTAAACATTTCTTACAGTTTTGGATAAGACGTTGGTTGCGTACATTACCTAATTACTACCTAATTTTACTAATAAATATTGGGTTAGCTTTTTTTTATAAAAATGAAATCCCAAACCAGTTGTATAAATATTTCTTTTTTCTTCAAAATGTCTTTGAAGAAATGCCTGATTTTTTCACAGAATCTTGGAGTTTAACAATTGAGGAATTTGCTTATCTAATAGGACCAATATTATTAATGCTTTTTGCTTTAATCTTTAAAAAGCCTAATAAATGGATGTTTTTATTAATGACTACTTTGGTGATAATGTACTTCATTGTAAATAAGCTAATATTTCACTATAGTCATACAAATATTCCTCATGATTTTAATTGGAGTCATTCGTTACGTAAAGTAGTTTTTACCAGAATTGATAGTATTTACTTTGGATTTTTAGGTGCATTTATTAGCTATTACTATGCTAAATTTTGGTCTAAAACCAAATGGTTTAGCTTTGGATTTGGTAGTGTATTATTTTTAGGACTACATTATTTTATTTATAAAAATCAGTTGCAACCTAATCAGTTTTCTTTCTTTTTCAATGTTTGGTATTTACCATTAGTTTCAATAAGTATTTTATTGTTTTTTCCTGTGTTTTCAACTTGGAAAACCAAACAAGTAAATTTTGTGACCAAAATAAGTTTATGGTCATATTCATTGTATTTAGTTAATTATTCTATAGTGTTATTAACTCTAAAACATTTTGTTAGTCTAGAGCAATGTTCAATCCTTTTCAAATTAATTATTCTAATAATTTTTTGGAGTGCCTCTTTTGTATTGTCGTATATTTTATATGCTTATTTTGAGCGTCCTATCATAGAATTTAGAGACAATCTAAATAAATAACAACTTCCTTATTAAGCATAATATTGTTAATTTATTATTTTAAAGCTGTTCAAATTATTGTTATTATAAAAATTACATTAAATTTTGATTATATATTGAAAATAATTTAGTATTTCTCTCTTTTTGTTATACATTTTCTATCTTCTTTAAGATTTCTTACTTTTGCAAAACTTTAAATTGCCTATTCTATAATTGCAATTTTCAGTATAACTAACACTGAATATATTTATATGAATACTTACAACGACTACCTTAAAGAAATTGAAGCTCGTAAACTTCAAGGATTACATCCAAAGCCTATTGATGGCGCAGAATTATTAAGCGAAATTATAGCGCAAATAAAAGATGAAAATAACGAGCATAGAAAAGATTCTTTAAACTTTTTTATATATAACGTTTTACCAGGTACTACAAGTGCTGCACGTGTAAAAGCAGACTTTTTAAAAGAAATTATTTTAGGTGAAACTAAAGTAGAAGAAATTACTTCAGAATTTGCTTTCGAGCAATTATCTCACATGAAAGGTGGCCCATCTGTAGAAGTACTTTTAGATTTAGCTTTAGGTGAAGATAAAGCAATTGCTGAAGCTGCAGCTAAAGTATTAAAAACACAAGTATTTTTATACGAAGCAGATACCGAGCGTTTAGAACAAGCAATGAAAGCTGGTAACCCGATTGCTAAAGAGATAATCGAGAGTTATGCACAAGCAGAATTTTTTACAAAACTTCCTGAAGTTCAAGAAGAAATTCAAGTAGTAACTTATGTTGCTGGTGTAGGTGATATTTCAACAGATTTATTATCTCCAGGTGCAGATGCGCATTCAAGATCAGATCGTGAGTTACATGGTCAATCTATCTTTGAACATAACAAAGATATGCAACAAGAAGTGTTAGCTTTAAAAGAGCAACATCCAGATAAACGTATTATGCTTATTGCAGAAAAAGGAACAATGGGTGTAGGATCATCTCGTATGTCTGGTGTAAATAACGTGGCATTATGGACAGGAATTCCTTCGTCACCTTATGTACCATTTATCAATATTGCACCAGTAATCGCAGGAACAAATGGTATTGCACCAATCTTCTTAACTACAGTTGGCGTAACAGGAGGAATTGGAATTGACCTTAAAAACTGGGTAAAACAAAAAGACGAAAACGGTAACACAGTTGTAGATGCAGATGGCGAGCCAATTTTAAAAGAGGTTTATTCTGTAAAAACAGGTACGGTTTTAACAATTAATACAAAAGAGAAAAAATTATATAACGGAGATCAAGAGCTTAAAGATATTTCAACTGCATTAACACCACAAAAAATGGAGTTTATCAAAGCTGGAGGATCTTACGCTGTGGTTTTTGGTAAAAAATTACAAACCTTTGCTTGTAAAGCTTTAGGTATCGAAATTCCTCAAGTGTACGCAGCATCTAAAGAAATTACTGTAGAAAACCAAGGGTTAACAGCAGTAGAAAAAATCTTTAATAAAAACGCTGTTGGTACGACACCAGGAAAAACATTACACGCTGGATCTAACGTTCGTGTAGAAGTAAACATTGTAGGTTCTCAAGATACTACAGGTTTAATGACGTCTCAAGAATTAGAAATGATGGCAGCTACGGTAATTTCACCAATTGTAGATGCTGGTTACCAATCTGGTTGTCATACAGCTTCAGTTTGGGACGATAAATCAAAAGCTAACATTCCGCGTTTAATGAAGTTTATGAACGATTTCGGTTTAATTACTGGTCGTGATCCAAAAGGTCATTATCACGCAATGACAGATGTAATTCATAAAGTATTAAATGATATTACGGTAGACGATTGGGATATCATTATTGGTGGAGATTCGCACACACGTATGTCTAAAGGTGTTGCTTTTGGTGCCGATTCTGGTACTGTAGCATTGGCTTTAGCAACTGGTGAAGCTACAATGCCAATTCCTGAGTCTGTAAAAGTAACGTTTAAAGGTAACATGAGAAGCTTCATGGATTTCCGTGATGTGGTACATGCAACGCAACAACAAATGTTAAAGCAATTTGATGGCGAAAACGTATTCCAAGGTCGTGTTATTGAAGTACACATTGGTACGTTAACATCAGATCAAGCCTTTACATTTACAGATTGGACTGCAGAGATGAAAGCGAAAGCGTCTATCTGTATTTCTGAAGAAGAAACATTAATCGAATCTTTAGAAATTGCTAGAGATCGTATCCAAATCATGATTAAAAAAGGTATGGATAACGAAAAGCAAATGCTACAAGGTTTAGTAGATAAAGCAAACAACAGAATAGAAGAGCTTAAATCTGGTGCTAAGCCAGCATTAAAGCCAGATGCAGATGCTAAATATTATGCAGAAGTGGTTATCGATTTAGATGAAATCGCAGAACCAATGATCGCAGATCCAGATGTAAACAACGAAGATCCTTCAAGACGTTATACACACGATACCATTAGACCATTATCTTACTATGGCGGAACTAAAAAAGTAGATTTAGGTTTCGTTGGATCTTGTATGGTACATAAAGGTGATATGAAAATTTTAGCGCAAATGCTAAAAAATATCGAAGCTCAACATGGTAAAGTAGAATTTAAAGCACCATTAGTTGTAGCGCCACCAACATACAATATTGTTGATGAATTAAAAGCTGAAGGTGATTGGGAAGTATTACAAAAGTACTCAGGATTCGAGTTTAACGATGACGCACCAAAAGCAGCTGCACGTACTAAATACGAAAACATGTTGTATTTAGAGCGTCCTGGTTGTAACCTTTGTATGGGTAATCAAGAAAAAGCTGAACCTGGAGATACAGTAATGGCAACATCTACACGTTTATTCCAAGGTCGTGTTGTAAAAGATGCCGATGGTAAAAAAGGGGAATCATTATTATCATCAACACCAGTTGTAGTATTATCAACTATTCTTGGTCGTACACCAACTATGGAAGAATACGAAGCTGCAGTAGATGGTATTGTATTAACTAAATTCAAACCATCTCAAAAGCAATTAGTAATGGCGTAATAGTCATAATAACTTATATTCAAAAGCTCGAATTTTCAATTCGAGCTTTTTTTTGCTTTTCAATTAAATAGTGAAATTAAGTGGTAATTGGTATTATTAACCTTTTCTTATGATAAAAATGAAAGAATTTTATTAAATTAAAAATCTATAAAAATGATAGTATTTGGACTCAAATCATATCATTTTTTTTAATAAATTTAAGACAAACAAAAAAAACAAAACTTATGGCATTTGATATTGACATGATTAAAAAGGTATATAGCCAAATGGCAGAACGAGTAGATGCTGCTCGTGACGTTGTAGGTAAACCTTTAACACTTTCTGAAAAGATTTTATACAATCACCTTTGGGACGGAACACCAAAAACAGCTTTCACAAGAGGTAAAGATTATGTAGATTTTGCACCAGATAGAATTGCTTGTCAAGACGCAACAGCACAAATGGCATTATTGCAATTTATGCAAGCCGGTAAAGATAAAGTAGCTGTACCAACTACGGTGCATTGTGATCATTTAATTCAGGCTAAAGATGGTGCAGAAAAAGATTTAAAGCATGCAAACGATGTAAGTAAAGAGGTTTTTGAATTTTTAGAATCAGTTTCTAATAAATATGGTATTGGCTTCTGGAAACCAGGAGCAGGTATTATTCACCAAGTGGTATTAGAGAATTATGCGTTTCCTGGAGGAATGATGATTGGTACAGATTCTCATACCGTTAACGCTGGTGGATTAGGTATGGTAGCTATTGGTGTTGGTGGTGCAGATGCTGTAGACGTAATGGCAGGAATGGCTTGGGAACTTAAATTTCCTAAGTTAATAGGTGTTAAACTAACAGGTAAGTTATCTGGTTGGACAGCGCCAAAAGACGTTATTTTAAAAGTTGCCGAAATATTAACCGTAAAAGGTGGTACTGGTGCAATTGTAGAGTATTTTGGTCCTGGAGCAACATCTATGTCTTGTACAGGAAAAGGAACCATTTGTAATATGGGAGCAGAAATAGGAGCAACTACTTCTACTTTTGGATATGACGATTCTATGGAGCGTTATTTACGTGCAACAGATAGATCCGATGTAGCAGATGCAGCAAATAAAGTGCGTGAATACTTAACAGCAGATCCTGAAGTGTATGCTAATCCAGAACAATATTTTGATCAAGTGATTGAAATTAATTTATCTGAATTAAATCCATTATTAAACGGACCATTTACACCAGATTTATCTACTCCAGCTGGTAAAGAAATGACTAAAAAAGCAACAGATAACGATTGGCCTTTACAAGTAGAATGGGGATTAATTGGTTCTTGTACAAATTCGTCTTACGAAGATTTATCAAGAGCGTCATCTATTGCGCAGCAAGCATTAGATAAAAAGCTAAAAACTAAAGCAGAATTTGGTATCAATCCTGGTTCTGAGCAAGTAAGATATACTACAGAACGAGATGGTATTTTAGAAATCTTTGAAAAATTGGATGCTACAATATTTACTAATGCTTGTGGACCATGTATTGGTCAATGGGCTAGATATAGCGATCCTAAAAATGCACCAAAAAATAGTATAGTTCACTCGTTTAATAGAAACTTTGCTAAGCGAGCAGATGGTAATCCAAATACACATGCTTTTGTGGCGTCTCCAGAATTAACAGCAGCTATAGCAATTGCTGGTCGTTTGGACTTTAATCCAATGACAGATAAATTAATTAATGAAGATGGAGAAGAAGTGATGTTAGACGAACCAACTGGATGGGAATTACCACCAAAAGGTTTTGAAGTTAAAGAAAACGGTTATTTAGAACCAAGAGAAGATGGTAGTAGCGTTGTTGTTAAAGTTGCAGAAGATTCTGAAAGATTACAATTATTAACACCATTTACACCAATAGGTGATTCAATAACAGGTGCTAAATTATTAATTAAAGCTTTTGGAAAATGTACCACAGACCATATTAGTATGGCTGGACCTTGGTTACGTTTTAGAGGTCACTTAGATAATATTTCTAACAACTGTTTAATTGGTGCAGTAAATGCTTACAATAAGAAAACTAACTTTGTTAAAAACCAATTAACTGGGGAATATGGCGGCGTACCAGATACACAACGCGAATACAAAAAAGAAGGTATTTGGACGGTTGTAGTTGGTGATCATAATTACGGTGAAGGTTCTTCACGAGAGCATGCTGCAATGGAACCTCGTCATTTAGGTGTTGCTGCTGTAATTGTAAAATCTTTTGCACGTATACACGAAACAAACCTTAAAAAGCAAGGTATGTTAGGTTTAACGTTTGATAATGAAGCAGATTACGATTTAATACAAGAAGATGATACATTTAACTTCTTAGATTTAAATGAATTTGCGCCTAATAAACCACTTCATATTGAAGTCGTACATTCAGACGGAAGTAAAGACACTATTAAAGTAAATCATACGTATAACGAAGCTCAAATAGAATGGTATAAAGCAGGTTCTGCTTTAAATTTAATTGCAGCTCAAAACGCATAGTTTATTTAATCAAGTAATAAAAAACTCCTGAATATTCAGGAGTTTTTTGTTTCATCTATTTAAAAATGAAATCTGTTAAACCAAAATTATCTTTAAGTAATATTCTGTTTGGGTTATTTATTGTGTTAATGATAATTCCGCAATCAAGACAGTTTATACAAATCCAATTACAAAAAGGCTTGTCTGTATTTTCTCCTAGTATAGAAGATGAAGATGAACGAATCCAGCTGCAAACTTACCAATGGACTTTACAAGATATTAACGGTAATATTTACGACTTTTCTTCAGCTAAAAATAAAGTAATATTTATTAATTTTTGGGCAACTTGGTGTCCGCCATGTATTGCAGAAATGCCTGACTTAGATCAACTTTATAGCGATTATAATGATAAAGTTGAATTCTTATTTGTAACCAATGATGATAGCGAAAAAGTGAAAGCATTTTTGACCAAAAATGGTTATAGTTTAGAGGTGTATTATCCAATGTCAAATCATCCAGATTTTGAAGTGTCAAGTATACCACGTACTTTTTTAATTGATAAAAACGGTAAGATTGTTATTGATAAAACAGGAGTTGCTAATTGGAACGGAGATAAAGTTAGAGCAACTTTAGATAAGCTTTTAAACGATTAAAGCGTTTTAAAAAAAGCTTTAATAAAACTAAAACTAAATAACGACCACATAATTTTAATATCTTCAAGAAGTGAAGACTCTTCATCTAAAAATTTAAACATGGTTGGTGTGCTATTTTTACTGTAAAATTGATTAAAAACCCATTCACCTTTTTCATTATTATCTTTTAAAACTTGTAAAAATACTTTGTCGTAAAATTTATACTTGTTTTTAAAAAATCCGTTTGTGGTTGGTTGATTGGTTTTTATATTCTCAATAATTTTTGCAACTCTTTTTTCTGTGAGTTTAAAAGAATATCCCGTTGAAGGTTTTACCCAACCGCCAGCTGTACCAATTTTAGTGATTTTGGATGTATTAAACGATTGAAAATTGAAAGTTGTCATTGGTATTTGACCAACTTCAGTTTCGACAATATTATAATTATTAATGTTTAAATATTCTGAAATATATTGCTTTAAATAGCTGTCGTAGTGGTCACTTTCTACAATATTTTCTGTAAAATATGTGAATTCGACTAACGCTTTATTTTTTGTATGCGGTAACACATACATAAAGGTTGTTTGATTATTATCTTTTAATCGATAATCCATCATTGTTAAGCTGTTTTCATTAAAAACATCGCTTTCAGCTTCTATAATCCAGCCTTTAAAATGTTGTATTAAAGTTGTGGCTTTTTCATCTTTAAAAAACGCGTCTGGAATCCGACTATCAAAAACATGATTTGTCGTATAGTTGTTTGTTTTGGTTGTGACTTCAACTATTTCTTTTTCTTTAACCGAAGTCACGGTTTCCACCAAAAATGTAATATTGTCTTGCTGATTGAGTTGAGCTTTAGCTTCCGCATAAAAGTCTATTGCACGTATAGATTTATAAGTATAAGGATTTAGATTTAAGCTTATTTTTTGGTTTTCTGCATAGATAGTTGCATGTTGCCAGGATTGGTAAGCTAAATGACTAAAAGTGCTATTGTTTTGTTCCCAAAAACTCCAAGTTTTATCATTTTCAGTTTTAGTAGAAGCGTCTATTAAAGCAATGGATTTATGATTAAAATATGAATCCTTGGCAAAAGCTAAGGCTAATTGAAGTCCAGCTAAACCATTGCCAACTATGATATAATCATAATGTTTTTGAGACATTTAGTCTATTTTTTGAAGTACTTAAATGGTACGACAAGCATACCAAAGTTTTCTCCATCTTCTTTGCCAATATGTTTGTGATGTATTTTGTGTGCACGTCTAACACCACGTGCGTACCAATTATTAGCATTTCTAAACATTTTAAAGCGTTGATGGATAAATATATCGTGTACTAAGAAGTAAGCTGCGCCATAAGCCATAATGCCTAAGCCTATTGGTAATGTGTACCAAATATCTTCGTAACTCCATAAGTAAAAGCAAGTCATACTTACTATTGCATAAAAGATAAAAAAGGCATCATTACGCTCAAACCAGCTATCGTGATCTTTTAGATGATGGTCTTTATGTAGTGACCATAAAAAGCCGTGCATGATGTATTTATGTGTAAACCATGCCATAAATTCCATTATAGAAAATGTGCCTAAAAATATTAATATCCAATACAATGTTTTCATGTCTAATTATAATAAATTTAACTGATACTTTACGTAGCTTCTAGTTAAAAGTTCTGCCTTTTTGTAGTTTGGTACTCTTATTCTAGTATTTTTAATTTCTAATGCTGGTGTTTTTTTAAGCTTTGCCAGTAACTGATGATAGTATCTATAAGCCATAAATACTCCAAATTTGGCCTCCATAGGTAGTTGTTTTATACCTTCTAAGCCTTTTTTAAAATCGTTTTCAATATCATTAATGATGAATAGTTTATCTTCTTCAGTTAGATTATTTAAATCTGTATTTGGGAAATAAGTTCTATCAAGTAATTCGTGATCAGCTTTTAAGTCGCGTAAAAAATTCACCTTTTGAAAAGCAGAACCTAATGACATTGCTGTGTCTTTAAGTTTTTCGTATTGATCATTATCTCCTTTAACAAAGACTTTTAAACACATTAGTCCAACTACGTCTGCAGAACCATAAATATAATCTTTATACTCTTGGTCTGTAGTGTATTTAGTTTTAGATAAATCTAGACGCATACTTTTCATAAAAGCATCAACCATATGTTTTTCGATGTTATGCTTGTGATACGTATGTTGAAACGCATTTAATATTGGATTTAGGCTAATTTTGTTTTTTAGAGCTAATTCTAAATCGTTTTCAAAATTGTTAAATAAAGTTTCTTTATCATAATCATGAAAAGTGTCTACAATCTCGTCTGCAAACCTCACAAAACCATAAATATTATAAATATCCTGTCTGATAGACTTTGCAAGCATTTTTGTAGCTAAAGAAAACGAAGTGCTGTAAGATGTAGTAACAACTTTACTACAATTGTACGACACAGAATCAAATATTGCTTTCATAGTTTTTGGTGGTGTTTTTGGATTAATTCTGCTACTAATTTTCCAGATATAAGTGCTGGTGGCACACCTGGACCAGGAACAGTTAATTGTCCTGTAAAGTAGAGGTTGTTAACTTTTTTACTCTTTAAATTTGGTCTTAGAAAAGCGGTTTGCGTTAGCGTATTAGCCATTCCGTATGCATTTCCTTTGTAGGAATTATATGCTTCAATAAAATCTTTAACACAAAAGCTTTCTTTAAAGATAATACTATTTTTAACATCTTGTTGAGTTAATTTTTCAAAACGAGACATGATTATATCAAAATATTGCTCTCTTAATTGTGGTGTATCTTCTAAGTTAGGAGCGATTGGTATTAAGAAAAAACCATTTTCTTTACCATTAGGCGCCATGCTGTTATCTGTTACAGATGGGAAATTGGCATAAAATAGAGGTTCTTTAGGCCATTTTGGATTATCGTAAATATCTTCTGCATGCGTTTCAAAGTTGGTATCAAAAAATAAGTTATGATGGTTTACATTTTTCAATTTCTTATCAAAACCTACGTAAAATAGGAGAGAAGAAGGAGCAAAGGTTTTATTGTTCCAATATTTTTCTGAATACTGTCTATATTTTCTATCTAACAACGTTTCTGAGTGATGATAATCTGCACCGCTTAAAACAACATCAAACTTTAAAGTTTTACCGTTAACAGTAATTGATGTAGAAGTACCATTTTCAACATTAATATTAGTAACATTAGAGTTTACATTTATTGTAACACCTAATTCTTCTGCAAGTTGTCTCATTGCAAGAATTATTTGATACATTCCGCCTTTAGGGTGCCACGTACCTAAGCCAAAATCGGCGTAATTCATAAAACTATAAAAAGAAGGTGTATTACTTGGTTTTGCACCTAAAAACAGAACAGGAAACTCTAAAGTAGATATTAGTTTAGGGTTTTTAAATTGGCGTCTAACATCACTGCTTATTGTTTTAAAAAATTGATCTAGTCTAGTAACAGTATCTTTAGTTACCAATTCTAAGGGTGAAACACCTGGTTTTAACACAATTTTGTTAATGGCAATGTTATAATTATCTGCAGCTTTATTTATAAATTTTTTAAGTGGAATTGAGCTTCCTTTTTCTATGCGTTCAAATTCTTCGCAAATTTTCTCCATTGTATCTCCTATGGTGATAACTTCATCATTAAAGAAAATTTTATACGCAGGAGAAAGCTTGTCTAGCTGATAAAAATCTGAAGTTTTTTTATCAAAATCATTAAAAAACTTATCAAATATATCAGGCATCCAATACCAGCTTGGTCCCATATCAAAAGTAAATCCATCTTTTTTAAACTGTCTACAACGTCCTCCTACAGTATCATTTTTTTCAAAAACTGAAACATTAAATCCATCCTTAGCAAGATAACATGCAGCAGATAAAGCAGAAAACCCAGAACCTATTATTGCTATTTTATTTTTCATTATTAATATGATCAATTAAGTCTTTTGTAGACTCAAAAGTTTTAATGTTTGAGTTAGAAATGTTAGGCTTTGTACCTAATAGTCTTCCTGATACTAAAAGTTTGCATTTATTGTTTTTTAATAAAGTGCTAGAAAAGCTATTTAAGTAATCTTCTATGTTTTCGTTTTCTGGGCTTACTGTAAAACTTGAAATAAAAGTTATGTCTTTATGTTTTGTTAGTAAAAACTCTAAACTCTTAACAGGGACAGATTGTCCTAAATAGATAACATGTTTACCTTTTAAAGTTAGTTCTAAATTTGTAAATAATAAACCAAGCTCGTGCATTTCATTATCTGGTAAGAATAAAGCATATGGTTTTTGACTTAAGTCGGGTGTATTAATCTTGTAAGCTTTTTCTGTTTCGACTAAAATCTTCTTTTTAATAATTTCAACAACAAAATGTTCGTGAGCAGGTGTTATTGTATCTGTTTGCCATAATAATCCTATGTGATCTAAAAGTGGAATAAAAACATCAAAAAAAATGGTTTTAAAAGACATTTCTTCCTCCAGTTTGTAGAAGGTTTTATTAAAAAGGCTTTGATCAAAGTTAATCATTGCCAATTTTAATAAATTTATAGAATGATTGTTAGGATCTTTACTTTCTGCTATTTCTTTTACAAGTGAAGAAATTTCGTTTTCATCAAGACTTGCTATTTTAGATATTTTGTATCCGTTTTTATTTAAAAAACTAATATTTAATATTTTTTGAAGACTAGCGGTACTGTAATATCTAATATTGGTATCAGTTCTGTTAGGTTTAAAAAGGTTGTAGCGTTTTTCCCAAATTCTTATGGTATGCGCTTTTATTCCCGAAAGATTTTCGAGATCCTTAATACTAAAGTTTGTTTTAATACTGTTCATTGTTTTGTAAAAATAATTAAACAAAACGTAAAACTGATAAAAAACAATTTATTTTTTTGAAATAATTAACAATTAAAAACTAATGAAGACAAAATAAAAGATTTTAAGGAGTAGTAGTGCGCACGAGAAGACTCGAACTTCCACGATTAATAACAATCACTAGCCCCTCAAGCTAGCGCGTCTACCAATTCCGCCACGTGCGCTAAATTTTAAAATAAAGATAAAAAAAAAGTTAAGCTTTTAAGCTTAACTTTTTTTTGTGACCGGGCTGGGGCTCGAACCCAGGACCCTCTCCTTAAAAGGGAGATGCTCTACCAACTGAGCTACCCGGTCATTGTTTGTTGTTTGCGGGTGCAAATATAAGAGCTTTTATTAATATTCCAACCCTAAATTGCATTTTTTTTTGTTTTTTTGCTGCACTTTACGATAAGACGTTTATAATCAGTAAATAAGACTTAAGATGAATTTGATTTTAATAGGATATATGGCTTCAGGGAAGTCTACAATAGGTAATTATTTAGCTAAAGTGTTGAATTATAGCTTTATTGACTTGGATAATTACATTGAAAAAAAAGAAAACTTATCTGTAAAAGAAATATTTAGTCAAAAAGGAGAGATTTATTTTAGAAAATTAGAAAACACAGCTTTAAAAGAAATAGTTAATAATAAAGAAAATTATGTGCTTTCTTTAGGAGGAGGAACACCATGTTTTTACGATACTATGGAATGGTTAAAAAGTAAAACTAATACCAAAACCATATATTTAAACGTAAATTTAGATGTTTTAACGCAGCGATTATTAAAAGATAATACACGCCCTTTAATTAGTCATCTTAATGATGAAGAAGATATAAAAGAGTTTATAGCAAAACATCTTTTTGAACGTTCTTATTTTTATAATATGGCCGATTTTAGGATTAATGCTTCAGAAAGAATAGAAGATATAGCAGAAAAAATAATTCTTAAACTATTCTAAGTAAGCTTTCCAATCGTTATCTTTTAGATCTACTTGTACATGTTCATTTAAAGAAGTAGAGAGAGAAATACCTTTAAAATCTGCTTTTACAGGAAATTTTTTATGATTTCTATTTACTAAAACAGCAGTTTTAAATTGTTTTAAAGGTACATCCAGAAAATGTTTAACACCATAGATTAATGTAGATCCAGAGTTTAAAACATCATCTATTAATACAATAGATTTATTAGTGTAATCTTCTGCTTTGATAGAAGTCCCAATTGGATTTAATGGTTTTTTCTTATCAATAGTAACCTTACATAAAACAGGATTAATAGGAGATATTTTAGTAAGTTTTGTTTTTAGTTTTTTAGCAAGAATATAGCCATTAGCCTCTATTCCGGCTAAGATTATTTCGCTTTCGCCAACATTTGCTTCATAAATTTGATAAGCAATGCGGGTTAATTTTTGATCAATTTCTGAAGCTGTTAATATAATATTATTTAAAGTTGTCATTTATTGTTGGTTTTTATAATCCAAATCGTCCAAATCTCTCCTGTCTTTTTTGGTTGGACGACCACTTCCTTTTTTTCTGTAATAATCTTTTGCTAATTTAAGTAATTCTTGAGTTTCAAAAGCAGATTTTGGTGTAGTATCTAATCTGTAAATATCAACAATTTTAGCTCCGACACGATTCTTAGGGATATCAAGAACGGTAACTTGATAATTTACCTGATTTTTTCTTAGCTCTATTTTATCTGTAGCATATACTTCTTTACTTGGTTTAGCAATATCACCATTTACCCTAACATGACCTTTTTTACAAGCAATAGAAGCTTGGTTTCTTGTTTTATAATACCTTACACACCATAAATATTTATCAACTCTCATACAAAAAATCTAAAATAGACGTTAACGTTATTGTGCAAAATACTATTAAAATGTATCTTGCAAGCTCAAAAATAACAATAATGAATTTAAGAAAAATCACTTTAGCTGTTTTACTATTAGCAATATTTAATTTTGCGTGTAATGATGATGATGATAATACTACCATAATTGAAGAGAGAGATGAAACAGAAGTTTACAATGAAAATATTTTAGAAATAGAAGAGTTTTTATCAAACTATACCTATAACTACGAAGAATTTGATTTTTCTGATCCGTATAATCCATCAAATGATGATTTTGAAGTAGAGTTTACTCTTATAGATGACTCAAATCCTAATGCAGATGCATTAATTGATAGACCAGAATTAACTTATAAAATTGTAGAACAAAACGGTATTGATTACAAGTTGTACATATTGTCATTAAGAGAAGGTTTAGGTAATACTATAAATCCTTTAGATAGAGCAGTTGTTACTTACAGAGGAGAAACTTTAGATGGAGAGTCTTTTGATTTTAATGTTAACCCTACAAACCTTAATTTAACAACAGGATATAATGCTAGTGGTACAATTGTAAATGGTGTTGTAACTGGATTTAGAGAAGGTGTAATTGAATTTAAAACAGCATCTAATTATTCAGAAAATAATGACGGAACTGTAAATATAACAGGTCAAGGTAAAGGAGTTGTGTTTATACCTTCTGGATTAGCATATTTTTCAAATTTTGTAACAGGAATAGACGCATACTCTCCAATATTATTTAAATTAAATATTATTGAAAGAAATCATACAGATTTTGATCAAGATAATATTCCTTCTTATATAGAAGATTTAGATCAAGACGGTGATGGTTACAATGATGATACTGATGGAGATGGTATAGCTAACTTTATAGATATAGATGATGATGGAGATGAAATTTTAACAGCAGATGAAGTGGAGCCAATGCAATACGAGGAAGATAATAGTATGGCGCCTTTTACAACAAAAGCTGAAGCGCAAGCTTTTTATGATAATAATGCTGCCGAAAATGAAGTTTTTGTTAAAATAGAGTTTGTTTCAGCGACAGGTAATTATAGACTACACACAACGATATTAACAGATAGTAATAATGATGGTACACCAGATTATTTGGATCCATCAATGTAATGTCTATATAAAATAAAAAAAAAGCCACTTTTAGTAAGTGGCTTTTTTTGTTTATAACATGTTTTATTATAACATAATAGATAAACTTAAAATAAGTTGTTCTGGTCTTGTGTCTAATCTGTTAGGATTATTAAGGGTTATGTTATTATTAATTATAGTAGCTTCGTTATCATTAAAACCACGTTCGTATCTTAAATCTACACCAATATTATTAAAACTTAAGCCTACGCCAAAGTTTAACCCTACAGAAAAATCATCTTCAATATTGCTAACTGTAGCATTTTCAAAATCAGAATCTAAGATATATTGTAGGCTTGGTCCACCAAAAACGTGAATTGGCCCTAATACTTTTACACCAACTAATAATGGCATATCTAGCTTCTTTAAATCAAAATCACCTGCATTATAATCACTTTTAGTAGATGTGTAAACAAGTTCTGGTCTAAAGTAAAGTTGTTTACCTATTTTACCAAAAACACCAACATGGTAACCAATAGTTCTATCAGGGTTTTGATAATTATTAGAAACAGATTCAAAGTAATCACCGTTACCATTATAATTTAAGCCACCTTTAAAGCCAAATCCGCTATTTGTTTGTGCGTAAATTGATATTGAAGATAATAATACTAAAGAAAAAATTATAAGTTTAAATCTTTCTGTTCTGTTTTCACTGTTTAGAATTTTCATAATAGTTGTTTTTTGATGTGAATACTTTTTTAAACGAAAATTGTGCCAAATTATTTTTAAGCTTAAATTAAAAAAGGCTTAAAACAATTGTTTTAAGCCTTTAAATTAATTAAAGTATTAACTTAATTATTTTCTTTTAATTACTTTTTCAGAAGCTTTAACAATTGCATCTGCATTTAATCCGTATTTGTCCATTAACTGAGCAGGTGTACCAGATTCTCCAAAAGTGTCATTTGTAGCAATAAACTCTTGCGGAGTTGGTTTGTGTTGTGCTAAAACACGTGCAACACTTTCACCTAAACCTCCTAAATAATTATGTTCTTCTGCAGTTACTATACATCCAGTTTTTGTTACAGAATCTAAAATAGCTTTATCATCTAAAGGTTTAATGGTATGAATATTTATAACTTCTGCAGAAATTCCTTTTTCATTTAAAGTTTTTGCAGCTTCTAACGCTTCCCAAACTAAGTGTCCTGTTGCAACAATAGTTACGTCTGTACCAGATAGTAAGTGTAGTGCTTTTCCTATTTCAAACTTCTGATCTTCTGGAGTAAAATTTGCTACTTTTGGTCTACCAAAACGTAAATAAACAGGACCTTCGTATTCTGCAATAGCTATTGTAGCAGCTTTAGTTTGATTATAATCACATGGATTAATGACTACCATTCCTGGTAACATTTTCATTAAACCTATGTCTTCTAATATTTGGTGTGTTGCGCCATCTTCACCTAAAGTTATACCTGCGTGAGATGCACATATTTTTACATTTTTACCTGAGTATGCAACACTTTGTCTAATTTGATCGTAAACACGACCTGTAGAGAAGTTAGCAAATGTACCAGTAAAAGGTATTTTGCCTCCAATAGTTAAACCAGCAGCCATACCAATCATGTTTGCTTCTGCGATACCTACTTGAAAAAAACGTTCTGGATGGTTTGCTTTAAACTCATCCATTTTTAATGATCCTGTAAGATCTGCACATAGTGCAACTACATTTTCGTTAGATTTTCCTAATTCTGTTAATCCAGCTCCAAAACCAGAGCGTGTATCTTTACTTCCTGTATTTGTGTATGTTTTTGTCATTGTTTTGTGCTGTTTAGTAGTCTCCTAGTGTTTCTGGGTTTTGGTTTAATCCTATTTCTAATTGTTCGTCATTAGGTGCTTTACCATGCCAAGCATGTGTATGCATCATAAAGTCTACACCATTACCCATTACGGTTTTAAGTAAAACACAAACTGGTTTTTCTTGACCAGTTAAGGTTTTAGCTTTAGTCATTCCTTCTAATATAGCTTCTATATTGTTTCCGTTTTCAATCTCTACAACAGTCCAACCAAAAGCTTCAAATTTTGCTCTTACGCTACCTAAGTTTAAAACTTGATCTGTAGATCCATCTATTTGCTGACCGTTTAAGTCTACGGTAGCAATTAAATTATCTACTTTATTAGCAGCAGCATACATAATAGCTTCCCAGTTTTGTCCTTCTTGTAATTCGCCATCACCATGAAGACTATAAATTAAATGGTTGTCCTTATTTAATTTTTTAGCTTCTGCAGCACCAATAGCTACAGACATACCTTGACCCAGTGATCCTGAAGCAATTCTAATACCAGGTAAACCTTCGTGAGTTGTTGGATGACCTTGTAGTCTAGAGTCTATTAGTCTAAACGTGTTAAGCTCATCAACAGGAAAGTATCCAGCTCTAGCTAGTACACTGTAATATACAGGTGAGATATGTCCATTGGATAAGAAAAATAAATCTTCATTTTTACCATCCATGTCAAAGCCTTCTTTACGCTCCATAATTTCATTATAAAGCGCTACAAAAAATTCTGCGCAACCTAAAGATCCTCCAGGATGACCAGAATTAACTTTGTGTACCATACGCAAAATATCTCTGCGTACTTGTGTTGTTAAATCATTTAATTGTTGTGTACTTGCCATTTTAATTTTGTTAATCGTGTTGTTTATGGGGTCAAAATTATGATATTAAATCACCTTATCAAAATAGAAAAAACGCAGTTATTAACTTATTTTCATATTTTGCTAACAATATTTAGATTTTAAAATAAAAAACTAAATATTCAGTTTAAATTTTATAATCTATTTAAGACCCATTGTCTAATTCTTGGTTATATTTGCTAGCTGAAGATTTTACACATATATGACTTTCGATTTAAAAGCTAAAGATACTCAAAGTAAAGCTAGAGCAGGAGTAATAAAAACAGACCATGGTGTTATAGAAACACCAATTTTTATGCCTGTTGGTACTGTTGCTTCTGTAAAAGGAGTACACCAAAGAGAATTAAAAGAAGAGATTAATCCTGATATCATTTTAGGTAATACTTACCACTTATACTTAAAACCACAAACTGATATTTTAGAAAAAGCTGGTGGTTTGCATAAATTTATGAATTGGGACAGAAATATCTTAACCGATTCTGGAGGATATCAAGTATATTCTTTATCAGCTAATCGAAAGATAAAAGAAGAAGGTGTAAAATTTAAAAGTCATATTGATGGTAGTTACCACACATTTACTCCAGAAAATGTAATGGAAATACAACGTACCATTGGTGCAGATATTATTATGGCGTTTGACGAGTGTACACCATATCCATGTGATTATAACTACGCAAAACGATCTATGCATATGACCCATCGTTGGTTAGAGCGTTGTTTAACACATTTAAAGAAAACACCTTTTAAATACGACTACTCTCAAGCATTTTTTCCAATTGTTCAAGGTAGTACCTATAAAGATTTACGTAAGCAATCTGCAGAGTATATTGCTGGTGTAGGAGCAGAAGGGAATGCAATAGGAGGACTTTCTGTTGGAGAACCTGCAGAAGAAATGTACGCTATGACAGAAGTAGTAACAGACATCCTTCCAGAAGATAAACCACGTTACCTTATGGGTGTTGGTACACCAATTAATATATTAGAAAATATTGCATTAGGTGTAGATATGTTTGATTGTGTTATGCCAACAAGAAACGCAAGAAATGGTATGCTGTTTACAGCTCACGGCACAATTAACATCAAAAATTTAAAATGGCGTGACGACTTTTCTCCAATAGACGAAATGGGTATTACTTTTGTAGATACAGAATATAGTAAAGCCTATTTAAGACACCTTTTTAATGTAAATGAGTTATTAGGGAAGCAAATAGCAACTATACATAACCTAGGGTTTTATCTATGGTTAGTTAGAGAAGCTAGAAAGCACATTATAGCAGGAGACTTTAGAACCTGGAAAGATAAAATGGTAAAACAAATGGACAAGCGTTTGTAATACATGAAAATATTAGATTGGTACATATTAAAACGCTATCTATTAACATTTGTAATGATGTTAATTCTGTTTGTTCCTATTGGGATAACAGTTCACTTAGCAGAAAAAATAGGGAAAATAATAGAAAACGAAGCTCCTTTTGGAGAAGTCATGATGTATCTATTATATTTTACAATCTATTTTGCTAACCTTTTATTTCCTTTATTTTTATTTTTATCTGTTATATGGTTTACTTCAAAATTAGCCAACAATACAGAAATTGTTGCTTTTTTAAGTTCAGGAGTTTCTTTTACTCGTTTTTTAAGACCATATTTAATAGGTGGAGTTATTGTAGCGTTGTTTTCTATACTAATGGGAATGTATTTAGCTCCAAATGCAAGTAAAGGTTTTTATGACTTTAAATATAAATACCTTTCTGGTAAAAAAAATAATAACAACAGAAATGTTTTAAAGCAAATAAACGAAAACGACATTATTTATGTAAGTAGTTTTGATGCTTCAAAAAATATGGGAGTAAATTTTACTCTAGAACATTTTGAAGATAATAAAATGACTTACAAGTTAACAGCAGCTAGCATTAGATATGTAGAAGATGATTCTATTTACCTTCTAAGAAATTACGAAAAACGTATTATAGGAGAAACAAATGATAAGATTATTCTAGAAAGAAGAAAAGACACTATTTTTCCTTTTGATTTAGAAGATTTAACTCCAGAAGATTTTATTGCTGAAACTTTAGCATATCCTCAACTTTTAAGATTTATAGAACGTGAAGAAAAACGAGGTTCTAAATTTTTAGGTAGATATCGTTTAGCAAAATATCAAAAATGGAGCTTACCTGTATCAGTATTTATCTTAACTATAATTGCAGTTGCGGTGTCATCAAGAAAACGTCGTGGCGGAATGGGAGTAAACCTAGCAATAGGTATAACAATAGCAATGGTATTTGTCTTTTTTGACAAAATTTTTGGTACACTAGCATCTCAATCAGACTTTAGTCCATTACTAGCAGTTTGGTTACCAAATATTATATTCGGTATTCTAGCTTTCTTCTTGTTGCAAAATGCTAAACGATAAATTAAAAAACTATCTTCACCTGCATTTCTTGGTTTTTATAGCAGGTTTTACAGCAATATTAGGTAAGTTAATTTCTATTAATGCTGTAAGTTTAGTTTGGTATAGAATGTTGTTTGCAACAATTCTAATGATAGCATATGTAAAATTATTTAAGGTAAATCTACAAATAACCAAAAAAGAATTAATTAAGCTTTGTATAGCAGGAGTCATAATTGCATTACATTGGATAACTTTTTATGGAGCAATAAAAGTAGCTAACATTTCAATTGCATTAGCTATGTTTTCAACAGGAGCTTTTTTTGCCTCATTTTTAGAGCCTATTTTTTATAAAAGAAAGATTATTCCTTACGAGATATTTTTTGGTCTTATTGTTATTTTAGGTGTGTATTTAATTGTTCAAAGTGAAATCCAACACTTAAAAGGAATGATTTTAGGAATTGTCTCAGCATTCTTATCTTCTTTATTTGCAGTTTTAAATGGAAAGTTTTTAGAACAACACTCGGCTACCAAAATATCTTTTTACGAGTTTTTAAGCGGTGTTATTTTTATTACAATATATATAGCTTTGTTTGGAGAAGGTTTTACCGCTTCATTTTTTAGTATAAACGCTTCAGATATCGGATATTTACTTTTATTGGCTTCTATCTGTACTGCTTATGCGTTTATAGCTTCTGTTTATGTGATGCGTTATATTAGTCCTTATACAGTAGTTTTAACCTATAATTTAGAGCCAATTTACGGGATAATTTTAGCATTAATTTTATTTCCTGAGACCGAAATTATGTCATCTTCGTTTTACATAGGTGCTTTTGTAATCCTTGCAGTTGTATTATTTAATGGAATTATAAAAAACCTAAAATATTTAAAGAGAAAAAGAAAACATAAACCATTATAACTCTATATTTTAACGTACAAAAGAAGCCAATTTTTAAAAATATTGGCTTTATTTCAACTAAAAAAATGTAATTTTGTGCGCTAACAAATAAACTAAAAGACACATTCCCTATGGAATATTTAGAATTTGAATTACCAATTAAAGAGCTAGAAGAGCAATTAGACAAGTGTCAAGTCATTGGAGAAGAGAGTGATGTAGATGTGACTCAAACATGTAAACAAATAGAAAAAAAGCTACTAGCAACAAAAAAAGAAATTTATAAAAACCTTACACCTTGGCAGCGTGTGCAACTATCACGTCATCCAAATAGACCTTATACATTAGACTATATAAATGCTATTTGTGGCGATAGTTTTTTAGAACTTCATGGAGATAGAAGTTTTAAAGATGATAAGGCTATGATTGGTGGATTAGGTAAAATAGGAGACCAAACATATATGTTTATTGGTCAGCAAAAAGGATATAATACCAAAACAAGACAATACCGTAACTTTGGTATGGCTAATCCAGAAGGATATCGTAAAGCATTACGCTTAATGAAATCTGCAGAAAAATTTGGAATACCAGTAGTAACACTTTTAGATACACCAGGTGCATATCCAGGATTAGAAGCAGAAGAGCGTGGACAAGGAGAAGCTATTGCAAGAAATATTTTAGAAATGACTAGATTAAAAGTACCAATTATAACAATAGTTATTGGTGAAGGTGCTTCTGGTGGTGCATTGGGTATTGGTGTAGGAGATAAAATTATGATGCTAGAAAATACATGGTATTCTGTAATATCTCCAGAATCTTGTTCTTCAATCTTATGGAGAAGCTGGGAATTTAAAGAGCAAGCAGCTGAAGCTTTGAAGTTAACAGCAAAAGACATGAAAAAAGTTAAGATAGTTGACGATATTATTAAAGAACCATTAGGTGGTGCTCATACAGATAGAGAGACAACTTTTAAAACAGTAAGCAAAGCAATTGAAGATGCTTATGAAGAGTTTAAAAACTTATCACCAAAAGATTTAGTAAATAAAAGAATTGAAAAATATTCTGAAATGGGAGTATTTAAAGGTTAACCCTTATAAAATCATTTGCTCAAAAAATCTGAAACTTGAGTTTCAGATTTTTTTTGTGCTTATTAACAAAAAAAATGAGTTATTAACAACCGTATTGTTAATGACCTGTTGAGATTAGCTCAATTTCTAATTAAGGTTTTCTTAACAATTTATTTACTTTCGTTAACTCGAAAAAAAATCAAATTTCTTGAGATTTACACTCAAAAAATTAACTGTAAATCGTTATATTTTAATCTATTATTTTATATCAATAAATGAAACAACCAAATCAATTAAAAGGTTACCAAGTAGATAAAAGCACCTTGATAAATCTAGAAAGAGGTAAGGTGCCACCACAAGCTATTGACTTAGAAGAAGTGGTTTTAGGTGCTATGATGATTGATAAAAAAGGTGTAGATGAAGTTATTGATATTTTAAGCGCAGAAGCATTCTATAAAGAAGCACATCAACACATTTTTGAAGCTATCTTTATGCTGTTTCAAGAAAGCCAACCAATAGACTTATTAACAGTTTCAACACAATTAAAGACTAACGGTAAGTTAGATATGGTTGGTGGTGACTTTTACTTAATATCTTTAACGCAAAAAGTATCTTCTTCTGCGCATATCGAGTTTCATGCACGTATTATTTTGCAAAAATATATTCAGCGAAGCTTGATTAAAATTTCTAGTGAAATTATTGAAGATGCCTATGACGAAACTAAAGATGTTTTTGATCTCTTAGATAGTGCAGAATCTAAATTATACGAAGTTACACAAGGTAACATTAAAAAATCTAGTGAAACTGCTCAAGATCTTGTAATACAAGCAAAAAAGAAAATTGAAGAAATCTCTAAAAAAGAAGGAATGAGTGGTATTCCTTCTGGTTTCGATAAACTAGATAAGTTAACTTCTGGTTGGCAAGAAAGTGATTTAATTATCGTAGCAGCAAGACCAGGTATGGGTAAAACAGCATTAACGCTAACTATGGCTCGTAATATTGCCGTAAACTCTAACATACCGGTGGCGTTTTTCTCATTAGAGATGGCATCTGTACAGTTAATTACTCGTCTAATTTCTAGTGAAACAGGATTATCTTCAGAAAAATTAAGAACAGGAAAACTAGAAAAACACGAGTGGGAACAACTTAACGTAAAAGTAAAATCTTTAGAAAAAGCACCACTTTTTATTGACGATACACCTTCGCTTTCAATTTTTGACCTACGTGCAAAAGCTAGACGTCTAGCGTCGCAACATGGAATAAAAATGATTATTATTGATTATTTACAGTTAATGACAGCGTCTGGTACAGGTGGTAACCGTGAACAAGAAATTTCAACCATTTCACGTAACTTAAAAGCTTTAGCTAAAGAGTTAAGTGTACCAGTAATCGCTTTATCACAGTTATCTCGTGCGGTAGAAACACGTGGAGGAAGTAAACGTCCATTATTATCAGATTTACGTGAATCTGGAGCGATTGAGCAAGATGCAGATATTGTAAGTTTTATTTATCGTCCAGAATATTATAAGATTGACGAATGGGATGATGAAGAACGATCACCAACAGAAGGTCAAGCAGAATTTATTGTTGCAAAACACCGTAATGGTGGACTAGAAAACATAAGGCTTAAATTTATTGGTCATCTTGGTAAGTTTGACAATTTAGACGACTTTGATACACCTTTTGGACAAGAATATCATAGTAAAATGAATGAAACGAATGATGATCCTTTCCCACAATCTAATTTCCCATCTGCTAATGATGCTTTTGGAGCACCAGATGAAGATAATGATGTACCATTTTAATTAATACATTTTTTAGCAACAACGACCAACGATGGATAAAATAAAAACTACCAATTATTTGCTTTTAATAATTGTAATTCCAATACTATTCTATCTTTTAAAGATTTTGTCATTTATCTTCATTCCATTGGTGTTTTCAATGTTTGTTGCATTATTATTCTTACCAATATTAAGAAATTTAAGAAGACGCAAAGTACCTAAATATTTAAGTATAGTATTGGTGTTATTACTTATAGTTGCAGGAGTTTGGATGGGGATAGAGTTAATTAAATTATCAAGTAAAGAAATATTAACTTCAGATTCTCACTTTTTTGATAAAGCTCAATTAAAAATAAATAGTTTAGTTGGTAGCCTCGAATCTTTTTTTGGAATTCAACAAGTAGAAGGAGTAAAAACTATAAATAAGTATTTAAATAAAGATGTTATTTTAAATAACTTATCTCCAACAGTTAGCTTTATTTCTAAGTTTTTAACAGCTTTACTTACTACAACATTTTTTGTGGTATTGTGGTTAGCAGAATCTATTAATGTAGAGCGATTAATTAATAGAACACTATTAAAACAAAAACACACCTCTATAAAAACGTTTAGAAAGATTGAAAAAGACTTAATAAAATTTATAAAAGTTAAGTTTTTAGTTAGTTTTCTTACTGGTGTTGGTACTGGTTTAGCATGTTACTTTTTTGATGTTAGTTTTCCTATATTTTGGGGCTTATTTGCATTTATTATCAATTTTGTACAAATGGTAGGCTCTTTTATTACCGTAATTTTATTATCTATATTTGCTTTTGTAGAATTAGAAATATCTAGTGTTTTACTCTTCTTTATCATTTGTATTACATCTGTTCAAATATTATTTGGCGCTATTTTAGAACCAATTTTTATGGGAAAATCATTTTCTATAAATATTATTGCAGTTTTAGTAATGCTTATGTTTTGGGGATTTATATGGGGCGTACCAGGTTTAATCATGGCAATTCCTATTACTGTTTTTATTAAAATAATTTTAGAACAGTTTCCTCGAACAAAAATAATTTCAGATTTACTTTCAGGTTCTTAAACCTTACTTAAAATGATATTAAAAAATTAAAAAAAGCACTTTTTTTGTTTATCTTTCATCTATGAAGAAAACATTTTTTTTAATACTTTTTTTATCAATCACATTTCAAAGTTTTGCGTCATATGTTCTAATTCCTATGGATGCAGATACGCAAAAAAATCACTTAAAAGCTTACGGGATTACGTATTGGACTTTAAGCCAGCAACTAAAAGTTAAGTGGTTACTTAATTATCGTGGTGGTTCTTTTTTATTACCAGATTCAGAAAGAATTCAACGCGAATGTCAAATAAGAGGCGTAAGTTTTGAAGTCATTTCTGATGTTAAAGCCGAAAGTATTTTAAAAGAAATAAGCAGTCCAAGTAAAAATATGGAAGCAGTAGTTTTAGAAAAAGCTCCTAAAATTGCTGTTTATACACCTAAAGGAAAATTACCTTGGGACGATGCTGTAACAATGGTATTAACTTATGCAGAAATACCTTACGAAACTGTTTATGATGAAGAAGTTTTAAAAGATGAATTATTACTTTATGACTGGTTGCATCTTCATCATGAAGATTTTACAGGTCAATATGGTAAATTTTATGCTAGATATAGACAAGCTGCTTGGTATATTGAAGAAAAAAAATCAGCAGAAGCCTTAGCTACAAAATTAGGTTACAAAAAAGTTTCTGAAGAAAAACGAGATGTAGCTTTAAAAATAAGAGATTACGTAGTTGGTGGCGGATTTATGTTTGCTATGTGTAGCGCAACAGATAGTTTTGATATTGCATTATCTGCAGACGGCGTAGATATTTGCGAACCAATGTTTGACGGCGATGCAAGCGATGCAAATTATCAAGCAAAAATTGATTTCAATAAAACCTTTGCTTTTAAAGATTTTACTTTAGAGCGTAGCCCATTGGTTTACGAATTTTCTAGTATAGATATGACTACAAAACGTAAAATACCCAAAGAAACAGACTACTTTTCTTTAATAGATTTTTCAGCAAAATGGGATCCAATTCCAACCATGTTATGTCAAAATCATACTGCGTTGGTTAAAGGTTTTATGGGACAAACCACTTCTTTTGACAGAGAAGAAATAAAATCTAATGTATTAGTTATGGGCGAGAATAAGACCAATGGAGAAGCAAAATATATTCACGGTATAAAAGGTAAAGGTTTTTTTACGTTTTATGGAGGTCATGACCCAGAAGATTATACACATAAAGTTGGTGATCCAAAAACCGAATTAGATTTGCATCCTACATCTCCTGGCTACAGATTAATTTTAAACAATGTGTTATTTCCTGCAGCAAAAAAGAAAAAGCAGAAAACTTAATTTTTAGATGAAATTTTTTCAAAAAGAAATAAGTTTAGCTTCGCAAAGAAGAGGATTTCATTTAATTACTTCAGAAATTTTAGATCAAATTTCAACTGAAATTCAAAGTATAAAAATTGGTCAACTTCAGGTATTTATTAAACATACTTCTGCAAGTTTGACCATAAATGAAAATGCAGATCCAACGGTTAGAGTAGATTTTGAAAGTTACATTAATACCTTTGTTCCAGAAAATGAACCTTATTACAAACACACTTATGAAGGTTCAGATGATATGCCAGCACATATTAAAGCGTCATTATTTGGAGCTTCTGTAACTATTCCTATAACAAACGGAAAAGTAAATTTAGGGATTTGGCAAGGTATTTATCTTTGCGAACATCGTAATTACGGAGGTAGTAGAACAGTTGTAGTAACAGTATTTGGTAATTAACGTTTCTTTACAATCTTGCAAACTTTCATTTTGTATCTTTATTAAAAAGGAAAGTAATATGTCAACCAAGGAAACCATTTTAAAAAAAATAGAAATACTAATCACTAACCATTTTAAAACTCCAGAAGAAGCATTTGCTTTTTTTGATAAAGATGGTAATAAAACATTATCTATTTCAGAAATTAAAGAACTTTTAAAACAAGCTGAAATTAGTGGTTTTATAAGAGGTATTGTTGCAAGTAAGCTTATTGAAGGTTACGATAAAGATGGAGACAAGCAAATAAATTGGGCAGAATTTAAGGCTGCAATAGACGAGATTTCTAAATAAAAAACAATTGAGATATTATTTTGTTCAATTTATAAAACTACTATTTTCTACCACTTTATTCTGGTCTGGAGCATTTTGTTTATTTATCACTATAAGATATTTTGCTATAGGAGCAGAAGAAGGTATTGCAATAACTGATTTTTCTTTTGCAAAACTCTTAAAGTTTGGGCTATACTTAGGCGGTCTTATAGGTCTTTTGTATGCTATTGTAGAGTTTGTCTTTGATAAATTTGTAGCTAAAAACCTATCGCTTTCAATTATAATTTTTTTAAAATTCTTAGTGTATTTGGTTGGTATGATTTTGTTCTTATCAATTATATATGCTAGAGCAGAAGTAGAGCTAGATTTAAATTTATCTAACGATTTAGGTTGGTGGCAACAAAACCAAGTATTTTGGTTATTGGTTGGGTATTTTATTATCTGCTCTCAAGTATTTACATTTATTAAAATAGCCAATGAAAAATTTGGTCAAGGTGTCTTTTTTAATTTTTTAATAGGAAAATATAGAAAGCCAAGAGAAGAACGACGCGTTTTTATGTTTTTAGATTTAAAAGATTCGACCACGTTAGCTGAACAATTAGGACATTATAAATACAGTAAATTAATACAAAGCTGTTTTTATGATTTAAACCGAGTTATTGGACGGTACGATGCAGAAATCTATCAATATGTAGGGGATGAAGCTGTATTAAGTTGGACTTACAAAAGAGGTATAAATCATAATAATTGTATAAAACTGTTTTACAAATATAAAGAAGTACTTAAAAAAAAGGAGAAATGGTATTTAAAACAATTTGGAATAATACCAACATTTAAAGCAGGTTTACATGGCGGTAAATTAATAGTAACAGAAGTTGGTACTGTAAAAAAGGAAATTGCTTATCACGGTGATGTTATTAATACCACAGCAAGAATACAAGGCGAGTGTAATAAGTATGAACAATCATTATTAATTTCTGAAAGTTTATACAAAACCATGTATAACCTTCAGAAATATGATATAAAGTCAATAGGTGAAATTCCTTTAAAAGGAAAAGAAGAACTAGTGAAAATATATGCTGTTAACCTTATTTAGAAAGTTTTATTTTTTCTAATAGTGAAGCTAATACCATCTCTACACCAGCTTCATTATTGCTTTTTGTTATAAATCTAGCTGCTTTTTTTACATTTGGATGTGCGTTTTCCATAGCATAGCTAAAGTAGGAACGTTCTATCATTTCTAAATCATTATTATAATCTCCAAAAACCATTGTTTCTTCTCTAGTTATACCTAGATTATTTTGAAGTTTTGATAAAGCAAAACCTTTATTAGCATTTTGATGAGAAATATCTAGCCAAACTTGACCAGAAACTTTTACTTTATAATCTGTTTCTAGATGTTTTACATGCGGGTATAATTGTTCTTCAGATCCATGTTTACAGTAAACGGCTATTTTTAAAAAGTCATCATTATCAATAGTTGTTAAATCTTCTACTTGTCTGTATTTGGTGTAAAATTCCTTGAAGAAGTTTATAAAACTTTCATTTTTTGTTTCGATATAAGCAGACTTTTTTCCGCAAAGAACAATTTCAATATCATCAAAAGATCTTAGTAGTAAAATTAAATCTTTTATTTCTTCTTTAGGAATTTTGATTAAAAGCAAATCTTTACCTTGTTGTTTGGTTATAGCTCCATTTTCTGCAATAATGGTAATGTCGTTTGTTATACCATTAAGCTTATCTGTAATACTAAAATACTGTCTACCACTTGCAGCAACAAAGTGTATGTTTTCTTTTTTTAAAGCTTCAAATAAGTTAAAAAAGTTTTGACTTACTTCTCCTTGATTATTTAGTAATGTACCATCCATATCAGAAACTACAAGTTTGACTAGAGATAATTTCATAAATTCAATTTTTAAAGTTAGGTGAATAAAAAAATCCGATTCAAAAAAGAATCGGATTTAATTTATATAAGCGAAGTATTGTTATACAATTGGCAAAAAGCCTTATTTTACTTTATTCACAATTGCTTCAAAAGCTTCTGGGTTGTTCATAGCTAAATCTGCTAAAACCTTACGGTTTAATTCGATATTATTAGCTTTTAATTTACCCATAAACTGAGAATAAGACATACCGTGTAATCTTGCACCTGCGTTAATACGCGTAATCCATAATGCACGGAATGTTCTTTTTTTGTTTCTACGGTCTCTGTATGCATATTGCATAGCTTTGTCAACCGCATTTTTTGCTACTGTCCAAACGTTTTTACGACGTCCAAAGTAACCTTTTGCTTGTTTAAGCACCTTTTTTCTTCTGGCTCTTTTAGCTACAGAATTTACTGATCTAGGCATAATTTAATTGTTTTTTTGTAGTAGGCGGTTAATTGTTTAACACTTTGATTGAGCCTAACTCCAGGGTTTATAAATAATTTTAACCGGTTAAAGTCTTGTTACTTTAAACGTAACATGATTTTAACATTGTTCTCATCTGCATCATGTACTAATGCATCGTGAGTTAAAGCTAACTTACGTTTTTTAGACTTCTTTGTTAAGATGTGACTTTTAAACGCGTGCTTTCTTTTAATTTTACCAGTACCAGTAAGCTTAAAACGCTTCTTAGCACTAGATTTTGTTTTCATTTTAGGCATTTTGTTTCCTAGTTTTTATTATTTCGCTTATATTATTTTGACTCTTATTAAGAGTTTAATTATTTTTTTGGAGCAATAAACATTGTCATACGTTTTCCTTCAAGTTTAGGCATTTGTTCTACTTTTCCAAATTCTTCTAAATCTTGAGCTAAACGTAATAATAGTATTTGTCCTTGCTCTTTAAACACTATAGAACGTCCTTTAAAGAATACAAATGCTTTTAGTTTTGCACCGTCTTTTAAAAATTTTTCTGCGTGTTTTTTCTTAAATTCATAATCATGGTCGTCTGTTTGAGGACCAAATCTTATTTCTTTAATAACAACTTTAGATGCTTTAGCTTTTAAAGCTTTTTCACGTTTTTTCTGTTCGTAAAGAAATTTCTTATAATCCATTACTTTACAAACTGGTGGATCTGCTTTAGGTGAGATTTCTACCAAATCAAGTTCTTGCTCTTCGGCTATTGCTAAAGCTTTTTTAATTGGGTAAATACCTACTTCTACATTATCTCCGACTACACGTACTTTTTCTGCTCTAATTTTAGAGTTAATTCTGTGTTGGTCTTCTTTAATAACTCTTGCTGGTCCTCTTGATCTTTTTCTACGTATTGCTATGGCTTTTCGTTTTTAGTTAAACTTAAATTTAAAATTGTTTTTTTGTTTTATTAATTTCTTTTTTAATAATTTCTGCAAATTCATCTACACTAATCGTGCCTAAATCTTCACCTCCGTGTTGTCTTACAGAAATTTTATTTTCTTTTTCTTCTTGCTCTCCTATGATAATCATGTAAGGCGTTTTATTCATTTCTGCCTCTCTAATCTTTTTACCAATAGTCTCGCTTCTATTATCTACAAGGGCGCGAATTTCGTGATTTTCTAGCAAAGTTAAAACATTTTGACCGTAATTTTCATATTTTTCACTAAGAGTTAACACAGAAACTTGTGTTGGCATTAACCAAAGTGGGAAATTTCCTCCTGTATGTTCTAGTAATATTGCTATAAATCTTTCTAGACTTCCAAACGGTGCACGGTGAATCATTACAGGTCTGTGCGATTCGTTATCACTTCCTTTATATGTAAGGTCAAATCGTTCTGGTAAATTATAGTCTACTTGTATAGTCCCTAATTGCCATTGTCTACCTAAAGCGTCTTTTACCATAAAATCTAGTTTAGGTCCGTAAAAGGCAGCTTCACCTGTTTCTATAATATAATTTAAATTTTTCTCTTTTGTTGCATTTAGGATTGCTTTTTCTGCTTTCTCCCAATTTTCGTCACTTCCTATGTATTTTTCTGGTTTTTCTGGATCACGTAAAGATACTTGCGCTGTAAAGTTTTCAAATCCTAAAGATCCAAATACATATAACACTAAGTCTATTACATTTTTAAACTCTTGATCCAATTGGTCTGGCGTACAGAAAATATGCGCATCATCTTGAGTAAAGCCTCTTACACGTGTTAATCCATGTAATTCTCCGCTTTGTTCATATCTATATACAGTCCCAAACTCGGCAAAACGTTTTGGTAAATCTTTATAGGACCATTGTGTGTTGTTGTATATTTCGCAGTGATGAGGGCAATTCATTGGTTTTAATAAGAATTCCTCATCTTCTTTAGGTGTTGTTATTGGTTGAAAACTATCTTCACCGTATTTGGCGTAATGACCAGAAGTAACATAAAGTTCTTTTTGACCAATATGAGGTGTGACAACCATCTCATAACCAGCTTTTTTTTGAGCAGCTTTTAAGAAGTTTTCTAATCGTTCTCTTAAAGCAGCACCTTTAGGGAGCCATAAAGGTAAACCTTGTCCTACCTTTTGTGAAAAAGCAAATAATCCTAATTCTTTACCAAGTTTTCTATGGTCACGCTTTTTAGCTTCTTCTAAAAGTTCCAAATATTCTTTTAAATCCTTTTGTTTAGGAAATGAAATACCATATACACGTGTTAATTGAGGGTTGTTTTCATCACCACGCCAATAAGCTCCTGCAACAGACAATATTTTGACAGCTTTTATAATACCAGTATTAGGAATGTGTCCTCCTCGACATAAATCTGTAAAAGTAGAGTGATCACAAAATGTTATTTCGCCATCCTCTAAATTTTTTATTAATTCTGTCTTATATATATTGTCTTTATATAAAGATAGTGCATCAGATTTACTAACAGTACGCATATTAAAATTATGTTTACCTCTAGCAATTTCAAGCATTTTATTTTCTATACTTTTAAAATCTTTATCACTAACCACGTTCTCTCCAAAATCGACATCATAATAAAAGCCATTATCTATAGCAGGACCTATGGTTAACTTGCATCCAGGATATAATTCTTCTAAAGCTTGAGCAAGTACATGCGCAGAACTATGCCAGAATGCTTTTTTACCCTCATCATCATTCCAGGTGTAAAGCACAAGAGAACCATCTGTGGCTAATTCTGTAGAAGTTTCTATAGTTGTACCATTAAAGTTTGCTGAAATTACGTTTCTAGCTAAACCTTCACTAATGCTTTTAGCAACATCCATTGGGGTAGATCCTATATTAAAGGCTTTAACACTACCATCAGGTAAAGTAATATTTATCATGAATTATTTAAATTAGGATACAAATATAATAGTATAATAATAGAGAAGCAATATAAATGTATGTAACAATATCATTAGTTTATTATGTGGTATTATTTCATATCGAATAAATATAAGCAAGATATTTTAGAGTCTTCCTTAATATTAACAAGAGTAATTCCTAATTATAAATTAAAAGTATAATATAAGAGGAGTGTTAATTTGAGTTATATAACATATAGTGCGTAACAATATATGTATACTCTACATAAAAGTATAAGATTTAAAAGGAGCATTAAGTGTATTATATAGGTTGAAAAATCAGATTTGAAAAAAAGATAAAAAAAGTTAAGTTGTAAAACGCTGAAAACAAGGCGTTAAAAAGCAAGAGTAAAAAAAAAGCAAAAAAAGTTTCAAAAAAGGGTTGTGGGAATGAAAAAGGGTCTTATATTTGCACCCCGAAACAATAACAACTGAGCAATCAGGGATGAGATTTCGAGAAAGTTCTAGATAAAATATTGATTAAGCAAAACGGTGAAAAAATAAATTTTAAATTTTTTTAAAAAAAGTTTGCAAGGTTTAAAAACTTGTTTTATATTTGCACCCGCTTAGGAAAT
>NZ_CAXQQP010000014.1:0-107363 GCF_964226795.1 Mesoflavibacter sp.
ACGGTTCCTGTTTTGTCCATTACCAAAGTATTTATCTTGGTCATTGCATCTAAAAATGAAGCACCTTTAAATAAGATTCCATTTTTTGAAGCTGCTCCCAATCCACCGAAATATCCTAATGGAATTGAAATCACTAACGCACAAGGACAAGATATTACCAAGAAAATTAATGCTCTGTATAACCAATCTCTAAACACATAATCATCTACAAAAAAGTAAGGTATAAAAGTAACACCAATAGCTAAAAACACTACAATTGGTGTGTAGATACGAGCAAACTGTCTGATGAATAATTCTGTTTTAGATTTACGTGCTGTTGCATTTTGAACCAAGTCTAATATTCTCGCAATAGAACTGTCTTCAAACTTATTGGTTACCTCAACTTCAATAACGCTTTCCAAATTAATACTACCCGCGTAAACCTTTGCTTCTTTTTGAATGGAATCTGGTTTGCTTTCTCCTGTTAACGCAGCTGTATTTAAAGATGCTTTTTCGGATAATAAAATGCCATCCAATGGAATTTTTTCACCTACACGAATTTGAATTTTCTCTCCAATATTGACAACTTCAGGCGAAACACTTTTATAATCTCCCTCACGAAATACATTGGCTTCTTTAGGTCTAACATCTAATAATGCTTTTATATTTCCTTTTGCACGATTTACAGCAGCACTTTGAAATAATTCGCCTACTGCATAAAATAGCATTACTGCAACACCTTCGGGATATTCACCAATAACAAATGCACCAATGGTTGCTATAGACATTAAAAAGAACTCTGTAAAAACATCACCTTTTTTAATACTAATCCAACCCTCTTTTACAACAGGAAACCCTACAGGAAGATATGCAATACCATACCAAGCAATACGAATCCAATCCTTAAAGAATGAAACATCAAAATAATCTAAACCTATACCAATGATAAGCATTGTAAAACTTATTATTGCAGGCACGTAGGTTTTGAATGCACTTCCATTACCGTGATTATGACCATCATTATGCGTGTGTTGCACTTCTGAATTTGGTTTTAAATCTCTTAAATTGACTTTCTTTTTTTTCATTTAATATCTAATAATTTTTCAATGTCATTGGGAATAGGCATTCGTTTTAATGGTGGCACGTTTGCTCCACCAGTATTACCAAGTGGAACGTGATTTATAAATGATTTCCAGCCACCCACAAGCAACCTAATTATTTGACCTATTACTTCTTTCGTATCTTTTTGTCTAAATCCAAACTTTAGCATAAGCCAATGTGAATAGGTATGTTCTATAGGATAAGATTGTCCTATTATATGACTACGTTCTAAATGATACCAAGCATTACCAAACTGCTTATTTTCTAAACAGAAACTGTATTGTTTTAATTCTTGGTTATACGCCTGTTTTAGATGTTTAGGTATTTTAGTATTAAACTTCATATCCTCTAATTTTGGATAAATGTACTTTAATAGTAAGTGCAATGGAAGTGCAATAATTAGACACTACACTTGTCGCAAATACCTTTTACCACCAAATTTACATTCTCTGACACAAAACCATCTGGCACTTTTATTTGAGGTATTTTATGTTCTGTTAAGCAAATGGTTTCATTGCAATTATTACAATGGAAATGTAAGTGCAAATCGGTTTCAATTTCACAATTACATCCCTTTTCACATAATGCATATTTTGTAATCCCTGTACCATCGTCTATTTGATGCACAATAGCCTTTTCTTCAAAGGTTTTAATAGTTCTGTATAAAGTGGTTCTGTCTGCTTTTGAGAAAGCATTTTCAATATCACTTAAAGTAACAGCGACCTCTTTTTCTGCAAGAAACTTATATATAAGCAAACGCATTGCTGTAACACGAATATTTTTTGACTCTAATACTTGTTCTATTGTTTCCATAATTAATGTGCGTGTTCTGCTTCTCCTTTTTTCATTTCTGCGTTAAGATAATAAGCATTGTTATAAGCAAATTTTGTATTACTTTCTATGTTTTCAGTAAATTGAACCGATACCCAATCACCATCTTTAGTGCCTAACACAACTTCGATAGGTTTAAAGCTCCAATCGTCATTTTCTTTTTCTACTGAAAACACATAATATCTTTCGCCTTCTTTTATAATTGCACTTTCTGGTAAAGCTTTTGTTTGGGTATTATCTACTTGAATTTTACCTTGAATATACATACCAGGAATTAAGTTACCTTTTTTGTTTTCTATTTCTGCGTGAACGTGGACTGCTTTTGGGTTGTCCTCAAAGGTTTTGCTTACGGAATAGATTTCTGCGATAAGCTCTGCATCTGGTATGGATTGTACCGTAAAGTTAACTTTCTGACCTTTCTGTACTTTATAAACATCTTTTTCAAAAACCATTAAATCGGCGTGAACGTGATGCGTATTTACAATTTCAAATAATTCGGTTTGTGGCTCTACATATTGACCTGTTTTTACTTCAACTTTTTGCACAAAGCCTTCTATTGGACTTCGCAATGCTATGCGCTGTGCAATTGTTCCATTGCGAACTGATGTAGTGTTAACGTTGAGTATTCTTAATTGCGCTTCTAAACCATTAACCATTGCTTTTGATGCTTGATATTCTGCTTCTGCTTTCTGGAAATTAGCACCAGAACCAACACCAGCATCGTATAATTTTTGTTGACGTTCATAATTTTTCTTTGCAAGCTCGCTATTGCTATAAGCGTTTAAATAATCCGTTTGCGCTTGTATGATATTTGGGTGCGATAGATAAGCCACAACTTGACCTTTATTAACCTTATCACCTTCAATCACTTCAATTGAAACGACATTTGCACCAACAACAGTAGTAATAGCTGCTTCGTTTTGTGGTGGTACTTCTAACGTTCCGTTTGCTTCTACATAGCCGCTCATATTACGTAATGCTAACGTATCTATTTTCATTTTCAATGCATCGAATTGCTGTTGTGAAAGCATTACTTCGTCTTCATCGTGATGCTCTTCGTTAACTTCTGTTTTTTCTTCCTCATCGTGGGAATGACCATCATTCTCGTTATGATTTTCTTTATTTCCGCAAGCTGAAACAAATATGGCTAACACCATTACGGTAAGGATTTTATATATTTTGTTTTTCATTGTCTTATTTATTAAAATATTGTAATTGAAATGTGCTTTCTAAATAGTTTACTAATGCAGTCTGTGCTTCCAGTTCCGATTGAATTGCTTCTTTTATCAACTGCGTAAATGCAGTATAATCAATTTCGCCTTCTCTATATGCCAGTAATGCACCTGTTTTTTGCTCTTTTGTTAATGGTAAAACTTGGTCTTTGTAAAACTCCCAAGATGTTTTCCATTTCATATAATTTTCTTTAGCCTGAACAAACCTTGATTGTACTTCCTGTTTTTTGAACGCTACATTGGTTTCCGCTATTTCTTTATCAATTCTGGCACTTCTAACTTGTGCTTTGCTAGAACCTGATAAAAACGGAACTGAAATTCCTGCTTGATAGGTGTAAAATCCTGAATTGCCATTTACTTTTTGTAAACCACCTTGAAGATTGAACTTTGGCAAATTATCTGCTTTTGCAGCTTTATATTTAGCTTCCGCTTCATCTACAATGTTCTGCGACATACTGTACAATGGATGACTTTCAATACTGAATGTTTCCATATCACTATCTATCGCTACCTCAAATTCATCTGAAACTGTAAAAATTTCTTCTGATACCAACCACAAATTGAATTGCTGTAAGGCAATAAGATAATTACTATAGGCTTGCGCTTTTTTATTCTGAATTTGAAACGCTTGATTTTTTGCTGCCGAATATTCTAATTTAGAAATAGCTTCGACTTCATAATTTAAAGCTACTGCTTGCTCGAATTTGGAATAAATGGAATCCAATTCCTTATACAAATCATAGTTTTGTTTCATTTGATAGCAATTAGACCAAGCTTTTTTAACTTCCAATTCTAATTCCAACTCGGAAAGTTGAAAGGCTTTTTGTGCCAATTGAATGCGTTGTTCTTGTAGCTTCTTTTTAGAACCAATGCCAAATACATCGATATTTGATTGACCAATACCAATGGTTGTATAGATGCCATTTCCATTATCAATTTCTTCTCCACCTGTAAAAATTTGAGTCGTTCCGAAATCATAGGCAGTCGATTTTAATTGTTCTTGTTTTGTAATTTCCAACTGCTTTTGCTTCAATAATGGATAATTACTTTTTGCGAGTTTAACAGCTTCCTGTAATGAAATTTCGGGAATTGTATCATTCAACTCTTGTGCATTACTTTGTGGTGAAAAGCCAAATAGTAATAATACAACTGCTGTTGCTGTTACTAACTTTTTATTTGGCTTAAACGTAAAAGATTTGTTTTCTACCCAATGATATAAAATTGGTAAAACAAATAAGGTAAGCAAAGTTGAAGTTAATAATCCACCAATAACAACCGTTGCCAATGGACGTTGTACTTCTGCACCAGCTGATGATGAAATAGCCATTGGTAGAAAGCCTAATACATCTGTAAAAGCAGTTAGCATAATAGGTCTGATTCTTCGTTTAGTACCTTCAACTATTCTATCCTTTAGATTGGTTACACCTTCTTCTTTTAATTCGTTGAGTCCGCTTATCATTACCAAACCATTTAAAACTGCAACACCAAACAGCACAATAAAACCAACACCTGCCGAAATACTAAATGGCATATCACGTAACCACAACGCCACAACACCACCAATAGTTGCCATTGGAATAGCTATGTAAATCATTAAGGTCTGTGGTAAAGATTTTAATGCAAAATATATTAGTATAAATATGAGTAACAATGCAATAGGCACAACGGTTTGTAATCGGTTGCTGGCACGTTCTAAATTTTCAAATGCACCACCATAACGAATAAAATAACCTGATGGTAATTCTAATTGTGCATCTAATTTTGATTTAATTTCAGTTACTAACGATTTTACATCACGTCCTCTAACATTAACACCTACATAGGTTCTTCTATTGGTGTTATCTCTACTGATTTGCATTGGTCCTGCTTTATAGCTTACATCTGCAATTTCACGTAAAGGAATTTGAGCACCCGAAGGTAAATTGATATACAGGTTTTGAACATCTGAAATATCCTTACGGTTTTGATCGCTTAATCGTACTACTAAATCGAAGCGTTTTTCACCTTCAAAAATTACACCTGCTGTACCACCTGCAAATGCAGATTGTACGGTTTGATTAAGCGTATTTATTTGAAGACCATATTGCGCCAATTTATTCCTGTTGTAATTGATTGTCATTTGTGGCAAACCTGTTGTGGCTTCCGCTTTCATATCACCAATACCTTCAGTACCTGCGATAATTTTAGATATTTCTTCGGCTTTTTGAGATAGAATATCAATGTCTTCACCATAAAGTTTTATAGCAATATCTTCACGAACACCTTCTAATAACTCGTTAAAACGCATTTCAATAGGTTGTGTAAACTCATAATTAACACCAGGAACCATTTCAACTGCTTCTTTCATTGCTTCAATCAATTCATCTTTTGATTCTATAGTAGTCCATTCACTTTTAGGTTTCAGAATTACAAAAACATCGGCAATATCCATAGGCATCGGGTCGGTTGGAATTTCGGCAACACCAATACGACTCACAATTTTATCAACTTCTGGAAATTTTGCTTTTACTATTTGTTCTATTTTGGTAGTAGTTTCAATAGTTTCTGTAAGTGAACTACCTGGTTTTAAAATAGCGTGAAATGCAATATCACCTTCATCGAGTTGCGGAATGAACTCGCCACCCATTCTTGAAAACATAAAAACGGTTATTCCGAACAACACAACTGCAATACCAATTACCCATTTCCCTTTTCGCAAGGCTCTAACCAATAAAGGTTGGTATTTATCTTCAACCCAATGCACAAATCTATCTCCATAAGATTTTTTATCGTTTTTAGGTGCTCTTAATATTAAAGCTGACATCATTGGCACATAGGTTAAACAAAGTACCATTGCACCAATCATAGCAAAAATAAAGGTCAAAGCCATTGGTTTAAACATCTTTCCTTCAATACCTTGTAAGGCTAAAATGGGTAGAAAAACGATAAGGATAATCAACTGACCGAAGAAGGCAGCATTCATCATCTTTTTTGAAGCATTAGAAGCAACTTTATCTCTTTCTTTAGATGTAAGTTGTTTCTTTTTCAAAACTTGTGATGCTATAAGAAAAACAGTGCTTTCAACAATAATTACAGCACCATCTACAATGATTCCGAAATCAATTGCTCCTAAACTCATTAGGTTTACCCAAACATCAAAAACATTCATTAAAATAAAAGCAAATAATAAGGATAATGGAATAGTAGAGGCAACTATTAAACCTCCTCGCCAATTACCTAACAAAAAGACCAACACAAAAATGACGATTAATGCACCTTCAATAAGATTAGTTGTTACTGTAGAAGTTGTTTCGCCAATTAATTTACTTCGGTCTAATAATGGTTCAATAATTACGCCTTCTGGTAACGACTTTTCAATTTGAGTCATTCGCTCTTTTACATTGGCAATAACATCATTGGAATTAGCTCCTTTTAGCATCATTACCAATCCACCTACAACTTCTCCTTCACCATCTTGGGTTAATGCACCGTAACGAATTGCAGAGCCAAATTGTACCGTAGCAATATCGCCAATAGTGACAGGTATATTATTAATATTCTTGACAGTGATTTTTTTAATGTCCTCTAAACTTCTCACCAAGCCTTCACCACGAATAAAATTGGCTTGATGGTTCTTTTCAATATATGCACCTCCTGTATTTTGATTATTGGCTTCAAGTGCATTAAACACATCTGTAATGGTAAGGCCAATAGCATTTAAATCGTTTGGGTCAACCGCTACTTCGTATTGTTTTATTTTTCCACCAATAGCGTTTACTTCTACCACACCAGGAACCATTGCCATTTGACGCTGTACAATCCAGTCTTGCATTGAGCGTAAATCTGCAATGTTGTATTTGTCTTTAAACTCTGGTGCAACTTTTAGTGTGTATTGGTAAATCTCTCCTAAACCTGTTGAAATAGGACCCATTGTAGGTTCGCCAAATCCAGCAGGTATTTGCTCTTTGACTTTGTTTAGTTTTTCGGCTACTAATTGGCGAGGTAGATATGTTCCCATATCATCATCAAATACAATAGTAACCACAGATAAGCCAAAACGAGAAATTGACCTTATTTCCTGAACATCAGGAAGATTGCTCATTGCCACTTCAATTGGATAAGTAACAATTTGCTCAATATCTTCAGTACCTAAATTGGGGGATTGTGTAATAACCTGTACTTGGTTATTGGTAATATCTGGAACAGCATCTATTGGCACTTTGGTCATACTCCAAATACCTGTTCCGATTATGGTAAGCGTAAGCAAACCAATAATGAATTTGTTATTGATTGAAAAATCAATGATTTTATTAATCATAGAAAATGTATTAATTCAGTTAAACTATTCGATACAATTCTGATATAAGAAAATAGAATTACACAAAATGAAATGAACCCTTTAGGCTCAAAATTGGATATAGCTATCCATTAAAAAACTGAATTATACTTTAGGTGGCTGGAAAAGTGATTCCAAATATCTGGAAGTGAAGTTTACTTTATGTAAATTATATTGTTTTTTCTCTTCAAACTTTAATAGATTGGTTAAAGCCAAATTATTGTTCGCAATAATTAATACCAAAGGGTGACAACATTGATTATGGGAATGGACTGGTGTATTCTCCTTATCTGGGTTATGATGATGCTCTTCATTTTTAGCATCGCTCTCAATGTAATCTTCAACTACATATTCAAAGAAAGAGTCTCCATAAACTTTATGGTCTTGATAATGGGTAATTACATTTGAAATTTCTTTAATTGGACCACAAAAGTCCATATCTATGCTTATCCCTTGAAAAAAGAATAAAATAGACATTGATATGGAAACAAATATTTTCATATAATTTATACAAATATACAAATTATTGAATGCAATGGTGTTGCAAATAAATTGATTGGTAAATTACAAAAACCATAGAGCATCTTTAGCATCGTCTGGAACGCCATTATTAAAATGTGGTGCTATTTGTGCTACCATTTCTGGATATTTTATTGTGATTGGTACATTTTGTTGTCGAAGCGATTTCCAATATAATCTGCTAAACTGATACACTTGTGTTAATAATTCTAACACTACATCTGCATCTTCAAAAGCATCTTCATCTGGACTGCTTACCTTAATTTTTATTGGGAACGGATAACCATCTGTATCTGCATACCGCTGTGAATTAGGGTAACGTGCATTATTAAACAACAAAAAATGATTTTCGCTAATACGTATGTATGTACCACTTACAGGCATTAACTTTTTGTTCCAATTAAGGTCGTAAGCAATAATATCTTCTGCTTCTGTTTTATTGATATTTAGAATGTAGAGCGGAATTTTTAACCCTAATGTATGCATCCCTCTAATAATTGGTTTTAGTTCCTCGTAACTCATTTCCTTATAGAAGTGAATGACTACTTTATCTGCTTCTGCAACCGATGTAAAATCTCTAATGGCTTTACATATACTTCCTGCCAATAGGTCTGTTTCGCTTTGGTCAAAATATTCGAACTTTCTAAATAAGCCATTGTTTTGAAAGCTAAAAGCACTTGCTATATAACGTCTGTTTTCGCCTTGATTGGTAAATGCACCAACACCTATTACTAATTCTTTTTTATCGGTTACTGCAAGTTTCCAAGGTGCGCCACCTAATTTGGCGTGAATAGCTAACGCCATATTTTGCAATGAAAATTGGAAGTTGTATTGATTCTCGATATTGACCACCATTTTTTCATAATCTACCACTTGTGTAACAATGCCTTCATTTAAAAACAGTTCTTTGATTTGAATATAGATTTCGCGGTCTTCGGGATTTTGTGTGAACTTATCGAAAGGACTTAAATAAAAAGCTGCGTAAAGCACATTATCGTGGTCGAAGGTTAAACTCTCTAACTTTTCAACTATTTCTGGTATTGGGTTGTTTTCGTTAGTAAATTCAATAAAATGTTCTTTAGAAGTTGAAGCCTTAATATTTACATAAGCCTCAATCCCTTTAAAATACTTTTTATCCGCAGTAACACCAGTTTTGAGGTTATTGTAAAAGGTTTTAATTGCTTCTTTATGTGAGGTATGGTATACAAAGAAAAACTTAATGTTTTGGTTGTTGGGTCTTTTGTAAGGGTTGAGGTTATTCATTGCCAATTTAGGCACTAAATGTGTTTTTTTATTACCATATTGGTCTTTACCAAATTCTAATAAACCTACTTGTGGGTCGATATGGTTGATACGATTGAGAGGCACATCTATAAAAGCATCATTCTTAAATGGAAATATGGCTTTAAAATCTTCTGTAAACAGATAGTTGGTTGCAAAATTATTGATAAGTGCTACATATTTTTGGTATTTATTAATTGGTCTTACAGGTTCTTCAATAGGTATATTTAATGCTCGTGCTAATGGTAAACTAAATATTGGGAATGCTTGGTCAAACTCAATTGCATTATAAAATTCTTCTTTCTCCTCTGTATCGAGTTTCATTTGGTAATTAAAAGTCTTTTGTCCATATACACAACGCTTAATATTCTCTGTTTCCTCTATATCCTTAACAGATGTTGTAAGGACTTTTGATGTGCCATCATACGATACAATAAGCTCTGGTAAGTCTGTGAGTTTTGCAAATTGTACCTTAAATGAGAATTTGTAATACAAATTATAATGTTCTGTATTGCCTTTAAGAGAAGGCATCCACACTTGTACATCACCAACAAAGTTTTTTACTACTATATAGTCTTTTGATTGAAAATAGCTTCTTAATTGGTGTTTAAGGTATTGTTTATATATTCTCAATTCTCTACCATTTACTAAATTCAGCTTAATGCTTGGTGCATTAGGTGTTTCTGTTGTAAATGTTGTAAATATTTGGTCTGTATTAGATAGGTCTGTGTCTGGAAACACCTCTTTAATCTGTCTTGAAAATTTAGATTTATGAATGGGATGACTGCCTTCAATATCCTCTAATGATAAAAATATTGTAGGCGCACTATTAGGCCATTTAAAATTAAGTATGTTGGTTTTGAGGTGTTCTTGCATAAATGAAATTATATTGTAATTTTACATAGAAGGTTGAACTTTATTATTGTTATCAACTAATAAATCTTTGTTTAGTAGTCTATTTACAGACTGCATATCTTGGTATGTAGATTTAGCACGCTCTATTATTTTTTCAATAATTTTATCAGAAACTTCCATTTGTTTCACCAAGCCTAAACCAACCAAATAATCTAATAAAAAGGATATATACAATAGTTCAAACTGTGAAAAAATATTGTTTTTTGTTTTAGTGCGATGTATTAAATAATCTCGATGACGAACAATCTTTGATACATATGTTTTAATATCATCTTCTGGAATATTAGTTATATCGACTAATAATTGCTTTTGTTCTAATAAATCTTTGGCAAAAGATGAGTTCTTAATCTTATTACCAAATTTCAAACTATAAGCCTCGAAAGCTGTATAGGAATTTGTAAATCGCCTACTATGACTCGTTTTAACCGAGAGTAAATTTTCGATAATAATATCAGCACAATAACTTATGCCTTCATTGTTATACCAATGCTTAATTATATTGGACAAATCATCTTTAATAGTATCATAGTCAAGCGCTATAAAACCAGATATGTTTTCTTTGTTGAAATCATCCTTGTAATATAACGAAGCCCAATTACCACAGCTTAAACATTTAAAATTAAAAGATTTAAATTGTACAGACTTACCGTATAAAAAATGAAATAATTTTTGAAATGAATTATATAAATCTATACTCTCAAGAATACTCAATTTTTTTTCTGATATAAAATCGACATATCCAACATTGTCCATTCTAAAAAAGTCGTGGTTAGAAGTATATGATGTTGATTTTGTGATTTTAATAGATAAGTCTTTAGTAATATTCGTATTGTGGACTACGTCATCCTCTTTTTCAAGTTTGTCTTCTAAAGAATTATACCAATGCATTTTTCTAACCCAACTCACTATTGCTAAATTGTCAATTTGAAATTCATTAATTTTCAAACCTATAGGTTCAATTAAATGATATGCACAAGCAAACGTATATTTAGGCTTATAAGTTTTAGTCTCTACTATTCCATTGCTACTGTTTTTAATCTTGCAGTTTACAAAAGTTAAATAGCCTAAACCTGTAAAAACCCCATAAATTAACTCTATTTGATAGGCAGGTAATCTTTCTGACAAATTGGTCGTTATGTGCACTTCATCATTAATTAACTCTAATACACAAAAGCACTTATTATCCTCTGCAGATTTAAACCATACCTCGCCATAATATTTATTCTCTTTAAACATAAATTACTTTAAATCCTTACCCTTTTTAACAATCTTACTAATTTTTTCTTCAGCTATTTTGAGGATTTCCGTACTCTCTTTTTCATTTTTGAGCATTAGTACAATTTGTTCGGACATCCATAGCTTAATTAATTCGTTTTCGTCTTGTTTTAATGCTTTAGCGAATGCAACTACTTGTTCGCGTCTTGCCATCCGATTTCCTCGTTCTATTTTGCTTAAATAGGCAACGTCCATATTTAGGTTTGCAGCCATTTCTCTTAATAGCAAATTGCGGTTTTCACGCAATGAGCGTATGTACTCTCCAAACTCCATAATAGAATTATTTAGACTTGTCAAATTTTGTCTAATTTAAGTAAAGGAAACTAAAGGAAAAGAAAAAGATATTAGTAGTTATTAACAGATAATGAGGATATTAAGGATTTGAGGAAGTCATTTAATCATATCCCTAAATCCTTAAAATCCTTAACTACGGCTTTGCAGGATTTGAGTAGTTATTGTGTGCTTCTCTGTGTATTAATCCTGCTTCTACAAATTTGGTAATATATCCTTCTGCGGTTTTATGTGGGATGTTCTGTTTTGTGGCTAAATCTAAATACACTTGTCTGATAAATTGTTTTGGTAAACTTTCTAAAAAGCGTTCTTTTCTATTTGAACGTTTTGTTGCTTTCTGCTCTATTGGTAAATCATTAAATACTTTACTACTGTGCTTCACTAAAATTGAAATTATGGTTATAGCGTTCTCAAAATCTATATCCTCACATTCTTTAGTTCCATTTACATCACCATCTTCCATAATGCGGAATGCTGTGAATAGCATCATTACCCTAAATGCAATTAAGCCTAATCTCCTTATTGTTGCAATATACTCTTCGGGTTGTAGGTTGATGTATTTGGTCTGTAAGGATTCAAAAAAGGTATTGAATTGCTGTTGTTGAGTTGTGGTTAATCGTATTTCAATCTCTGGATTGTTTTTTAGCGTTTTGTACAGTTCTAAAAACTCACTACCTAATTGGTTATAGTAATCATCTAAACCTACTTTATTGCTATTTTGAAACACGTTTTTCCAAGTTGGTTTTATATTCATATAGTAAAACATAAAGCGACTAAATAAGCCATTTTCTGCATTGGGTATTAGAGTCGCCACTTGTTTAGGTGTACCTGATAATACTGTTGATAAACAGGGTTTTTCAATATCTACGTATTCTCTATCCGTTCTGCGATAATAGCTTATAGTTTCGTGATGAAAGGCTTTCCGAAAACCATCGGAATAATTACCATAATCGCTTTTAAAGGCTTGTGCTAACGTATCGCCTTCGGTTTCAAAAATTAATCCTCTGCCTTTATTATCAGAAATTAATTGATATACGCCTGTTACACTATTGTTAGCAGGAATGAATAGCATTCGCTCTGGCGGTTTACTCGGTTTTTCTAAGTTTTCATCTTTGCCTTTGTTCATATTGTAAGTAGCGGTTTCTGATTGAAATTGCTGCTTTAATACTTTGGCTTGTTCTCGTTTTAATTTGTGAACGGGCTCTACCAAATTTTTAATTTGGTTAAGCCTTCCTTTTCCTGCAGAAGCAGGTGCGGTTACAAATAAATATAAGTTGCTGAATACTTTACGTTGGTCATAGATTCCGAAGAGTTTAGGAAAGCACGCACTAAATGCTGTTAATGCGCCTAACAATAAAATGTCCTTTTCTTCCTGTCCATTAGCAGGGTTTACAACTTGTTGTAAAAACTGTGGCAAATTCTCATATACCGTTTCTGGTATTGTAGGCATTGCTTGGTTGGGTGTATCGACAACAGTTACAACGTTTGTTGCAACTTCGTTGTTATACTGTTGTTTAGTCGGTTTTATACCTGACTGATGTGTGTAATGGTAAAAGGTAGCAATTGTAATTCCGTGTCCTTTTGCGTTTAAGCATTTATCGAATTGTGCATCACACTCTTTAGCATCGTAACCTGCATAATTTTTACTTATTCGGTGGAAATAATCTCTTCCTGTTTCTCTGTATTCTTCTGCTAAAGCAAAGCCTAAATCTCTCCAAGTGGCATAACTTCCTGTTATGTCTGTACCTGATTGCTCGATTGCTGAAATGTAGGATTCAATGTCGTTATCAGCAACAGCAACAACATTAGTTGTTGCTGTGTTGCTTTTTGGTTTTGTTGGCTCTTTAGGAACTTCTAACCAATCTTTTGGGTTAAATATTTTAGTCATAATGCTTGATGTCTTTTATGTAAAAAGGCTGTTGGGTCATATGGTAAAAAACACGCTCTGGAAACGTCTTTACCTGACTGGTCAACCTCAATGTTATAATTGTGTTTAATGTAATTTGCTACTGCTGTGAAATATTCTGAATGCGATACTTCTGAAATATCTATTCTAATAATCCATTTTAGGCCATCGCCAGATGGTGATATGAATAGCATTTCGGTTTCAAAATATTCATCATTTAAGAGCTGTGTTCTTAACTCTTGTAGATTCTCTAAATGGTCAAAATCAATGGTTAATAAATTAGAATGCTTTAGCAAATTTTTATCGCCTCGTTTTTCAAATATTCCTGAAAGTGTTACGTAATCAAAGCGATTTGCTTTGAATTTACGTGCTTCTTTTACATTGGTAATTGCTCTTAATTCTTCAGTAATCCTTTTGTATTTATCACTTGTGATTAATGCAAATATTTGATGCAGTCGCAATGTTTCCGCAGGAAATACATTACGAACAGGTGCTTTGAAAAAGCTACAGTAAGCATACCAGGTATCGTCTGGTTCGTTTAACCATTCTAACTCGTCATTTTCTTTGATTTCTAAATTCAGATGTACTGCTTCATTTATTTTCTGCAATAAATCAGCTTCATCAATAGTTTTAAAATGATATTTGGCAAATTCAAATACATCACCGTTAAAGGTTTTTAGTTCGGTATCTCTATGGGTTGCAATCACTCCATCAATATGAATCCGTAAAGTTTCTTTTCCACCATTAAATGGGTTACGAGTTATCCCGCAGTCCCTTCCTTTTACGGAAAGGACTGTTGTATCAGGATAATACTGTCTTAACACATAGGCATAAATCTTTAAGCCATAATGTGTTTTGTCTAAAATTGCTTCTCTACTTATTTCCATCTTGCTTGAAATTATGGTTGTAGTAGTTATCTTGAAGCAATTGCTCTATGTCAGCAACTCTATAGTAAAATTTACCTTTTACTTTGCTGTAAGGCAAAGTGCCATTGGTTCTTAAAGTTTGCAACGTACGCTTACTAATATGTAAAGTCTGCAATACATCTTGATTGTCTATCCACGTATCCTTTAATACTTCTGCTCTCGATTGTCGCAACAATTCGATACGTGCTTTTAAGTCCTTAACATCTTGCGAGAGCGTTAAGAGTAAATCGATTATTTCTGTCATAACTTCACCGCTCCTTTCTTAATTAGGTAATCGGCAGCTTGCTGTTCGATTTCATCTCTTGAGTCCATACGGTTACGTAGTAACCAATGGTCTAACTCTTCTCGTTGGAAATAAATCTTTTTACCATTCGGTTTATAATGTGGAATGGTTCCCGTACTTGTAAGTTTATACAAGTGCGATTGGGATAATTCTAAATACTTGCAAGTTTCATTAAAGTTTAATACTTGCTTTTGCATTGTTTGTTGCTCTAACAAGAGTTTTTCAATGCGGTCTAACTTTTCGATGATATTTGTGTCCATCGTTTATTTTGTTTTAAATAAATGAGGACATCTGGCCAAATGTCATTCTTGGTTTTCAAGAACAGGACAAAGGTTCAAAATTGGCTTCTCGATTTTAGTAAGAGTGAAAAACAAGGGTAAGACAACAGTAAGGTTTCTTACTATTCTTACTGTTTTTTATTGCAGTTGTTGGATAATTTTATCTATTTCTTCCTTTTCTTTTGGGTTATGAACTTTGTTTTTGTGAAGATTATTAGCCTTTAATAGCGTACCTGTTTTGGTAACAAATTTTCCAGAACGTTCTATTGCCGTAGGATTGAAATAAATAAAAAATGGTTTAAGTTTTGTTACAAGGTAACTAAACTGTGTCGTCTCGCATTGAAGATAAATTTGCGATTCTGTATTTGTGAAATCTTTTGCTAATAAGAGTTCGTGCAACTGTTCTACAGTTGTACGGTTATCTAACAAATCTATTTTTAGATTTACCAGTTTGAGCACAGTTAGCAAAGTTGAAGTGTCATTACTTTTATATCCGAAAGAAGTCTTTGGTTTTGCTTTCGTTTTTGATGTTTTTTTGGTAGCAACTTTTTTAGTGGTGCTCTTTTCTATCACATTAACATCAAAAGTTTCATCATTAAAGTATTTTTCTGCAATTTCTGAAATAGAAAATGTTGTGTTTTCTGAAAACTGACCGTATTGCTCTTGTAGTTCAGCATACAATCTTATAGCAGACACTTTTAAGTAGTTTATGATATAATTATCATCATTATTTAAATCTGCTGTTATTCCTCTCTTATTGATATAAGTTGCAATGTCATTTAAGTACTTATCAAATTTATTATGTAGAATAGTATAGCTATATTTATTTTCCGGTGTAGTTGCATTTACGGGAAATTCTTTTGAAAATGATGCTACTGTATTTTCTGTTTCAATAAAGATTAGCTTTTGGTAGTATTCTTTTTTCGCATTTAAAGGCTTTTTAAAGTTTACTTTAAAAACTGCATTATTGGCTTTTGGATTCAATTTAAAATCAGACAGTAGGTATTTAAAATCCTTTTTTTGTCTATTATCTCTATGTAAGCCATTGGTTATAGAAACCAAACTTGAAAATACACTTCCTTTCATTATAAATCCAGTTGAATACGGTTAGCAGCTTCTTTCTTTTTATCGTCAATTACTTTAGCATATATCTGTGTAGTGCGTAATTCTTTATGACCTAATAATTTTGATACTGTATATATGTCTGTACCCAATGTTAATTGTAAGGTAGCGTAGGTATGGCGCGCGCAATGGAAGGTTATATTTTTAGTAATACCTGCTTTCATCATCCATTGTTGTAGCTTTAAGTTAGACCAGGCACTATAATGTAAGCCATCAAACACTTTATCATCTGGATTACCTTTTTCTCCTAATAGATTTCTTGCTTGGTCTGATATTGGTAAGGTTTCTACACCTTTAGTTTTCTTTTGTCTAAATCTGATATAATATCCCATTTCTTTAGAGTGCTGGATTTCTGACCATATCAATTTTTCAATATCTGACCAACGTAATCCGGTTAAAGCTGAAAAAATAAAAGCATTCTTTAAAATAGGCAGTTCACATTCTGTATTAACTGCCTTTTGTAATTCATCAAGCGTTAAAAATTCTCGTTGAGGTTCACCTTGTTTGAAGTATTCAACACCATTTGCAGGATTTACTTTTAAAATACCATCCTTGACCGCCTGTTTTAATGCTGCTGAAAATTTTCCGAAATATGAATATTTTGAATTTTGAGACAGTTTTTTACCTGCTCTACTTATTGCATCTTTATCTAAATACTCTTTGAAACGCTCAACAAATGATTTGTCTATGTCTTGAAAACTAACATCAGTTGGACAAAACTTTTTTAAATGTTTTAGCATACTATTCCAATTACCATAATTGCCAGAGCTTGTATTTTTCTTTTCTGCTAAAGCTGTGATATAAGTAATAAAACTGCCTTTTAGCTTTTCAATATCTTGAAAGCCATAAATACCGTTTTGAATTTCAATCTGTCGTTGTGCACAAATAGTTTCTGCAAGTTGCTTCGTTTTCCTGTTTACCTCTCTTTCCGTTTTGGTTTTAGGATTTGGTGTAAGGTATAAGCGTAAGTATTCGGTTTTACGTTTACCTTTATGATAGTAATCTAAATACAGGCTTATTTTGTCGTTTTTCTTGCGTTGTCTTAATGTTACTTTCATAATGGAATTAATTAAAGAGGTTTTCTATTTGCCATCTGGCCACAATACGCTTTCTACCAAAAGGAACTGCTTTTAAACGTCCTTGTTGAATCATTCTTTGAATGGTCCATCTACTCACACCAATAAGTTGTGAGGCTTCTGTAACGCTTAAAAAATCCTTGTTATTTACAGCATTAGGATTGTGAACTTCAACAACTTGTTTTTGCTGTTGCATATCTTCAGTAAGAGTAGCTTGGATTTTTTCTTTACGCTTACGTGCCTTATATGCTCTTTTTGCACAAGTATCGCCACAGTATTTAGTAACTGTTGTACGTGCTGTGAAGGCATTACCGCAATGCTTACAAGTTTTAGGAATGAATAAATTACTGCTCATAAATGGTGCTTTATGTAGCGTAATGGTGCAACGTGGTGCGTTATGGTGCATCATTTCGCCTTTATTTTTGCCAACAGATTTGGGCAAAAAATCCATATTTAAGGCAACAGATATACAACAAATTTAATCAAAAAAGAGCAAAAAAGCAACAAATAAAAGAAGATAAAATAATATAAAGTAAACAATAACAAGGGATTAACAAATAAAAGAAAGCAAGTTACTTCCCGATACAGAAATTAGCAAAAATATTACCCAAAAGATCATCACTTGTTATCTCACCAGTAATCTCTCCAAAATGATACAAAGCTTGGCGAATGTCTATTGCCATTAAATCTCCAGAAAGTCCAGTTTCTAAGCCGTATTTTACTTTTTGGATTTCTTCAAAAGCTTTTAATAAAGCATCATAATGACGTGTGTTTGTGACAATAGTTTCGTTATTGTTTAATGCACCAGTATTAACAAAACCTATTAATTTATCTTTTAAATCTTCTACACCTTCGTTATTTTTTGCCGAAATCATTAATGCTTCAATGTGTTGAATTGTATTTAAAGATTGTGACACTTCTTCTTTTTCTTCCTCTGATAATTGATCTACTTTATTGGCGATAATTAACATTGGTTTAAGCGGAAACTTGTTTTTAATCTTTTCTACCTCTACAATCAAACGTTCGCTTTGTGTTTTAAACTCGTTAGCAGAAAATAAGAAAACAACAACTTGCGCTTGGTCTATTTTCTCAAAAGTTTTTTTAATCCCAATATTTTCAACAACGTCTTTTGTATCTCTAATTCCTGCGGTATCTATAAACCTAAAACCAATACCGTTAATCACCAATTCATCTTCAATGGTATCTCTGGTTGTTCCTGCTATATCACTTACTATGGCACGTTCTTCGTTTAAAAGCGCATTAAGCAATGTAGATTTACCAACATTTGGCTCTCCAACAATTGCTACTGGTATTCCGTTTTTAATCACATTTCCTACTGCAAAACTATCTATTAAGCGTTTTAAAACGAAAGAAATACGATCTACCAAATCTTTAAATTGTGTGCGATCTGCAAACTCTACATCTTCTTCTGCAAAGTCTAATTCAAGCTCTATTAGAGAAGCAAAATTTAACAGTTCTTCACGTAGCTTAGCTATTTCAGAAGAAAATCCGCCACGCATTTGCTGCATTGCAATTTGATGTGATGCTTCATTATCACTTGCAATTAAATCGGCAACAGCTTCGGCTTGGCTTAAATCTAGCTTTCCGTTTAAAAAAGCACGTAAAGTAAATTCGCCAGGATTGGCCATTCGGCAACCTTTTCTTAAAAATAGCTGAATAATTTCTTGTTGAATATAAACCGAACCATGACACGATACCTCAACTACATCTTCTCCTGTATAAGAATTTGGATTTTTAAAAACCGATACTAAAACCTGATCTATCACACGGTTTTCGTCAATAATATGTCCCAAATGTATGGTATGCGTCTTTTGGTCGCTAAGCGACTTTTGGCTTTTTACAGACTTAAAATTATCTGCTGCTATCTTTATAGCATCCTTACCCGATAATCTAATTATGGCAACTGCACCAGCGCCAGAAGCGGTTGCTAAAGCTACTATGGTATCGTTATATATCATAGTGCAAAAATATGCATATTTTATTCAACTTTTATAGTTTATATTTGTTGTAAACTTTATTTGTAATGAAAAACACTTTAATATTATTTATTTCGGTTTTGACGTTATTTTCTTGTAAAGAAGAAAAAAAGGAGATTACCGTTTTTGGGACTAACATTGGTGATTACGCACCAACTTTTACTGCGCCAACTCCGGATGGAGCTACTTTAAACATTAACGATATTGACGCTAAAGTCACTATTTTAGATTTTTGGGCTAGTTGGTGCGGACCTTGCAGAAAAGAAAACCCAAATGTGGTTAGAATGTATAATCAGTATCACAAAAAAGGATTAGAAATTGTAGGGATTTCTTTAGATAAAGCACAGCAAAAAGACCGATGGTTAAAAGCTATCGAGCAAGATAAGCTAACTTGGAAACATGTATCTAACCTACAAGGTTGGCAAGAGCCAATTGCACAAACTTATGGTGTAAGATCAATACCTGCTACTTACATTTTGGATAAAGATGGTAAGATTGTTGCAAAAAATTTACGTGGTAAAGCTTTAGAAGATAAAGTTGCTGAGTTATTAGCGAATTAAAATTTTTATTTCACTTTCGTGGAAAATCAAGAACTTCGATAAAACATCGGAGTTTTTTTGTTTAGATTTTGCCTAACTTTTTCATTACAAACAATAAAATGATTGGTAATGCTAAAACAACAACCATTGTTAAATTAATTTGAAACAAGTACGGAACAAAAACTAAAGTAGTTACATAACCACCAATTGCGCCTCCAAAATGTGCATCATGTCCAATATTACCAATACGTTTTTTCATTCCGTAGATAGAATATAATAAATATCCAATACCAAAAACATAACCAGGAATTGGAACAGGAATAAAAAAGAAAAACAAACTCATGTCTGGATTAAGCAGTATTGCAGCGTATAAAATACCTGTAACTGCTCCACTTGCTCCTACTGCGCTGTAATGGTATTCATCTTTATGAAAATATAGCGACAATAATCCACCAGCAACTAAGCTAACTATGTAAATAATTATAAATTTAAGTGAACCAACATATGCAATTACATTGTTAGCAAAAAAATACAGCGTAATCATGTTAAATAACAAATGTTGGGTATTTACATGTAAAAATCCAGAACTAAACAATCTAAATTGTTCGCCTCTTTTTATGGCACCAACATTAAATTTATACTTATCAAAAAAACCATAATCTTCAAATCCTTTGTAAGAAATTATGACGTTTGCAGCGATTATAATTATTGTAACAATTGCTAAATTACCCATTTCAATATTTAAGTTTCATTCAAATATACTATATATTTGCCAAGCTAAACTAAGAACGCATCATGCAATTTATTGCCTACATATTAATCTACCCATTTTTGTGGTTAATCTCTATCTTACCCTTTAGATTACTTTACGCATTTTCTGATGGATTGTACATTTTAATCTACCGTATTATTGGCTACAGAAAAAAAACCGTAAAGGAAAATTTAAGACTTGTTTTTCCTGAGAAATCTGATGATGAAATTAATACGATAACTAAAAAATTCTATCATCATTTATGTGATATGGTTGTTGAAGCTATAAAATCTATGACTATTTCAGAAAAAGAAATGAAAAAACGCTTCACGTTTAAAAATATTGAAGAGCTTAAAAAACACGAAAAAGAAGGTAAGAGTATTGTAATGATGACTGCGCATTATGCCAGTTGGGAATGGATTTTTATACTACAAACCTATATAAACTACACTGGTTACGCTATTTACAAACGATTAAACAATAAGTATTTTGACCGTTTGGTAAAACGTATTAGAGCACGTTACAACTCTTATTTAATAACTACTAAAGAAACTTTTGAAGTTTTACAAAAAGCCAAAAATAAAGGCGAATTAACTATTAATGGCTTTGCTGCAGACCAAAGTCCTAAACCAGATAAAGCTTACCATTGGTTAAATTTTATGGGAATTAAAGTTCCTGTTTATACTGGTGCCGAATTAATGGCAAAACGCCTTGATATGACTGTAGTATTTTTTGCTGTAAAGCGTGTTAAAAGAGGTTATTATGAAACCACAATTACTACTCTTGCAGAAAACCCTCATGATTTTAAAGATTACGAAATCACCGATCGTTTTTTTGAATTAGTAGAACAACAAATTTACGAAGCACCAGAATACTACTTATGGACTCATAAACGATGGAAACACAGAGATAAGGTGCCAAAAGAGTTTATGTAAAACAAAAAATTTCAGAAAATAACATCATATTATCTTCTGAAATTTCTTTTTTAAAACCTTTTTTGTTTGTTTAGAAGTTTGGACTTAAACCATATTCTTCGTAAAATTTATCTAGTATTTCTACCACTTCATCTGCTGTATCTACTAAATGTATTAAGTCGATATCTCCAGGACTAATATTTTTAAAACTATCTAAAAGTGTTGTTTTAACCCAATCCATTAATCCTTCCCAAAACTCGGTACCAACTAATATAATCGGGAATTTTTCAATTTTATTGGTTTGGATTAAAGTAATTGCTTCAAATAACTCGTCTAATGTTCCAAATCCACCAGGCATAACTACAAAACCTTGAGAGTATTTTACAAACATAACTTTTCTAACAAAAAAGTAATCAAAATCTAAGCTTTTATCAGAATCTATATAAGGATTATCATGTTGTTCAAAAGGTAATTCTATATTTAATCCTACAGATGTTCCGCCAGCTAAATGAGCTCCTTTATTACCTGCTTCCATAATACCTGGTCCTCCACCAGTAATTACACCATAACCGGCATTAACAATTTTTGAAGCTACTTCTTCTGCTAATTTATAGTATTTATGATCTGGTTTTGTACGAGCAGATCCAAATATAGATACACTTGGTCCTATTGCACTCATTTTTTCAAATCCGTTAACAAACTCGCCCATGATTTTAAAAATCGCCCAAGAGTCGTTTGTTTTCTTTTCATTCCAACCTTTAGGATGTTGTTCTTTTCTCATATTATAGTTTTAAAAAATTCAAACAAACAAATTTAATAGATTTGAAAGGATTTAGCTGTTCTATTCACATTTTTTAAACAAAAAAAGACTAGCAATATTGCTAGTCTTTATATAATATTCTAAAAATGAATATTTTATACTAAAAATTAAAGTGGTTTTCTTCCTGAAATGATGTTATAAAGCACTGCTATTACTGCAATTACTAATAACACATGTATTAAACTTCCGGTTCCCATTCCTGAAACAATTTCGAAAAATCCAAGAACCCACATGATGATACAAATTACGGCTACTAGCCAAAGAATACTTCTCATAATATATTGGTTTTTAATGGTTAATGTTACTTAAAGTTACATATCCAAATCACCAATATGTGTTAACAAAATCGTAATTAGCTTATTATTAAGAGTTTAATTCTTTCTTTAAAAAACGTGCTGTATGGCTTTTTTTATGTTTAGCAACTTCTTCTGGTGTGCCTTCAGCAACTACTTGTCCGCCACCTTTTCCACCTTCATATCCAATATCTATAATATAATCTACCGTTTTAATTACATCTAAATTATGCTCTATAATTAACACCGTATTACCTTTATTTGCTAATTTATTTAACACTTGCATTAACACTCTTATATCCTCAAAATGAAGTCCTGTTGTTGGCTCATCTAAAATGTAAAAAGTATTTCCTGTATCGCGTTTACTTAGCTCGGTTGCCAATTTTATACGTTGCGCTTCTCCACCAGAAAGCGTTGTACTTTGTTGTCCTAAAGTAATGTAACCTAATCCAACATCTTTTATGGTCTTCAGTTTTTTATGAATCTTTGGTATGTTTTCAAAAAAGTCTACCGCTTCATTAATGGTCATATCTAATACATCACTAATGCTTTTTCCTTTGTATCTTATTTCTAAAGTTTCGCGATTAAAACGTTTACCTTGACACGTTTCACATTCTACATAAACGTCTGGTAAAAAGTTCATTTCTATTACTCGTAATCCGCCACCTTTACAAGTTTCGCATCTTCCACCAGCGACATTAAAACTAAATCTACCTGGTTTATAACCACGAATCATGGCTTCTGGTATTTTGGCAAAAAGACTTCGTATTTCGTCAAAAGTTTTGGTGTATGTTGCTGGATTACTTCGTGGTGTACGACCAATTGGCGACTGGTTAATATCAATCACTTTATCAATGTGTTCTAAACCTTTTATGCTTTTGTAAGGCATTGGTTTTTTTACACCATTAAAGTAATGTGCATTTAGAATTGGATACAACGTTTCGTTAATTAACGTCGATTTTCCGCTTCCTGAAACACCTGTAACACCTATCATTTTTCCTAAAGGGAACTTTACAGAAACGTTCTTTAAGTTATTACCAGTACAGCCTTTAAGCTCTAAAAACTTACCGTTACCTTCACGACGCTTTTTTGGGATTTCTATTTCCATTTTACCATTAAGGTATTGCGCTGTAATGGTGTTACCTTTTAATAACGCTTTTGGCGTGCCTTCACTTATAATTTCTCCTCCATGTTTTCCTGCACGCGGACCTATATCTATGACGTGATCAGCACGTTCTATCATATCTTTATCGTGCTCTACAACTATTACCGAATTACCAATATCACGCAAAGACACCAAACTGTTAATTAGCTTTTCGTTATCACGTTGATGTAAGCCAATACTAGGTTCGTCTAAAATATATAACACGCCAACTAACTGCGATCCTATTTGTGTTGCTAACCTAATGCGTTGTGCTTCTCCACCAGATAAGGATTTTGAACTTCGGTTTAACGACAAATAATCTAATCCTACATCTAATAAAAATTGAATTCTGGCACGAATTTCCTTAATAATTTCTTCTGCTATTTTTAGTTGCGTTTTGCTTAAATGTTGTTCTAAATCGCCAAACCAAGCAGAAAGCTCGCTAATGTCCATATTGGCTAGTTCGGCAATATTTTTTTCGTTTACTTTAAAATAAAGCGACTCTTTACGCAATCTGCTGCCTTCACATTCTGGACATTCAATTTTGTCCATATATTCTTTTGCCCAACGTTTTAAAGATGTTGACTCTGCTGTATTGTACTGGTTTTCAATAAAATTAGCGACACCTTCAAAATCTATTTTATAATCTCTGGTAATACCTAATGTTTTACTTTCAACAGAAAACTTCTCATTTCCGCCATATAAAATCACCTGCTTTGCTTCGTCAGGAATAGACTTGTATGGATCTGTTAATTTAAAATTATAGCGTTGTGCAATAGTTTCAAATTGCTTAAAAATCCAGCTCTTTTTTTCTGGTCCATGTGGCGCTAATGCACCAGCTTTTATGGATAAAGAATCATCCGGAATTATTTTTTTCTCGTTAACTTGATACAAGGTTCCAATACCGTTACATTTAGGACAAGCACCTTTTGGCGAGTTAAAAGAAAAGTTGTTAGGTTCTGGATTTGGATAAGAAATCCCTGAACTTGGACACATCAAATTTCGGCTAAAATAACGTGCTTCTTGCGTATCTTGATCAATCACCATTAACACGTCATCTCCATGATACATTGCTGTATTAATTGTCTCAGTTAAACGTTTATCGTTATCTACATTTTCATCTATCTTAAGGCGATCTATAACAATTTCTATATCATGTGTTTTGTAACGATCTAGTTTCATGCCTTTAACTAAATCTCTAATTTCGCCATCTGTTCTTACCTTTACAAAACCTTGTTTTGCAATTTGCTCAAACAACTCGCGATAATGTCCTTTTCTAGATCTAATTACTGGTGCTAACACGTTAATGCGCTTACCTTTGTAACTTTCGGTAATTAATTTTTTGATTTGCTCATCACTGTAACTCACCATTTTTTCGCCAGTATTGTAACTGTAAGCATCGCTACCTCTTGCAAATAAGAGTCGTAAAAAGTCGTAAATCTCGGTAATCGTACCAACGGTAGATCGTGGTGATTTGCTGGTTGTTTTTTGTTCAATTGCGATAACTGGTGATAAACCATCAATTTTATCTACATCTGGTCGTTCTAATCCGCCTAAAAATTGTCTGGCGTACGCCGAAAATGTTTCAATATAACGACGTTGTCCTTCGGCATAAATGGTATCAAACGCTAAAGACGATTTTCCGCTTCCTGACAAACCGGTAATCACAACTAGTTTTTCTCGCGGAATGGTAACGTCTATATTTTTTAAGTTATGTGCTCTTGCGCCTTTAACTTCAATGTTTTCTTCAAAATTTGTCATAGCAATTTTTAGCAAATATCTGTGAATTGGCAAAGTTGCAAAGATACGGTTTTTATCAATCTTTTTGAAGTGCAATTAGTTATCATTTTCTTAATGAAGTCTTTATGATTTTTTATATTTTCGTTGTCACGGAAATTAAAAAACAGATACTAATGAAACTTTTAGGAATAGGATCAAGAATTAATCATACATCATACGGAAAAGGCGTTATTACCAATGTAGACAGTCAACAATATTGGGTAACATTTATTGAAAACGGTTTAGAAACCATACCATTAGACGATGATTTTGAAACTATTGAAGCTGCCGAAAACGAGGTAGATACTGTTAGCTTTTTTGATATTGAAAGTAGCTTGGTAAGTATCTTAAAAAAATACAGTGATGTTTCTGAAGTTGTGCATATTGGCGACAAATGGAAAGGCGGTATTATGGAACTAAAACCAGCAGACCAAAACCTAAAAAGTAAAGAAATAAAAATTGAAGACTTTTTTCATAAGATTACAATGGTTCGTGATCGTTTGCGCGTTATGGAACAAAAAATAAATTCTAGTAATCTTGAAGAACAAGAAAAAATAGATTTACAGCAATATATTACACGTATTTATGGTAGTTTAACGACGTTTAACGTCTTATTTAAACTGAAAGAACAACAGTTTGTTGGGCAGAAAAAGAAATAGTTAGTAGTTAGCAGTTAGCAGTTAGCAGTTAGCAGTTAGCAAAACTATAATTATGTAGTTAAACTTTGTTTTCTTATTAATTATTTGCCAAACATATTAGTGATAATTCGTGTTTTTATTCTGACCTCGAAGTTTTAATATCATCCAACTCTAAACCTAAAAACATAAATTTATGAAAGGTTGGTAATTGCGCATTAGTTTCGGTAGTTTTCCAGTCGCTCCATGTTGCTTCTAAACCGCCAATTGGCAAAATATCTACCCACATTTGAAAGCTTTTAGGTTTATAATTCTCGTCTAAATGCCATAAATAAGAATCGCCTGGTGTACTTCCGCCTTTTGTGTAAGTAATTAATAAACCTTCTTCTCCGTCTTCGTTTTTGGCAATACTTCGTTTTGTTCCAGAATCAAAAACTTTATATGGCGCTACTAACCAAAACGTATCATTATTAAAATAATCTATTGCTTTTTGTACGTATTTCTCTTTTTCTACGCCATTATAAGCTTGATCTTGCACAAATACTTTGGAGTTACTTTTGTTATTTAAATCTAACTCTACTTTAAAATGACTCCAAAATACATTACAAGTATTTTCTAATTTGTTCCATTGGTACTTGTGTCTTTGTTTAAAAGTAAACTCGATATAATCAGTGTTTTTATAAGCCTCATAATCTAAAGCTTCTAACATTTTATTAGCTAAACTATCAGCTTTTTCTGTTGGGTTTATTTGAGGTAAATCTTCTGCATACTTAAAGTATACAAACCCAAAAAACAGTAATGATGGTAGTGTAAAAAAGATAATTACTCCTAAAATTATTTTAAATATTTTCTTTGCTTTTATTGCCATAATTATTCATTTAAAATCCAACTGCGGTATCGTCTCCTCTTGGATCTGCGCCACCTTCTAATTGCCCGTTTTCTTTTACTAAAATAGCATCTACTTTACCAATTACAGGTGTACGATTTGTGTTTATAATATACCCTTTTTCTTCTAATGTATTAGTCAACTCTTCATTAAAAGCGTTTGGCTCTACTCTAATTTCGTCAGGTAACCATTGATGATGAAATCTAGGCGCTTCTACTGCTTCTTGCATACTCATGTCAAATTCATGCACATTAATTATAGCTTGCATTACACTTGTAATAATAGTAGATCCGCCAGGTGTACCAACAACCATGTATAATTGTCCATCCTTTTCTACAATAGTTGGAGTCATAGAGCTTAGCATACGTTTTTCTGGTAAGATACTATTTGCTTCTGCTCCAATTAATCCGTATACATTTGGTTCGCCTGGTTTACTTGAAAAATCATCCATTTCGTTATTAAAAAAGAAACCTAATCCTTCTGAATACAATTTAGACCCATAACCAGAGTTTAATGTTGTGGTTACCGCAACTGCATTACCAAATTGATCGACAATTGAATAATGTGTAGTTTCATCACTTTCAACAATCTGAACATCTCCATGATTTATTTTAGCTGAAGGCGTTGCTGACTCAAAACTAAAATCTTTCATCCTATTAGATGCGTAACTTTCGCTAATTAATTGGTCTTGCGGAATGTTTACAAAATCAGGATCTCCTAAATAAAAACTTCTATCGGCATACGCACGTCTTTCGGCTTCTGTAATTACCTGAATTGCTTTAAGTGAATTATGTCCAAATTCGTCTAATTCATAAGGTTCAATTTGTTTCATTATTTGAGCTAAACAAATTCCACCACTTGATGGCGGTGACATAGAAATAATCTTTAAATCATCATAAGTAAATGTAATTGGATCTCGCCATTTGGCTTCATACTTTACAAGATCTTCTTTGGTGATGATTCCTCCATTTCTTTGGATGAAATTTGCTATAGAATCTGCAATTTCACCTTTGTAAAAGGCATCACGACCATCTATCATAATTTTAACCAATGTTTTTGCCATTTGTTTGTTTTTAATCGTATCACCAGCTTTCCATTGTTTAGCAAACAGAATGGTATCTTTGTTAACTTCAAGAAAATCTTTTCGTTTTTCATCTAAAACAGCTTGTTGCTTTTTAGTGACAACAAAACCACGATTAGCCAAATCTATCACAGGTTGCATAATGGTCTGAATAGGCAAACTTCCAAACTTGTCGTGTACTGCAAATAAACCAGCAACAGTACCAGGCACGCCAACAGCCAATCCGCCTTTTGTACTTAAATTAGGGACGACATTACCCATACTATCCAAATACATTTGTTTTGTAGCTGCAAGTGGCGCTTTTTCGCGATAATCTAACGCACCAATGTCACCATTTTCTAGTCGGTAAACCATAAATCCGCCACCACCAATATTTCCAGCATAAGGGTAACATACCGCTAAAGCTAAATCTGTTGCTACCATAGCATCAAAAGCGTTTCCGCCTTTTTTAAGAATCTCTACTCCTATTTTTGAAGCTTCAGCTCTTGCTGAAACGATCATGGCTTTATCTGCAATTACACCTTCTTTGGTATTTTTTTTATCTTCTTTACAATTGAAAAATGAAAGGAAAACAATTATTAAAAGTAACCTATGTTTCATGATAATTCTTGGTTGATTTGGATTAGTTTTTCTTCTGAAAATGCGATTAGCTCCTCAAAAAAAGAGGTGAATTCGGCTTCAAATTCGTCATAAAATAAATCAAGTTCTTTTGTGGCTAAATTCATTTGTGATCGGTTTTTGGTTCGCTTATTCATTCCGTCTAATACTTTTGCTATGCCTTCTTTTGTCGCGTAACTTAGCAGCCAATTTCCTGAAATTAAATGTGGCATCATTTTTAAGATGCGCTGTGGCAAAATTTCAATATTTTCGGTTAAAATTTGATAAAAATTTTCGGCATAATCTTCTAAAAGCACATCAGAATATTTTGACCAGTTTTTGGCTAAAAAATGATCATATAAAATGTCTACAATGATGCCAGAATAATGTCCGTAATTTTTATGAAGCTTTTTGGTGCTTTGTCTAACGGTCGGATGCGCATCTGTAAAGGTATCGATTTGACGGTGTAATAATATACCTTTTTGAACTTCTATCGGGTATGTTTTATACTTCTTCCCACGTATTCCATCAGCAATAAAGTTACCAATTGTGACCATTTTGTTGTTTCCAGAAAGGTAGATATGCGCTAAGTAGTTCATTCAATAAATATATGTATTTTTAGCCTTTTAATTAAGAGATTTGAACAGATTACCAAACTTAGATGTTTTACGATTTATATTAGCCAGTTTAGTGATAATTTTTCACTTGCCGCAATTATGTCGTAATCAAGGTCTTCCGTATTTTTTAGACGCACCAATTTTTAATCGCGGTGTTGAAGCTGTCTACATGTTTTTTGTTTTAAGTGGTTTTTTAATTATTAAAATAATTTATACCGATAAGTTACGTGACCGATTTTCGATTAGAAAATTTTACATAAGACGTATTTTAAGGATCTTTCCTTTATATTATCTTATTCTTATTTTCGGTTTTGTGTTTTATTGGCAAATATTACCTGTTTTAGGTATTCCTTTTGAAAATAATTACAACCTAAGCAATGCGGTTTTATTAGGTACATTTTTTCTACCAAACGTGATGTCAAAACTATATATGCCTGGCGGAATTCTTGAAGTGTTATGGTCTATTGGTATTGAAGAACAGTTTTACATTATCGTTGCGCCTTTACTTTTTATCATCAATAAACATCGAATATTACAAACGCTTTTAATATTAACAACCGTTTATTTTATTGTATTTCATCTTGATTTTTTTAATGTCTTACAGGAATACATCATGGTATTTTTCTTCTTATTTTTTGGTGGAATTGTCGCCATACTTGAAGACAAAAAACAGTTAGAATTTTTAAAGAAAAACGTGATTTTTCCTGTTTTAATAACCATTTTAACAGTCTTGTATTTTACAACGTCTTTATTTGAGTTTGAATCTGTTTTTCTTTTCAACCTAGTAACAATGGTACTTTTTGGAAGTTTTATTCATACCATTGCACATAATAATAAAGGTGTAGAGATTAGAAACCGAATGCTAAATTATTTTGGACAGATTTCTTACGGAATTTACATGTTTCACGTTATTGCTTTAAACATAGTCGTCTTTCTATTTTTAAAAATAGAATGGTTAAAAACATTTAGTGATAACATGACCATTATTTTAATTAATATTTTGACCTTTGCATTAACCATTTTTATGGCGCATTTGTCTTACAGATATTTTGAGACTTATTTTTTAAAACTGAAAAACAAATTTAGAGAATGACACTTATAAAATCTATATCAGGAATTAGAGGAACTATTGGCGGTAACGTTGGAGACAACTTAACTCCAATTGATGCAGTAAAATTTGCTTCGGCTTACGGGACTTGGCTTAAACAACAACGCGATAAAACAGATTATAAAGTTGTAGTTGGTCGCGATGCGCGTTTGTCGGGCGATATGATTCAAAATTTAGTAATGAATACACTTGTAGGTTTAGGTATTAACGTGGTTGATTTAGGATTATCTACAACACCAACTGTAGAACTTGCCGTACCAATGGAACACGCAGATGGCGGCATTATTTTAACTGCAAGTCATAACCCAAAACAATGGAATGCTCTAAAGTTGCTTAACGCGAAAGGTGAATTTTTAAATGGTAAAGAAGGCCAAAAAATATTAGAAATTGCCGAGTCTGATAACATGACGTTTGCAGAAGTTGATGATTTAGGTGAAATTACTAAAAACGACGCTTACTTTGATTTGCATGTTGAGGAAGTGTTAGCTTTAGATTTAGTGAATAAAAAAGCAATAGAAGACGCTAATTTTAAGGTTGTTGTTGATGGTGTAAATAGTACTGGCGGTATTGCTATTCCTTTACTTTTAGAACATTTAGGTGTAGAAGCCATTAAATTATATTGTGATCCAACAGGTCATTTTCCGCATAATCCAGAACCTTTAAAGGAACATTTAGGCGATTTAAGTAATGCTGTAAAAAAACATAATGCAGACTTTGGTATTGTTGTAGATCCAGATGTAGATCGTTTAGCGTTTATGGATGAAAACGGAAATATGTTTGGTGAAGAATATACCCTTGTTGCTTGTGCAGACTGGGTTTTAAGCCAAACACCTGGAAATACTGTAAGTAACATGAGCTCGACTAGAGCCTTAAGAGATGTTACCGAAAAGCATGGCGGAACTTATGAAGCTTCTGCTGTTGGAGAAGTAAATGTGGTTGAATTAATGAAGAAAAACAACGCCGTTATTGGTGGCGAAGGTAATGGCGGAATTATCTATCCAGCTTCTCATTACGGTCGTGATGCTTTAGTTGGAGTAGCTTTATTTTTAAGTCTTTTAGCTGATAAAAAAATGAGTGTTAGCGAACTTAGAAAAACTTACACTAGCTACTTTATGAGTAAGAAAAAGATAGAATTAACGCCTACTTTAGATGTTGATGCTATTTTAAAAGCAATGGAAGAAAAATACAGTAATGAAAATTTAACCACTATTGATGGTGTAAAAATTGACTTTGCTGAAAGTTGGGCTCATCTAAGAAAAAGTAACACAGAACCCATTATTAGAATATATACCGAAGCTAAATCTCAAGAAGCAGCAGATACTTTGGCAGAAAAAATCATTTCAGAAATTAAAGAAATTGCTAATATTTAGTATATTATAGCTTAAAATTTTCAGGTTATGTACACAACAAACGCTAAAAGAACCGAAACTTCTAAACTAGAAACTTATTTCTCTCAGTTTAGAAAACATATTATAGGAATAGACCAAGAATTTGAATCACCTTACGGAACACAAAAAATGGTTTATACAGATTGGACAGCTTCTGGTAGATTGTACAGACCAATCGAAGAAAAGATAATCAACCATTTTGGTCCTTTTGTAGCTAATACACATACAGAAACTACAGTATCTGGTACCGCAATGACTAATGCTTATCATAAAGCAAGACAAATCATTAAGGGACATGTAAACAGTAATAAAGATGATGTTTTAATTGTTGCTGGAAATGGTATGACAAGCGTTGTCAATAAGTTTCAACGTATTTTAGGACTAAAAGTCCCTGAAAATTTAAGCAAATACACTAAAATACCAAACGAGATAAGACCTGTTGTGTTTGTTACACATATGGAGCATCACTCTAACCAAACTTCATGGTTAGAAACTATGGCAAAAGTTGAAGTTATTCCTGCAGGAGAAGATGGTTTATTCTGCATGAAAAACCTTGAAATCTTACTTGAACAATACAAAGACTATCCATTAAAAATCGCTTCTGTAACTGCCGCATCTAACGTTACTGGTTTAAAAACACCTTATCACGACATTGCTAAAACAATGCATCAACATGGTGGTGTTTGTTTTGTAGATTTTGCGTGTGCTGCACCTTATGTAGATATTAATATGCATCCAGAAGATGAAGACGCTTATTTAGACGCTGTATTTTTCTCTCCTCATAAATTCTTAGGCGGACCTGGAACATCTGGTGTTTTGGTTTTCAATAAAAAATTATACAAAAATATGATTCCCGATTGTCCTGGTGGCGGTACTGTAAGCTGGACAAATCCTTGGGGAGAACATAAGTATATTGATAGTATCGAAGACCGTGAAGATGGTGGTACGCCAGGTTTTTTACAAACTATTAAAACGGCTTTAGCTATAAAGCTAAAAGACCAAATGGGCGTAAAAAATATTTTAGATAGAGAACACGAAATGTCACATCATATCTTTAAAAGTTTAAAAAAAATTGAAAATTTACATGTTTTAGCTGCAGAGCATGAAGATAGATTAGGCGTGTTTTCATTCTATATTGAAGATTTACACTTCAATTTAGGTGTAAAATTATTGAATGACAAATTTGGAATACAAACACGTGGCGGATGCAGTTGTGCAGGTACTTACGGTCATTACTTATTACACGTAGACAAAGAAAAATCTCATTCTTTAACTTGTGAAATTACAGCTGGTGACTTATCTCAAAAACCAGGTTGGATACGTATGTCTATTCACCCAACAACCACTTGTGCTGAAGTAGATTATGTATGCGAAAGCATAGAAGCTTTAGCCAAAAACCACAAAGAATGGGCTAAAGACTATGAATACAACAAAGCTAATAACGAGTTTATTCATAAAACATACATACCAAAGCAAACAACTAAAATTAAAGATTGGTTTGAATTGTAATGTTTTTAAAATGAAGTCTTTTTATGTGTTGCTCACTACTTTAGTTTTATTTACTTCTTGTGCTAAAAAAACACTTTTATCTAAATATAAGGAGGAAATATCCTCACTAAAAACAGATCAAGATATAGAAGACTATTGGAAAGATCTTTTAGACCTAGATCAGAACGCATTATATAAAGATAATTACATAGCAAAACAACACGATTCTCTAACCATTACGCACATGATTAAGTCTGCGTTAATGATTGAAATTCATGGCTTAGAACACTATCTTCATAATAATAGTGTTGTAGAAATGCACCATATTCATAATTATTTTGGACCTTCACAGATTGCATATTGGCCAATTATAAAAACTTGCGCTAATGCAAGAGGTCATCAAAAGTTAATTCAATATCCAGCTTATCAGTTAGAAGGGATTTCATTAACATTTTATAACTACTCTGTTTATGGCGAAAGCAATAAACATCAATCATTACTAGAAAAACTAAATAAAATAAATAGCAACACAGTAAGTAAAGACTTATATGACGCTTTTATATACCAACTTAAACTTCAAAAACTAAAAGAAATTGAAGTTATAGGCAAATGGCAACTTGAATCTTTTAAAACTAAGAAAGAAGATGGTTATTTTGAATTTGTAAAAATGAGTGATAATAACTTATACTATAGAAAACATAAAAGAATTCAAAAATTAAAGCTTGTAAAAACTTCTAACAACATTAAATATTACAGAGTTGAAAAAGAACCTTTTGGTTGGCAATTTGTTTTAGACCATAATGGTCAATTATCATTAAAAGATGAAACCAATAGTGTATTAATTTCGTATTCTATATACAAGGACTAGAGAAAATCTCTAAAACAAACATTTTCAATCAATTAAAACAATATTGATTTTCTTTCGTTATAATTTTAAAAAAAAATTGTTGTTCGCTGTACATTTTTAAATTTGAAAACATTATTTTCAAGGAAAAAAGTATTGCTATAACTTTTAAAAGCTATTAAAAAGAAAATTGAAATTTAAATACACTTTCATCATAATTTGCCTGTTTTCCATTTCGGCGCTAAGCCAAAATAAAATGGACATTAATGCTGTGTTTGACACAAACAATCACAGTATTGCAATAACTCAAAACATTACTTATTATAATAATTCTAACAAGGTTTTAGATACTATTTATCTTAACGATTGGAGTCATAGTTATTCTTCCAAAACATCTCCATTAGCCGAGCGTTTTGCAGACGAGTTTAAAACCGTTTTTCACTTTGCTAAAAACGAAGATAGAGGCTACACTGCCCTAACAAGCATAAGCCAAGATAATAATGCCTTATTTTTTGACCGTTTAGATAAGAAACATATAGATGTTATTAAAGTTGCTTTAAAAGAGCCGTTACAACCTAAAAGCAGTTATAATTTAACTTTAAACTACATTGTACAAATACCAAACAATAAATTTACACGCTATGGTGTAACAGATGATGGTCAATATAATTTACGTTTTTGGTATATTACTCCTGCTATTTTTGATGGTAAATGGCATTATTACAGCAATAAAGATTTAGACGATTTATACTTACCAAAATCTGATGTTAATCTAACAGTAACCTACCCAAAATCCTTTACTCCTATATCTGAATTAAACACCTTAAAAAATACAACAAGAGGAGACAATGTTACTACTGTTTTGCAAGGAAAAGATGTTTTAACGACCAAGTTTTCTTTAGTTAAAAACAATGATTACAAAACGGTAGAAACAGACTTTTTTAACATCAAATCTAATATTGACACTGAAGATTTAGATCCTGCTGAAGTTGCTATTGTTACTGATAGAGTAACTCAATTTATTAATAAAAACTTGGGTGAGTATCCTCACGAAAAAATGTTATTAACCTGGATAGATTATAAAAAAGATCCAATTTACGGTCTTAACTTATTACCAGATTTTATAAGACCGTTTGACGATACATTTCAGTACGAACTAAAAATCTTAAAAACAGCACTAAGAAGCTACTTAGAAAACACATTGCTAATCAACCCAAGAAAAGATCAATGGATTTTGGATGGCATTCAGATTTACTATTTAATGAAATACGTAGAAGAAAACTATCCAAATCAAAAAATACTTGGTAAGCTAGCTAATATTTGGGGCGTACGTGCTTTTCATGCATCAGATTTAGAGTTTAATGACCAATATCCATTTTTATACATGCACATGGCACGTACCAATCTAGATCAACCACTAGATATGCCTAAAGACAGCTTACTTAAGTTTAATAAAAACATATCTAATAAGTACAAAGCAGCTGTTGGACTTAATTATTTAGATGACTATATAGGAAATAAAACCATTGAAAATAGTATTTCTGAGTTTGTGAAAACTAGAAAAATGAAACCAATTTCTGCTTTAGATTTCGAGGATTTTATTAGAAATAAGACTTACAAAAATTTAGATTGGTTTTTTGAAGATTATGTCTCTACAAGTAAAAAAATAGATTATCGTATAAAAAGAGTTAAAAAAACTGAAGACTCTTTAGAAATTACAATAAAAAACATTCGTGACAACACAATGCCAATTGCCTTGTTTAAACTAAAAAATGATACGGTAATTTCTAAACAATGGATTGAAGGTTTTAAAGGCACAAAAAAAATAAAAGTAGAAAAAACTGAAGCTGATCAATTAGCTTTAAACTATGATAATGTTGCGCCAGAATTTAATCAACGTAATAATTTTAAAAAACTTGATGGTTTTTTCTTAACCAATAAACCATTACAGTTTAGACTATTTAAAGATATAGAAGACCCTAATTATAGCCAAGTCTTTTTTATGCCAGAGTTTGAGTATAATTTTTATGATGGTCTTTCACCTGGATTAAAACTTTATAACAAAACCTTATTAAGCAAAAGACTTAATTACAAAATAAGCCCAAAGTTTGGTATAAAAAGTAAACAATTAGTCGGTAGTGCATCTGTATCGTATTCTGCAAGACCAGAAAACTCTAATAACTTCAGGACACGTTATGGTATATCTGGTAATTACTACAATTATGCACCAAATTTATCATATACAAGCTTTACTCCTTATATAGATTTTATATTTAGAGACCATAAAAACTTAAGAGATAATAAAAGAGAATATCTAAATTTTAGATATGTGAATATTGACCGAGAAGTTGATCCAACAGGCGAATTTGAAACCGATGGAGAGCCAAAATATGGAATTTTTAATGCTAGGTATAGTATAAACGATAGAAATTTAAAAGAAACAAAATACTTCAACATAGACTTACAACTCTCTAAAGATTTTGGTAAAGCATCAACTACACTAGAATTTAGAACACTTACCGAAAAAAACAATCAATTTAATTTAAGGGTTTTCTCTGGTATTTTCTTGTATAATCAAACTTATCAAGATTCTGACTTTTTTAGCTTTGCTTTAGACAGACCTACAGATTACCTATTTGATTATGATTATTTAGGACGTAGTGAAGAACAAGGCTTATTAAGCCAGCAGTTAATTATTGCTGAAGGAGGATTTAAATCAAAATTAGAGCAACCCTATGCCAATCAATGGATTACTACTGTAAACACAAGTGCTACAATATGGCGTTATATAATGGCGTATGGAGATGTTGGAGTTATAAAAAGCCAAAACTTGAGCCCTAAATTTGTTTACGATTCTGGTATACGACTAAATCTTGTAGAAGATTATTTTGAAATATACCTTCCTGTTTATTCTAATTTAGGTTGGGAAATTGGTCAACCAAACTACGACCAAAAAATACGTTTTATCGTCACACTTTCTCCTCAAACTTTATTAGGTTTATTTACAAGAAGATGGTATTAAAAAATAACTTATTTGAAGTTTTTAGATATTAAAAAATTCTTAACCAAAATTGATATTTCTTTTAAATAATAAGAAATTAACAAAATTTTACTTATTTAATTTAATTTTTCGTATTATTTTAAGATAATCACACATTGCAAAAATCAGATTTAATACCTATTTTTGCAAGTAACTTATTCCTATATTATGCAAGCAAAAACTAACACAAAAAAAGACCTTTCTTTTGAAGACTTTAAAACAGAAGTCCTTAACGATTATAAAGTAGCTGTAACCAGTAGAGAATGTAGCTTACTTGGTCGTAGAGAAGTGTTGACTGGTAAAGCAAAATTCGGGATTTTTGGTGACGGTAAAGAAGTACCTCAACTAGCATTAGCTAAAGCTTTTAAAAATGGTGATTTTAGATCTGGATACTATCGTGACCAAACATTTATGATGGCTATCGGAGAGCTAAACATAGAACAATTTTTTGCTGGTTTGTATGCTAATACAGATCTTAAAGAAGAGCCTATGAGTGCTGGTAGACAAATGGGTGGACATTTTACCACACATAGCTTAGATGAAAACGGAAACTGGAAAGATTTAACCAAACAAAAAAATTCAAGTTCAGATATCTCTCCTACTGCCGGACAAATGCCAAGATTATTAGGATTAGCACAAGCTTCTAAAATATACAGAAATGTAGACGGTATAGATGCTGCAAAATTTTCTAATAAAGGTAATGAAGTTGCTTGGGGAACCATTGGTAACGCAAGTACAAGTGAAGGTTTATTTTTTGAAACCATTAATGCTGCAGGAGTTTTACAAGTACCAATGGTAATTAGTGTTTGGGATGATGAATACGGAATTTCTGTTCATGCAAAACATCAAACTACAAAAGAAAATATATCTGAAATTTTAAAAGGATTTCAACGCGATAAAGACAATGAAGGTTATGAGATTTTACGCGTAAAAGGTTGGGATTACGTTAACCTAATCGAAACCTATGAAATGGCAGGAAAAATTGCAAGAGAAGAGCACGTTCCTGTCCTTATCCATGTACTAGAATTAACTCAACCTCAAGGTCACTCGACTTCAGGGTCTCATGAGCGTTACAAATCTCAAGACCGTTTGTCTTGGGAAAGAGAACATGATTGCAACGTAAAAATGCGTGAATGGATGATTGCTCATAACATTGCAACAGAAGATGAGCTTGAAACCCTTGAAAAGAACATAAAAAAGCAAGTAAGAGATGGTAAAAAAGCAGCTTGGACAAGCTACTTAAAACCAATTCTTGAAGAAAAAACAGAAGTCATTTCATTATTAACACAATTAGCAACAACTAGTTCTAATAAAGTTTTTATTGAAAAACTTACTAACGAGCTTAAAGATATAAAAGAACCTAACCGTAAAGACGTTATTTCTTCAGCTAGAAAAGCTTTACGTTATGTAATATCTGAAGAAAGCGAAGCTAAGAACCAATTACTAAATTGGATAGAGAATTACTTTGCCAAAATTCAACCAAAATATAGCTCTGATCTTTTAAATGAAACAGAAACAGCTGCTATTCATGTAAAAGAAGTAAAACCAACTTACGATGATAATCCAGAGCAAGTAGATGGTCGTGTAGTAATACGTGATAATTTTGATGCTATTTTTAATAAATATCCTGAAACATTAATTTTTGGTGAAGATTCTGGTAATATTGGTGATGTAAACCAAGGTTTAGAAGGTTTACAAGAAAAATATGGCGAATTACGCGTAGCAGACGCTGGTATTAGAGAAGCAACAATTGTAGGGCAAGGTATTGGTATGGCTATGCGCGGTTTACGTCCTATTGCAGAAATTCAATATCTAGACTACATAATGTATGCGCTACAAATTATTAGTGACGATTTAGCTACAGTAAGATACAGAACAAAATCTACACAAAAAGCACCTTTAATTGTACGTACTCGAGGACACAGATTAGAAGGTATTTGGCATTCTGGATCACAAATGGGTGGTATTTTAAATCTAGTTAGAGGCGTACATGTTTTAGTACCAAGAAATATGACTAAAGCAGCTGGTTTTTATAACACGTTATTAGAAAGTGATGAACCAGCAATAATTGTAGAATGTCTAAACGGATATCGTTTAAAAGAACCTATGCCAAATAATATAGGTGAATTTAAAACACCTTTAGGTGTTGTAGAAACTGTTAAAGAAGGAACCGATATTACACTAGTTTCTTATGGCTCTACACTAAGAATTGTTGAGCAAGCAGCTAAAGAGTTGTTAGAAGTTGGTATTGATGCAGAAATTATTGATGTACAATCTTTATTGCCTTTTGACTTAAATCAAGATATCGTAAAAAGTGTAGCAAAAACAAATCGCCTAATGGTTATTGATGAAGATATGCCAGGCGGAGCATCTGCATACATTTTAGATCAAATTATAAATAAACAAGGCGCTTTTAAATACTTAGATAGCGTACCAAAAACATTAGCAGCAAAACCTCATAGACCAGCTTATGGTACAGATGGCGATTATTTTTCAAAACCATCTGTTGAAGATGTTTTTGAAGCTATTTATGATGTAATGCATGAGTCTAATCCTACTAATTTCCCTAAATTAAGGTAGGTAATTTTAAGTTTTAATTAAAAAAAGCGCATCTTTATTAGATGCGCTTTTTGTTTTAATATATACTAAGTTTATTCTTCTAAAAATTTAATTAAAAGATTATTCAATTCTTCTTTGTGCGTTATATTTAATCCATGAGGAGCATCTTTGATGATATGAAAAGTATTATTTACAATTCCTTTTGCTGCTTGTTTTGCAGAAGTTTCTATTGGCACAGTATTATCAGTATCTCCATGAATGATTAATGTTGGTACATCTACATTTTTTAATTCGTCTCTAAAGTCAGTATGCATCCATGCTTTGGCTGCTTCAATTGTACCACGTGGCGATGCATGAGACGCTACTATAAAGTCATAGTCTAATTGCGCTTGACTAATTTTATCTTTATTTTCTTCATAATTATAAAATCCTTTAGAGAATTCTTTTAAAAAACCTACACGGTCATTTTCTAAAGCGTCCTTGATTCCTAATAAATCCTTTTCTGTTACTCCAGTTGGATTGTCATCTTTTTGTTTTACTAAAGGAATTATACTACTGATTAATGCAGCTTTTGCAATTTTATCAGTTCCGTAATCAGTACAATATCTAACTACTTCTCCTCCACCCATAGAAAAACCAACAATAATCGCGTCTTCTAATTCTAATTGTGTAATAATTTCATTTAAATCACTAGCTAATGAAGAGTAATCATATCCATTCCATGGGAAAGAACTAATCCCAAATCCACGTCTATCATAAGATATACAACGGTAACCTGCTTCAACAATTTTCCAAACTTGATGTTCCCAAGATTTTCTGCTTAGTGGCCAACCATGAATTAAAATAACTGGCTGTCCTTCTCCATAATCTTCATAAAAAATATCAACGATTTCTTCTGTATTTTCATTTGTAATAAAAGGCATAATTAAAATTTTAATTGGTTTACTTAAAGTTACATTTTTAAAGACCTTTTGATGTTAAACTAGTGATAAACTATTCTTTTTATTATGTTAAAGCTAAAAAAAAGAGTAATAATTATTTAATACCTTTAACCTAAATTATATTAAATTATGAGCATTACTAAAAACGATCTAACTACAAGAGATTGGCTAGCTATAGAACGTACTAAACTAGCAAACGAAAGGACTTTTTTAGCTTATTTTAGGACCTTTTTAGTCATTTTAGGTACCGGTATAACTATTTTAAAAATTGAACTTTTTGAAGACTTAAAAACCTTTGGTGTTGTTTTAATCGCTATTGCTCCTATCATATTATTAATTGGTATTTTTAGACTTTTTAGGGTTAAAAACACCATTAGAAAACACTATAAAATATAAATGAAATCTGCTACCGTTGCGAACATACGTAAAGAATTAAAACATAAATCTAACGACGAACTTGCCGAGCTTTGTCTACGTTTATCTAGATTTAAAAAAGAAAATAAAGAACTACTTACCTACTTACTTTTTGAAGCAGATTACGAAGCTGGTTATATTGAAACTGTAAAAGCTGAAATTGATGAACAGTTTGACCAAATTAACACCAATAGCTTTTTTTACATAAAGAAAAGCGTTCGCAAAATTTTACGTAATACTAAAAAATACATCAGGTATTCGCTTAACAAAGAAACTGAAGTCGAACTCCTTTTATATTTCTGTCAAAAATTAAAAGCTATGACGCCTTCAATATCTAGAAACACGACATTAACCAATCTTTACAACAGAAATATTTTAGCAATTAAAAAGAAAGTAAAAAATCTACATGAAGATTTACAATATGATTATAACCTAGAATTAGAAGACCTTAAATAACTACTTTCTTTTACTAACCTTAATTATTGGACATAAAAAAAGCGAACTTAAAAGTTCGCTTTTTTATTGATATTTACTTACTTATTATGCAGTTTGCATTTGATGTTTACCTTCGTAAACTTCTTCAATTAATTTTTTATTAAATGCTGGTAAGTCATTAGGATTTCTACTAGTTACTAATCCTTCATCTACTACTACTTCACTATCTTCCCATTTTGCTCCTGCATTAACCAAATCTCTTTTTATTGAATTAAAAGATGTAATTTTTCTACCTTGTAAAACACCTGCTTCGGCTAACAACCATGGTGCATGACAAATAGCTCCTACTGGTTTTTTATTTGCAAAAAATGATTTTACAAATCGTATGGCATCTTCGTTACGTCTTAAAACATCTGGATTAATTACTCCTCCTGGTAACATTAGCGCATCATAATTTTCTTGAGATGCTTCATCAATGGTTTTATCTACTTCATATTCATTACTCCAATTTCCATCTTGCCATCCTTTAATTTTTCCTAAATTTTCTGATACAATATGTACATCTGCACCAGCTTCTTTTAAAGCATTCATTGGTTCTTTCAACTCGCTTTCTTCAAATCCATTGGTTGCTAAAATCGCAACTTTCTTTCTATCTAAATTTTCCATTTTTGATTGTTTTTTTGTGATTAATAATTCTTTTTCGGTATCTAAATTACTAAAAATGAATACTAAACAAGAAAATAAAAATTGGTTTAACCGGACTTTAATACTTAATGTTAAAGAATATGTTTGTTGTGTTAAAAACAGAGTGAAATGTTAAAGACTTTATTACTTAGACTCTATAATTAAATAGACAGAAGTACTATCTCCTACATTTAATACCTCGTGCTGTGTTATTTTGGTTTTACTCCAAGTTGTTCCTGTAGGCACTTTAATAGTTTTTGTTCCCGAAGTATCTGTAATTTTAAAAGTGCCTCCTTTTAAGGTATAACCAAAATGTGGATTGTGATAATGTTTTTGATGCCCAACACCTGGTGGAAAGGTACACTTTAATATGCGTTGCTCTTTAGTATCTTGCAACACTTCGCACACTTTTTTACCATTCCATCCAGCTTCTAAAGGATCTGGAAGGGTTTGTGTTGTTTTGCATGAAAACAAAGAAATTATTAATATAAAAGTAAAGTATTTCATTAATTTAAAATCTTAACTAATAATTCCTTTAGTAAATCACCTTGCGGTACAGCATTACTATTTACACCTTTACTTTTAACATCAAACTCTCTAAGTAAGGCAACTACTTGACTTACTTTTCGCATTGGGAAGTTTCTTGCAGCATCCAAATATTCGTTTACAAAATAAGGATTAACTCGTAATGCACTTGCCACACTACGCGGATTTCTATCTTTCATTCCGTGTAGTTGTAGTAATTGAGAAAAGAAATTAAAGAGCAAAGCAACCGTAACAACCATTGGATTATCCTTTGGATTATCTGCAAAGTATTGTACAATTTTAAATGCTTTTACGCTATCTCTTGCACCTATTGCTTTTCTAAGCTCAAAATTGTTGTAATCCTTACTAATCCCAATATTTTCTTCGATATGCTCTGGCGTAATTTGTGTGTTTTTAGGTAAAACTATTTGAAGTTTTTCAAGTTCGTTATTAATTTTACCTAAATCTGTCCCCAAAAATTCAACTAACAGTTGAGAGGCTTTTGGCGTAATAGTGTAACCTTTAGGTGATAAAACACGTTTAATCCAATCTGGTACTTGGTTATCGTATAGTTTTTTACTTTCAAAAACAACACCAGATTTTTTTATCGCCTTATAAACTGCTTTACGTTTATCTACTGTTTTGTATTTATAACAAAGCACCAAAACGGTTGATGGCTGCGGGTTTTTAGCATAATCATCCAACTTATCAAACGTACGTGATAAATCTTGCGCTTCTTTTACAATAACCACTTGGCGTTCTGCCATCATAGGAAAACGCTTTGCATTGCTCACAATATCTTCTACTGCTACATCACGACCGTACAAAATCATCTGGTTAAAACCACGTTCTTCTTCTGCAAGAACAGTTTGTTCTATAAATTCTGAAATTTTATCAATATAATAAGGCTCTTCACCCATTAGTAAATAAATGGGTTTGATATTTCCGTTTTTTATATCTGTTACCAGTTGTTTGACGTCGTCCACAAGCTTAAAATTGCAAGTTTAAAATTCCAAAAACATGACATGGAATTTGCTTTTTTATTATTGTACCTTAACTTTGAAATAAATTAAACAGCGTTAATGCTAGACCTCAATTTTCCAAAGTTTTCGTTTCGTTTCAAAAATAGCGAAAATAAAGTATCTATCTTTGATGTGATACGTAAAAAATTTATCGTTTTACAACCTGAAGAATGGGTAAGACAGCATTGTATTCATTATTTAATTGACGTTAAAAATTACCCGATTTCTTTAATTAATGTTGAAAAAGAACTGAAGGTAAACGACTTAAAAAAGCGTTACGACATTGTTGTTTTTAACACCGACGGAAGCATTAAGTTGATTGTTGAATGTAAAGCGCCTAAGATTAAAATAAGCCAAGATACTTTTGATCAAATTGCGCGTTATAACTTAACGCTAAATGCAGACTATTTAATGGTGACCAATGGTATAAATCATTATTATTGCAAAATGGATTTTGAGGCTGAACACTATCAGTTTTTAAGAGATATTCCAGAATATAGTCAGCAGTAAACAGTACGCAGTTGGCTGTATTAGAAAACAAATAAACACATCAACAAATATTGAAAATAGCAGTTGTCATATTAAATTGGAACGGAAAAGCACTTTTAGAGCTGTTTTTGCCTTCTGTTATTGATTATTCTAAAGACGCAACTATTTATGTAGCAGATAATGCTTCTACTGATAGTTCTATTGCTTTTGTAAAAGATCAGTTTCCTAATGTAAAAATCATAGAAAACAAAATTAATGGTGGATACGCTAAAGGCTACAATGATGCATTACAATTTGTAGACGAAGATATTTTCTGTCTTCTTAACAGCGACATTGAAGTCACTCCAAATTGGCTTGACCCAATACTTGACACTTTTAACACTGAAACTGAAACAGCAATTATTCAGCCAAAAATTTTAGATTACAAAGACAAAACTAAATTTGAATATGCTGGCGCTGCTGGTGGTTTTATTGATAAATACGGCTATCCCTTTTGTAGAGGTCGTATTTTTGATACTATAGAAGTTGACACAAATCAATATCAAAGCAAAAACATTTTTTGGGCATCTGGCGCCTGCTTTTTTATAAGAAAAGAAGTTTTTAAACAATTAAATGGTTTTGACGAAAGCTTTTTTGCCCATCAAGAAGAAATTGATCTATGTTGGCGTGCATTTAATTTAAACTACAAAACAAAATATGTTTCAGGAAGCACTGTGTATCATGTTGGCGGTGCAACGTTAAGCGCAGCAAATCCTAAAAAAACGTATCTAAATTTTAGAAATAGTTTATTTACTTTAACCAAAAACGCTAAAGGAAATTTGTTTTTGATAATCTTAGTTAGATTAATTTTGGATGGTATTGCCGGATTAAGATTCTTATTACAACTAAAGTTTAATCATTTCTTAGCCGTTTTAAAAGCTCATTTTTCATTTTATGCCAAATTAAAAACTCTTTTAAGGCAACGTAAAAACTTAACCCAACAAGCAGGATATTTCTCTATAAAATCTATTGTTTATCAATATTTCATTAAAAAGAGATCTACTTTTTCAAAACTTTAAATCTTTTAGCAAAAGTTTTGTTAAACCTAATTTTAACATTTTAAATATTTATACTTTTGGTGTGTATAAATTTAATTTTATTCAATCCATAAATTATGAAGAAACTAATATTATTTAGTGCAAGTGCACTACTGTTACTAAGCTCATGTGTATCTAAAAAAGAATACGCTGCATTAGAAGCAAAACATAAAGAAACACAAGATTTATTAAACACAGCTACAGTTAAACTAAACTCTTGTTTAGCAGATAAAGCTGCAGAGTTAGCAAGAGTTAAAGAGTTACAAGATCGTTTAGCCGATATGAAAGCTAATAACGAAGCTTTAATACAAAGCACTAAAGACATGACTGTTTTAACAACAAAAGGTGCAGAAAACTTAGAAAAATCTTTAGAAAGCTTAAAAGAAAAGGATTTAAAAATCTCTAGACTACAAGACGCGTTAACTAAAAAAGACAGTGTTACACTAGCTTTAGTAACAAGTTTAAAGAAAGAAGTTGGTCTTAATGACGAAGACATTGAAATTAATGTAGAAAAAAGCGTAGTATTTATCTCTTTATCAGATAAATTATTATTTAAAAGCGGAAGCTACAACATTACCGACCGTGCAAAAGAAATCTTAGGTAAAGTAGCAACAGTAATTAATGGTAAGCCAAACTTTGAAGCTATGGTAGAAGGACATACAGACAATGTACCATACAGAAAAGGCGTATTGTTAGATAACTGGGACTTAAGTGTAAAACGTAGTACCTCTATCGTAAGAGCTTTACAAGAATTAGGTGTTAAGCCAGAACAATTAATTGCTGCTGGACGTGGTGACCATTTACCTTTAGTACCAAATGATACTGCTGAAAACAGAGCGACTAACAGAAGAACAAAGATTTATATCTTACCAAAAATTGATCAGTTTTACAAAATGATTGAAGAAGAAATGAAGACATTATCTGAAGAAGAAGGTAACTAATCATTTTCTTATAAAATATATTGAAAGCTCAACTTTAGGTTGGGCTTTTTTTATGGATTAATTATTCACTCCAAATAGCTAGCTCATTACCCGAAGGATCTAAAAATTGAAAGCGCTTTCCGCCAGGAAAAGAAAATATATCTACAGAAATTGTCGCGCCTAATTGAATTAGTTTTGATTTAATACTTTCTAAATCGTTATGATACAAAACCACTAATGCACCATTTACAATTGGTTGTTTTGTTTTTTCAAAACCACCATCTAGTCCGCTAGATTCAAAAGCTATATAACTATCGCCATAATCTGTAAATTGCCAACCAAAAGCGTTGCTGTAAAAGGTTTTTGTAGCTTCTAGATTGGTTGCTTTTAATTCGATGTAGTTAATGTGGTTATTGGTTGGTTTCATTTTTTATTTTAGTTTATTTTCTACGATTAAAGAAAATTCAATATCATAAAACTACTTCTCGATACAATTTACTCATACTTCGTAAATCACTCGAAGTGAAATATTTAAAATAGATAGCTAGGCAAAACTTTTTCTAAACAACAAATACTAAAAAATCTCTAAACTACCTTTTCCTTCTCTAACAATTAAAGGTTCTTCTTTAGATAAATCGACAACTGTAGATGCTTGATTATCTCCATAACCACCATCAATAACTAAATCTACTAAGTTGTCCCATTTTTCTAGAATTAACTCTGGATCTGTTGTGTATTCTATAATTTCGTCTTCATCTCTAATAGATGTTGAGACAATAGGGTTACCTAAAAGTTTTACAATTTCTAAAGCAATATTATTATTAGGTACACGTATACCAACTTCTTTTTTCTTTTTAAATGCAGCTGGTAAGGTTTTAGAACCTGGTAAAATAAAGGTATAAGGTCCAGGTAAAGCGCGTTTTAAAATTTTAAAGGTTTTTGTGTCTATTTGCTTAACATAATCTGATAGATTACTTAAGTCGTGACAAATAAATGAGAAGTTTGCTTTATCCAGTTTTACGCCTTTTATACGTGCAACTTTTTCTAGTGCTTTTGTATTTGTGATATCGCATCCTAAACCATAAACAGTATCTGTTGGATATATTATTAAACCTCCTTTTTTTAATACCTCTACTACTTGCTTAATCGCTTTTGGATTTGGGTTTTCTTCGTATATTCTAATAATATTTGCCATTTGTTTTATTATTAAATTAAAACTTCTCGATACATTTTGATAATACCTCACAAAACACTCGAAGAGACGTTACTCTTCAAACTTTTAGACTTTGAACTTTGAACTAAAGTTACCCTATTACATCTAATTTTGCAAAACGTAACAACAGCTTTTTAACGCCAGCAACTTCAAATTTAATTTCTGCTTTGGTATCGGTTCCTTTTCCTTCTATTTTTAAGACTTCTCCTTTTCCAAATCGCATATGACTTACAATATTACCAACAGCTAAATTACCATCAAACAAGTTAGTACTTGGCACATCGTTTTTACCTAAAGCATCTACTTTTTTAAGGTTTTTAGGTGTTGATGGTGTAAACTTTTCTGGTGCTTTCTTTTCTTTCTTTTTAAACTTAGGTTGGATTGGCTTTTTAAACCTAACCTTATTTGGTTCTACATCTCCAAAAATATCTGCAGATAACATTGGATTGATACGTCTTTCTTCTTTTGGAGTAATATTTTCTATAAACTGATCGTCTATTTCTTCTATAAATCTACTTGGTTCTGAGTCTACTAATTTTCCCCAACGGTAACGTGATAAAGCATAAGTTAAATAGGCTTGTTTTTCGGCTCTAGTTAAGGCTACGTAAAACAGTCTTCGCTCCTCTTCCAACTCGCTACGCGTATTCATACTCATAGCACTTGGGAATAAATCTTCCTCTAAACCTACTACAAATACATTGTTAAACTCTAGACCTTTTGCAAGGTGAATGGTCATTAATGCCACAACATCATCATCTCCTTTTTCGTTATCTAAATCTGTAGCTAATGCAACATCTTCTAAAAACTCGGCTAAATCACCTTTGGCATCTGCTAATTCTTGCTGTCCTTCAACAAAATCTTTAACACCGTTTAGCAATTCTTCAACGTTTTCTAGTCTTGTTACACCTTCTGGAGTTCCGTCTTTATTAAACTCGCGCATTAGACCACTAGATTTTACAACGTGTTCTGCAAGTTCAAAAGCGGTAGCTGTTTGATTCATCACTTGATAACTTTCAATTAAAGTCACAAAATCACGAAGTTTATTTTTGGTACCGTTATTTATATTTACTTGAACTGTGTCTATTTCTTTTAAAATTTCCCAGATGGTTTTTCCTAAACCGTTGGCTGCAACCACTAAACGATCTATAGTCGTTTGACCAATACCTCTTCCTGGATAATTGATAATTCGTTTTAAAGCTTCTTCATCTGAAGGGTTTAAAATCAAACGTAAGTAAGACAATACGTCTTTAATTTCTTTACGTTGATAGAAACTTAGACCGCCATAAATTCTGTACGGAATATTTCGTTTACGTAACGCGTCTTCCATTGCTCTAGATTGCGCATTGGTACGATATAAAATGGCAAAATCGCTATTGTTTAGTTGCTGATTCATTTTGGTTTCCCAAATGGTGCTTGCTACATAACGACCTTCGTCACCATCGGTTAAACTTCGATGCACTTTTACTTTTGGTCCTTCTTCATTAGCTGTCCAAACTACTTTATCTAACTTAGTTTGGTTATGATCAATCACTGAATTTGCTGCACCAACAATATTTTTTGTAGAACGGTAATTTTGTTCTAATCTGTACAATTTTACATTATCATAATCACGCTGGAAATTAAGAATGTTATTAATATTTGCACCACGAAAGGCATAAATACTCTGCGCATCATCACCAACTACACATATATTTTGAAAACGATCTGCCAACGCACGTACAATTAAATACTGACTATGGTTTGTATCCTGATACTCGTCTACCAAAATGTATCTAAATTTATCTTGGTATTTTGCTAAAACGGTTGGGAAACGTGTTAAAAGCTCGTTTGTACGCAATAATAAATCATCAAAATCCATAGCACCAGCTTTAAAACAACGATCTACATATGCTTTATAAATATTACCCATTTGTGGTCGCCTTGCCATAGCATCTGCTTCCATCAATTCTGGATTGTTAAAGTAGGCTTTTACAGTAATTAAACTGTTTTTGTAAGATGAAATCCTGCTGTAAACTTGTTTAGTTTTATACAGGTCTTTATCTAAATTCATCTCTTTGATAATTGACCCTAGAAGTTTTTGAGAATCTTGTGTATCGTAAATTGTAAAATTACTCGGAAAACCTAAATGATGACCTTCTACTCTTAAAATACGTGCAAAAACGGAGTGAAATGTACCCATCCAAAGATTTTTAGCTTCACTTTCGCCAACAATTTGAGCAATACGCTCTTTCATTTCGCGTGCAGCTTTATTGGTAAATGTTAATGCTAAAATACTAAAGGAGTCAACGCCTTTATGCATTAAGTAAGCTATACGATACGTTAATACTCTTGTTTTACCAGAACCTGCACCAGCAATAATAATCATTGGTCCATCTACTTGTATTGTTGGTTCTAATTGCGCGTCGTTAAGTTGAGAAAGATACTTTTCCAAGGGTAAAAATTTTTGTTGTAAAAATAACCATACCACTTGGTTTTACTAAAGGTTTTTATCAATAATTATAAACAATTACAGCATAGCTTCTTTAAGTCCAGCTCTTATATTAACCCATATAAAATTAAAAACCGACTTATGTTTAACGCGTTGTATATTTTTAGCTGTTGCTTTTCTAAAATTATCTGATTGATCATTACTGTTATTTGATACAAATAGATTTATTAAACCTGACAAAAACTTATTTTTTTCTTCGCCATTTTCTTTTAAAACAATTACATCAAAATTTTCATATTTAGTTTTTAAATCAATATTTGAAACATCAGAGTTTCCATTTATTGTAAAGTAAGTTTTCTGTAGTTGACCATCTAATCTTATATTTAAATTAGGCTCCATAAATTGGTTTAGTTGACTTGCATTTAAAACTCCTATATCTGCTTTAAAAACAAATTGATCTAATTGGTTATTAACGTCAAAATCCCAACTAACTTTTAAATTGGAATTATCCATAAATGTAGAGGTAACATCGATTTTTGTAGTACCCAAATCAGTAAAAGCATTACCTAAATGACTAATGTTTGCGTTTAGATTGGTAAATTTTATTTGACCAGCAGGCTTATCTTGTTTCACCTTTTCTTCATAAGTGATAAAAGCATTTTTAATTTGCACATTTTTTACTTTTAAATCGAAATTTAAATCTCTTAATTGCTTACTGTACATAGGTTTTACAGACAAATCATCTGCTACTAACTTATCTCTATAAATGTTGAAATTTGGCTGCTTTATAACTACATTCTCTGTTGTAAAACTAAAAATACTATCATTTTTAAAGTTTGTTGCAAAGTCATTTACTTCAATCTCTTCAACATTTAAATCATAGTAATCACGTTCTACTTTTAAGTGTTTAGAAAGTTCTTGCTTTTCATATTTTGTTTTGATATTTAAATCGGTAAACGTTGCGTTGTTTTTATGGACTTCAATTTTATTTACAGTCAAGTTTTCAAAATCGTTTAATACATAAAACATATTGTTGGTTGACAATTTAAACTCTTCAAATCTAAAAGGAACTTTAGCATTAGATGTATTTGCATTAAAAACAATATTTGATGTAGATAAGTTTAATTGTTCTGATTTAAAAAGTACAGCTTCTGTATTAAAATCAAAAATTTCAACATTGGCATTTTCTACAGAAAAAGTTTCAATATAAATAGGACTTTTAACCTGACTTTTTATTTGAGTATTAAAATCTTCAGAAGATACTTGTTTATTATAAAAATGAGTGATTTTTGGAGATTTTACGTTTATATTTTCAACATCAATTGTATTGTTTTTCCAATAATTCCAATAACTAAAATCTTCAATAGATAGTGTTTTAAATTCTAACTGCGTGTTTATTTTTTCGGTAGTTTTTCCTTTTATCGTAAGTAAAGCTTCTTGTATATTAAAATCGCCATTCAACAAGTCTAAATCTATAGATTTATATTGCAACTCAATGTGTTCTGGTAGATTAGACAAATAGTTTTCAACTTTATTTAAAATACTAGTTTTAGTAATAAAATAGCCAACAATCAATACGATTATTGATAAAATTACGATTAATCCGGTTTTTTTGGTTTTTGTGGTCATATACTAAAGATAATATTTAGAATGTGTAACCTTTCAATTTTATAATTATATTAACTTAACAGAAATATTAGCATTGTAATTTTACTATTTTTGAAAAAACAACTTATAAATTCATGGATACACTATTAAGTTTTCTTTCTAACATCTCTTGGTGGATGTGGATAATTATAGCGCTTGCTTTAATCGCTGTACGCGATATTATTCAACGTAAACATACCATAAGTCATAACTTTCCTGTTGTTGGTCATATTAGGTATATGCTAGAAAGTATTGGTCCAGAGTTAAGACAATATCTTGTCGCTAATAACCGAGAAGAGCTACCATTTAATCGTATAGAACGCGGTTGGGTTTATGCGTCTTCAAAAAACGAAAACAACTATGAAGGTTTTGGTACCGATAGAGATATTTATGCGCATCAGCATATTTTTATAAATAATGCAATGCTTCCTTATAAATTAGAAGATAATCATCCAAATAAAAAAGACAACCATTTTTTACCATGCGCAAAGGTTATGGGGCAATATAATAATCGTAAACGACCATACAGACCTGCATCTGTAATTAACGTATCTGCGATGAGTTTTGGATCTTTATCTGCAAAAGCTATAGAATCCTTAAATAAAGGTGTAAAAATAGCTGATGCATATCATAACACAGGTGAAGGTGGTTTATCACCATATCATAAACATGGTGGTGATGTTGTATTTCATTTTGGTACAGGATATTTTGGCGTTAGAGATGATGATGGAAATTTTTCTATGGAAAAACTTAAAAAACTAGTTCAAGATAATCCGTTTATAAGAGCAATAGAAGTAAAACTATCACAAGGAGCAAAACCAGGAAAAGGTGGTGTTTTACCTGGCAGCAAAATCACTAAAGAAATATCTGAAATTAGACACGTGCCAATGGGTAAAGATGTATTATCTCCACCAAATCATTCGGCTTTTAATACAATACCTGAGTTAGTCGAATTTGTAGAAGCAATTGCACAAGAAACTGGCTTGCCTGTTGGTATAAAAGCTGCTATTGGTAAACTTGGACAATGGGAAGAACTTGCAGATTATATGAAAGCCAACAATAAAGGTCCAGATTTTATTACTGTTGATGGTGGCGAAGGTGGTACTGGTGCTGCACCACCAAGTTTTGCAGACCACGTATCTTTACCATGGGTTTATGCTTTTGGTGATTTATATAAATTATTTAAGGACAAAGGATTAACAGAGCGAATTGTATTTATTGGTAGTGGCAAATTAGGGTTTCCTGCAAAAGCAGCTATGGCATTCGCCATGGGCGCAGACTGTATTAATGTAGCACGTGAAGCAATGATGAGTATTGGTTGTATACAAGCACAAGTTTGTCATACCAATCGTTGTCCAGCAGGTGTTGCAACACAAAACAAATGGCTACAACGTGGTATTGATGTGCCTTTAAAAAGCGAACGTTTAGCGCAATACTTTAATACCTTTAAAAAAGAATTTTTAGAAATTACTCATGCTGCAGGTTATGAACATCCTTGTCAATTTAAAATGAATGATGTTGAAGTTAACGTAGATGACCACAACTTAAGCAAAGAGCTTGACAGCACCTATAAATACCATAAAGTTGAAGTTCCTTTTAGCGGCATGCAGAGTTTAAAAGATTGTCCTCATTTAGGTGGTATTGCTTAAAATTAATATAATCCATAAATATAAAATCAAGTTACTTGTACAATAAATCGAAACACATTAAGTTTGTTGTATAAACCAAAAAACAACCATGGAAGATCAAATCTTAACCCTACTATTGTATTGTATACCTGCTTTAATCACGGGTATTGTTGCTTACTTATTTTTTAGAGAATACTTTAACAATGAATTTGAGCGCAGAAAATATGAAGTAGCTAAAGAGCTTAATAAACAATCTTTACCGATACGATTACAAGCTTACGAACGTTTAACATTGTTCTTAGAACGTATCTCTCCAAATAAATTATTACTACGTGTTGCTCCTGTAGGTAACAATAAAGAAGACTACGAAACTTTATTAATAAAAAATATCGAGCAAGAGTTTGAGCACAACCTAGCACAGCAAATCTACTTTAGTGATAATTGTTGGAGTGTGATTAATGCATCTAAAAGCGCAACAGTGCAATTAATTAGAAAAGTCGCTATGAGCGAAAAAATTGATAATGCAGATAAACTTCGTGAAGCTATCTTAAACGAAATGCTAGACAAACCAGCACCAAGCAATGCAGGTTTACACTATATTAAAAAAGAAGTATCTGAAATCTGGTAAGAGTTAAGACTCTATTTCGTCCTTAAACTTTTCACTTTGATCCATCGGTTGCCCTATAGCATGTTTGGACTCAGCGTAATGATACCCTTGTTGCCACCAGGTTTCCATTAATTGTTTATTAAAGATTAATGAGTTTTCGGTAAGTTTTGTTGGTGTAAAATATAGATTAAGCTTTACATTTCTATGTTTTGCTGCTAATCGTCCTATTGCGATATCGCCTTTTTCTACTTGATCAGACAAATGTCCAAATAAGTTAATCATTAAAGAAAACGGATTTTTACCTAAAACCTTGTTATACTCTAAGTTTTCACTTTCTAAAATAATCGCATCTACTTCGGTTGCACCTCTTAAAATAGCTTCTCTTATTGGCACAACACAAGCCAATCCACCATCTGCATACTCAAAACCATCTTTAGTTGCTAAAGACATAAACGGTACTAAATTGCACGAAATCCAAATCCAGTCACAAAACTCTTCATAACTAAAGTCTTTAATAGACTTATACTCTGCTCTATTTTTAGATAAATTAGTTACCGTAACAATCACATCTTCTTTAGTAGCACGAATACGATCATATTCTTCTTTAGTAAAATTCTCTTTAATATTCTTTCTTAAATTTTTACTTTCTCCAAAGGTTCTCTTACGTTTAATAAACTGCAAAACAGTATTAAAATAATTAATAGATACGTATTCTCTATCACCTTTTTTCTTGACTACAAATGGGTTAATATTAAAAATAGAATGCTGATTAACATGCGTATAAATATCATACAGCTTACCAATATCATGCGCTGCCAAATGCGGAATTAACAAACTACCGGTAGATGTGCCCAAATACATATCATAATCTCTACCTTCTTGCTCTATCAAATATTGCGCGACGCCACCTGCAAACGCACCTTTACTTCCGCCACCAGAAATTACTAAAGCTTTCAAATTTAATCTTGTATTTGGTTACTATTATTTTTGCAAATTACTAATTATTGATTGATATCTATCGTCTTCAGATAATTTTTCTAATAACGATTTAGCAAAACTTTTAAATCGCCAATTATGATGTTTTGAAGCTTCAATTAAGTGTTTTAAAGCATCTTCATTAAACACACCAATACTAGACAAATAACCAAATGCGTTTTGACGCAAACTAAACGGTTGCTTTGGATTGGTATAACTTACCAATTCCTCAAAAAAATCTTGTTTTTTATCTGTTTGAAATTCTGGTGTTGCCAAAGCCAATGTTAACCATAACGTACGCACATTGTAATCGTTAAATCCATAAATAGATTGTGTTTGCTCTAAATATTTATTTCGCTTTCGCGGAAAATTTGCCCAAAGATTATACAAAGCAGCTTCAATGGTGACATACGACTGATCGTTTAATAAGGTTTCATAATCCTGCTGAAAGTCTTCCGGAATTTCGGACATGTTTAATGCTAATATTTGTCTTAAGTGAAGATTTTTAGACGCAAACGCTTCTTTTACCAAATCGTTGTAAGTTGGATAGTCTGGTTTAGACAACGCCTCTTTTAATACTGCAACTTGCATTGGAAAAAATCCTTCTGGTAATTGCGTCACCAAACTTGATGGTATATAATCATCATCATCGGTTCTATATGTTAAATACGGATGCTCTTCGATAGTTAATAAAAACGCAGACGTTTCGTTAGATTGTAATGCGTTTGTCATCTCATTAATTGGCAACGTTTTATTTTTCAACCAAACTTGTACAAAATTAGACAAGCCCATTTTGGAAGCTTTTTCAACTTCACTTATAAAATCATTAGTCTCTACATTACCGTAAGCATGCTTGTTTAAATAACGTTTAACAGCTATTTTAAAAGCCTTATCGCCTACTTTTTCTCTTAGCATATGCAAAACCCAAGCACCTTTTTTATAAAACGTCGTACTGCTAGATTTTGGATCCTGTAATGCTGTACTTTGTCCAGCTTGTTCTTGTGCTTCTAATTCTTTTAAATATTGGTATAATTGCCAATAGTAATAATCGTCACCAAAAATATCACGCTCTGCTAACAGCGCGTAATACGTAGCAAATCCTTCTTGTAGCCAATGGTGTATTCCTGAAGTTTCGGTAACCAAATCGCCAAACCATTGGTGAGCTAACTCATGCGCATTAACATTGACGTAGTTTTTATCTACAAAACCAACCTCATCAATCATAAAATCGTCTGAAAAAATCGTACAGCTTGTGTTTTCCATACCAGAATACAAAAAGTCTTTTACAGGAACTTGCTTGTAGTTTTGCCAAGTATATTGTACGCCTATTTCGTCTTCTAAAAAATCAAACATCTGCTTTGTGTAACGATACGTTGGTTCTACTTTTGCAGAATCTTCTGGATAGTAATACAATTGGATAGGAATACCGCTTTTTGAAGTGATTTCTTTTTTATCGTATTTGCCAATAGCTAAAGCAACAAGGTAACTTGACATTGGTTGTTGCATATCGTAATGCCAAGTAATTGTTGATTCATTGATTTGTTTTTCTGTTAGTTTTCCATTGGCAACAACGGTATAATCTTTATCATAAGTGATGTTTAAATCAAACTCAATCTTATCATTCATATCATCTATACTTGGCAACCAATTGCTAGTGTATTTACCTTGACCTTGTGTCCAAACTTGTGAATATTCTTCTTTTTCGACAAAATACATAGCTTTTTTAGGAGTCATTCCATAATCTAAATGCAGCTTGTATTTTTTGTTCTTTTTAAAATTATGTATTATAAAAATTTTATTATCAGAATTGAAAATTTTTGCTCTATAGTCAGGCTCTTTAGATTCTTCGCTGTACAGATGCCAATCTCTAACTCTTGTATTAATCGCATCTAAAAATATTGTATCTGTCTTTTTTTTAATTTGAAAATCAATAGCAATATGTCCTGTAATAACATTTTCATAACCTCTATGCATAATGTTTGCTTTGATTCTTTTAAAATCTACAACATCCGTTTGTTGGGCAGTTACAAGGCAACTAAAAAATGTAAAAAGAAGTAATAGGTAATATCTCATAGTTTGTTTTTATCAAGGACTAGACCAAAATACGTAAAATTTAGAGTTTCATCTTTCAAGTTAAAGATTTATCTTCGTTGCTTATGAGTACCAACTTACAAACTCCTATAGATTATTTAAAAGGCGTAGGACCAAATCGTGCAGATTTACTACGTAAAGAGTTAGGTATTCATACGTATCAAGATCTAATCAACCTGTTTCCTAATCGATATTTAGACCGAACGCAGTACTATAAAATTAATCAGTTGCAACCTAATGCTAGCGAAGTTCAAATTGTTGGTAAAATTATCAAGTTTGAAGAAGTTGCGCAAAAAAGAGGCAAACGATTAGTCGCTACATTTAAAGATGAAACTGGCACTATGGAACTAGTTTGGTTTAGAGGTCAAAAATGGATTAGAGAAAGTTTAAAAATAAATACACCTTACGTTATTTTTGGTAAAACAAATTTGTTTGCAAACAAGTTTAGCATGCCTCATCCGGACATCGAATTATTGTCCGAACATCAAGCAAATTTGCGTAGCAATATGCAAGCTATTTATCCCTCTACAGAGAAACTTTCTAACAAAGGAATTAGCAATCGTGTGATGACAAAAATCATGCAAAATTTGTTCTTAGAAACGAAGGGGAAATTTGCCGAAACTTTGTCTAAAAATTTGCTAAAAGAAAACCAATTAATTTCTAAATATGAAGCTTTATTCAATATCCATTTTCCGCAAAATCAAGAAGCACTTTCTAAAGCAAAATTTAGGTTAAAATTTGAAGAATTATTTTACATTCAATTGCAATTAATTTTAAAAAATTTAATCAATAAAAAGAAGATAAAAGGATTGCCTTTTGATAAAGTTGGAGAACACTTTAACAACTTTTACAAACACCATTTACCGTTCGAATTAACCAATGCACAAAAGCGTGTATTGAAAGAAATTCGCTCAGATTTAGGTAGTCATGCGCAAATGAACCGCTTATTGCAAGGAGATGTTGGTTCTGGAAAGACCATAGTCGCGCTAATGTCAGTGTTAATGGCACTTGACAACGGTTACCAAGCCTGCTTAATGGCGCCAACTGAAATTTTGTCAGTCCAGCACTATAACGGATTAGTTGAGTTGTGTAAAGATTTGAAAATCAGAATTAAACTACTTACAGGTTCAAGTAAAGCTTCAGAACGAAAAGAAATCCATAATTTGCTAGAAAATGGCGAATTAGACCTCTTAATTGGCACACATGCATTGCTTGAAGATAAGGTGAAATTTAAAAATTTAGGACTCGCAATTATTGACGAGCAACATCGATTTGGAGTTAAGCAACGTTCTAAATTATGGAAAAAAGGTCCGTCCATAATTTTAGAAAATGGCGAACAATCTGCTCCTATTCCACCGCATATTTTGGTGATGACGGCAACACCAATTCCGCGTACTTTAGCCATGTCAATTTATGGTGATTTAGACATCTCGATTATCGACGAATTACCACCTGGAAGACAAGCCATAAAAACCGTTCATCGATACGATAATAATCGACTAAAAGTGTTCCGATTTATACGTGATGAAATAGCTAAAGGAAGACAAGTTTATATCGTCTATCCTTTGATACAAGAAAGCGCCCAAATGGACTATAAAGATCTAATGGATGGATACGAAAGTATCGCTAGAGATTTCCCTGCGCCTAAGTATCAAATTTCGATTGTTCATGGACAGATGAAACCTGCCGATAAGGATTTTGAAATGCAACGTTTTGCTAAAGGCGAAACTCAAATTATGGTCGCTACAACGGTCATAGAAGTTGGTGTAAATGTGCCAAACGCTTCTGTAATGATTATTGAAAGTGCCGAGCGTTTTGGCTTATCGCAATTACACCAATTACGTGGTCGTGTTGGTCGTGGCGCAGCACAAAGTTATTGTATCCTAATGACTAGCCACAAACTATCAGAAAACAGTAAAACACGCATCCAAACCATGTGTCAAACCAACGATGGTTTTGAAATTGCCGAAGTGGACTTAAAACTTCGTGGTCCAGGAGATATTATGGGCACACAACAAAGTGGTGTACTTAACTTGCGCATTGCTGATGTGGTAAAAGACAGTAATATTTTACAACACGCTCGTTATTGGGCTAAACAACTACTAAGCAAAGATCCAAGCTTATCACATCCAGAAAATGCGGTTATTTTAAACACCTATCGTCAAATGGCTAAGTTTAAAAACATCTGGAATTATATATCCTAACACCAATTCATTTAACAAACTGCTATAAAATCCGTATTTTTAGAGTAAAAAACTATGAAAACTCTAATCTTAACCTTAATCCTTTTTGCTTTTATGACTTCAATTACAATTTTTCAGTTTAATAACACCAGTAATTTAGATAATTGGCAAATTGTAGATGATGTTGTTATGGGTGGAAAATCTAACGGAAACTTTCAATTAAATAAAGATGGTCATGCAGTATTTAGCGGCGACGTATCTTTAGAAAATAATGGTGGTTTTAGCTCTGTGCAATATACTTTTGATGCTTTAGATATTACCAACTACAAAACGGTTTGTATCAAGCTAAAAGGCGATGGTAACAACTATCAATTTAGATTAAAAAAAGACCAAAACGACTATTATTCTTATAAAAAAGAGTTTAAAACCAACGGAGATTGGCAAACTATTAAATTACAACTAGCTAGTTTGCAACCAACTTATAGAGGTAGATCTTTAGATATACCAAATTTTAATAGCAACAGTATTGAACAACTTACTTTTTTAATTGCCAATAAAAAACCACAGTCTTTTAAGTTAGTATTAGATAAGATTTGGCTGGAGTAAACTGTTTTATTATTTACATTGTAGGAGAAATCGCATCTTATTCACAGTAAAGGATTTGCTTATTCTACTCTGAACTAATTGTGTTATGTCTCACATGTGTTCGACATGACTAAGGGACGCTTTTTAACTCTTTATAAAACGTAACGGTATTTAATATGGATTAATTGGTTTTATATCGAATGTTTTCTCATGTTTTAAACAGAAAATATATCTTCACTTTACAATAGATAAAACTAATTGAAAACTCGACTTATCTAAGTGTTGTAACTAATTATGAAATACTCATTCCTTACAATAATTTTAATGACATTCTTGAACTCTTTTAGTCAAGAATCAAAAGATTTTATAAAATCGGAACAATATTATTTAACTGAAATAGACTCATTAACTATAAAAAAGTATTGGGAAAATTTCCCATATGAAAACTCACCTGAACCAATTTCTATTTATTTAAAAAACAAGAATAGAGAAACTCTGTATGAAATAAAAATATCTGAATTGGAATTTTATAGTGGAACTACAATTGAGATTTTAAATATTGATAATTTGACAAATATCGAGCAAATAATACATTTGGAATCTGGATCTGATGCATGTTGCACCAACTATTATTCGACTTATTTACTAAAAACAAAAGAAGGCAAATTAATAGAACTTCCTGAATTGGAATATCTTCATTGTGATGGACCAACACCTATAACTGAATACAGATTTCCAAATCAAAAGTTTGGAATCAAAAATCAGATTTTATTGACCAAATCAAATCTGAATAAAAATTACGAAGTTGAATCCATTGAAATTTTAAAAACATATTCTTGGAATGGAAAAACATTTGAATTGAAAAAATAACCATTTACAACAATGTATAAATTCATCCGCAATTTTCTATCTTTCAACTCAATCGGAAAATCGTACCGATTTTCCGCAACTGAAATTTATACGTTAACGTAAAGTGTAGTTAAAAAACTAAAACACTTACTATTCCGCTAACAATTTATCCATAAACGCTGTAAACTCTTCTTTAAACTCGGTAAATTTTTCTCCAGTTGCAGGACCGTTAAAACCTGTGTGTATCTTGCGTACTTTACCATTTTTATCTATAAAAATAGACGTAGGATAACTTAATACGTTATTAAGCATTGGTAATTTTTCGTTGGCTTTACTTTTGCTAGTTGTACCAGTTTGCGCTAATAAAATTGGGTAGTTAATCCCTACTCTGTCTTTTAGGCGTTTTATGTTTTTAAACGCTACTTCTTCGGTTTTTGCGTATTCAAACGCTAGCGCTACAAATTCGATGTCTTTATCTTTATTGTTGTTGTAATATTGTGCGTAGTAATTACTTTCATCTAAACAGTTTGGACACCACGTACCCATAATTTGTACAACTACTACTTTATTTTTAAATCTATCATCGGTTAATGATATTTGGTTTCCGTTTTCATCAGGAAATGTAAATTCTAAAGTTTCATAACCATCTTTTAAATAAGTTAATGTGTTGGCATCTGCTAATTTAAAATCGTCATTACGTTTAGCAATAAAAGGTTCTTCCCAATGGTTACCAGAATAAAATGTACCGTTTAATGTACTATCGGTTACGGTTGCAGTAAATAAAAATGCATGTGAGCCATCAAATGTTGATAATTGCATTTGGTTACCACTAATCACTCCATCTAAGTAACGATAATCACCTGTTTCGGTTCTAAATGTTCCTGTTACAGTGTTTCCGTTTTGTTTAAATATTCCTTTTGCTTTATAGCTATCATCTGAATTAGGGCTAAATGTAGTTTCCCAATTACCAGATATATTAGTTTTTGGCAAATTAGAGGTATTAAATCGTGTTTTTTCTGGTTTTGCTGTAAATGGCACGCTACGATCTTTTCCTTCGGTAATGAAATGTCCTGTGATTATTTTGTTTTCTACTTTTGTTTTTATGTAGCTTTCAAATACTGGCATTTGTATAAAAACTGAGTCGTTTTTGTAGCTTATCTCATCTACCGTTATAACTTCTTCTGCATTATAAATTTCTAAAGTATTAGCATCTTTAACTTTAAATAAAAATGGTAGATTAAGGTTGTCTTTTATTTTTAGTTCTGCTCTGTAAAGTCCTGAATATAAAAACTCAGTTGTATCTTGTTGACAAGAAAAAATAAGCACTGCTATTAATAGAATTGTTATTTTACGCATGTTATAAGAGTTTAAGGTGGTAAAAATAGTCACAAAAAAAGTGTTGCCAAAACAACACCTTAGTTTTATGTAAATATTAAGACTACACTACTCTTCTATTTGTTCTATTTTTTGCTCTTGTTTAGCTATTTCAATTCGTTTTAAAGCTACTTTTTCTTTTACTTCTTTAATCTTTAATTCGTGTTGTTTTAGGCGTTCTTCAATCTTATTCATCTTTTCGAACCTAGATTTTGCGTCTTCAAGGGTAAGCTTTTTGTCTTCTAGCATCTGTTTAGTTTTTATCCTTGCTAATTCTAACCTAGATTGGCTGTTACTAACAAATTCTTGACGCTTTTCTATATGTTTCTGACTTATTTTTAAACGCTGTTTAGCCATCTCTGCACGTTTAAGACCAAATTGTTTTTGACTTATTCCAGATTGTTGTCGTTGCTCTTCTAAGATTTGTTTACGTGCCTCTAACTCTTCTTTATAAGAATTATGGATTTCTTTTAGCTCTTCATGCTCTTCTTGACGCAGTTGTTTTAATTCTTGCAGTAACGCTTTACGTTCTTCTGGAGATGCCTCTTTCATTTTTTCTTTAATCGCTTCTGCTTGCTGTTGCATTTGACTATACACTGCTTTGTGTTGCGATTTCATTTTGGCATGTTTTTCTTTTATTTCTTCACGCTTTTCTTGAATATCTTTACGATTTGCTTCATGTTTCTGTATGGTTTTCTCCCTTTCTATTTCTTTTTGTTGCTCGATCTTGTTTTTGGCTTCATTTAATTTGTTTTGCGCCAATAACTGTTGCGATGCTAATCCTATAAAAAAGACAAGCATTAAAAGTGGTTGTAAGATTTTCATAATTATTGATCTAAGTTTTCTAAGTCTTGCAAGTCTTGGTCTATATCTTTAGCTTCTTGGTCTAACTGTTCGACCATCTTCAGTGTTTCTTCTTCTATAGATTGAATAGAATCTACTGCAGCTTCAACATTTTTATTGTCTTCTGTTTTTGTTTCTCTACAAGATGTTAAAGAAATAGTAAGCATTAAAAATACGATACTAAATATTGTTTTCATTTTTATGAAATTAATTAATCATTGTTCAAATTACGTATCATCTAATTAAATAGACTTTCGATTTAGAGGTTTAACACTGTTTTTTAGTTGAATTACACTTTTTACCGATACAGAACATAAAAAACTCAATACCAATAACTTAAGATGGAAAATTAGCAAAGAAGTTTCTTCAGTAAAACTTTTAATTTGCTTTAATTTAAAACTTATAATTTAATTTTTACAAAAAACGTTTTTAGGCGTTTCTATTGCTGCCAAGTATTGTTATATTTGTGCCCTTAATTAGCAGATAAATGAAGATTTCTTACAACTGGATAAAACAGTTTATAAAAACCGATTGGACAGCAGAACAAACTAGCGAATTACTAACAGATTTAGGTCTTGAAGTTGAAGGATTAGACCTTTACCAAAGTGTAAAAGGCGGTTTAGAAGGTGTTGTTGTTGGCGAAGTTTTAACTTGCGTACAACATAGTAATGCAGATAAACTTAAAGTAACTACAGTAAATATTGGACAAGAACAACCTGTACAAATTGTTTGTGGCGCACCAAATGTTGCTGCTGGACAAAAAGTACCTGTAGCTACTATCGGCACGACTTTGTATACTGAAGATGGTGAAGCATGGACTATTAAAAAAGGTAAAATAAGAGGCGAAGAATCTCATGGAATGATTTGCGCAGAAGACGAGCTTGGTTTAGGTAAATCTCATGACGGTATTATGGTATTACCAGAAGATACTATAGTTGGCACACCTTGCGCAGAGCTTTTTGAAGTAGAAAATGATCAAGTTTTTGAAATTGGTTTAACACCAAACCGTGCAGATGCTATGAGCCATTTTGGTACTGCAAGAGATCTTAGAGCTGGTTTATTACAAAAAGGAATTAATTTAGAACTTATTACACCTAGTGTAAGTTCTTACCACGTAGATAGCAGAACTTTAAAAATAGATGTAGATGTAAAAGATTATGATTTAGCACCACGCTATTGCGGTGTAACTTTATCTGGTCTAAAAGTTGAAGAGTCTCCTGCTTGGCTACAAAATAGATTAAAAGCTATTGGATTAGCACCAATAAATAATATTGTAGACGCTACTAACTATGTATTACACGAGTTAGGACAACCTTTACACGCTTTTGACGCTGCAAAAATAACAGGACATAAAGTTGAAGTTAAAACTTACGAAGCTGGAACAAAATTTACCACTTTAGATGGTGTTGAACGCGAGTTACATGAAGACGATTTAATGATTTGTGATGCAGAAAAACCAATGTGTATTGCTGGTGTTTTTGGAGGTGCCGATAGTGGTGTAACAGAACACACAACTGCCATCTTCTTAGAAAGCGCGTACTTTAACCCTGTTAGTGTGCGTAAAACAGCTAAGCGTCATGGATTAAACACCGATGCATCTTTTAGATTTGAACGTGGTATTGACCCAAACCTTACTAAATACGCTTTAAAACGTGCGGCTTTATTAATTTTAGAGATTGCTGGTGGAGAAATTACTAGTGATATTTTAGATTTTTACCCTAAAAAAATTGAAGATTTTCAAGTCACTTTAAGTTTTGATAAAATTACAAAACTTGTAGGGCAAGAAATACCTAAAGAAGAAGTAAAATCTATACTAGCATCTTTAGATATAAAAATAAATAGTGTTACAGAAACTAATTTAGGTTTAATCATACCGCCATATCGTAACGACGTTACAAGAGAAGCAGATGTTATTGAAGAAATATTAAGAGTATACGGATATAACAATATAGAAATTAGCACAAAGATGAATGCTTCTGTATCAAACTCTTCTCGTTTTGAAGATTATAAGCTACAAAACGTTGTTGGTAACTTATTAGCCTCACAAGGTTGGTACGAAATTATGGCTAATTCTTTAACAAGCGCTAAATACATAGAGTTAAGCGAGCAGTTAAAAGAAGAGCATAATATACAAATGCTTAACCCATTAAGTCAAGATCTTGGCGTAATGCGTCAAAGTTTAGTATTCTCTGGTTTAGAAGCTTTAAGTTATAACATCAATAGAAGACAAACCAATTTAAAGTTTTTTGAATTTGGTAAAACCTATCACAATTATAACGGTACAAGAGAAGAACATAAACACTTATCTTTATTTGTAACAGGTTTTAAAAACGAAGAGAATTGGGCACATACACCACAAGAAAAGACTAACTTTTTCCATTTAAAAGGAAGTGTTGCCGCAATATTATCAAGATTAGGTATTGATAGATATCAAGAAAGCACAGCTAAAAATGACGTGTTTAGCGAAGGTTTACAATTAAATATTGGTCGTGATACTTTAGTTGAGTTTGGAGTTTTAAAAAGTAAAATAACTAAACAGTTTGATATTACCCAAGATGTGTTTTATGCAGATTTTAATTGGGACACAATTTTAGTTGTAGCTAAACGAAACAAAATTAAATTTACACCTATACCTAAGTATCCAGAAGTAAGACGTGATTTTGCTTTGCTATTAGATAATAATGTAACCTTTGAAAGCATTACTAAAATAGCTAAGAAAACAGAAAAGAAATTACTTAAAAACATTAATCTATTTGATGTTTATCAAGGTAAAAACTTACCTGACGGTAAAAAAAGTTATGCAGTAAGCTTTACATTTTTAGACGAAAACAAAACGCTTACAGATAAGGTTGTAGATAAAATTATGAGTAAGCTACAAAGCAACTTTGAAAGTGAACTTGGCGCTGAATTAAGATAATACGCTCATGAAAAATCATATTTTAATAGTTTTTAGCATTGCTATGCTAATTAGCAATACAGTTAATAGTCAAAATAAACTATATAAAATTAATCAAGACTCTACATCTACACTTGGTCTTTTAAAATATGATATAAATACAACCTTACAGAGTGTAAAACACGCCTTTACAAGACCTATTTACTGGAAAAAAAAGGATTACACTAAGTTAGGAGGTTTAATTGCAGGTACTGCTTTGTTATCCTTAACAGATGAAAGCGTTAATAATTTTGCAAACAAACATTCTGATAAATTCCCAAAATTAATCAGAGATGTTGGTTGGTATTTTGGTAGTCCTCAAAACTATTTTATGGCAAATGCAGGATTATACGGTTATGGTCTTTTTGCTAAAAACGAAAAAGTTAGATATACTAGCGTTTTAATTATATCCTCATCCATTACGTCTGGATTCTTGCAATCCTTAGCCAAAAATGCATTTGGAAGAGCTAGACCAGGAAGAGACTTAGGGGCATTTTACTTTAAACCACTATCTAAAGAAGGTGGATTTCACTCTTTCCCTTCTGGTCACACTGTATTGTCTGTTACTATGACGCATGCAATTGCAAAACAGTTTAAAAATCCTTGGGTAAAAACAGGTATTTATGCTTTTGGTGCCATACCACCTTTATCAAGATTGGTAGATGACGCACATTGGATTACAGATATAGCTTTTAGCACTGCTTTAAGTATTATTGTTGTAGATAGTATTGATAAGTTTTTAAAGAAAAATAACGCATTTGACATAGACCATAATAGACCTTCAAATAAAATCTCTTGGAACTTTATGTTTAGCGGTAATAAAGTTGGTCTTATTGGTACTTTCTAGCAAAACCTAAACATGTCAAAAAATCAAGGCAGCACTTTTAGTTTAATCCTAGGTATTTTCTTTATATTTTTTGGCATTTACAGAGTCTACAAATATTTTATTAATGAAGTAAGCACTTTTAGAGCTATACTTGGTTTTGGTTTTATTGTATATGGTATCTTTATTTTATTTCAATACAAAAAAGCAAAACAATCATAATTATTACTTGTTAAACAAAACATTTTTTTCTAGTATTCTAAATGTTAAACCTTTGCAATTAAGCTAAGTATGTTTTATTTTTAGGTTAAAAAATAAATGCTATGATTTTTAACCCTACAAACATAGAAGAAAAACTACGTCTGCAACAATCTAAGCAAATAGCACTACCAGACATTTTAAAACAAGTACAAGCCATTTTTGATGCTGAAAATGAAAAAGAAATTAATATTGAAAATGAATTGAAATCTGCCAATAGTAGCACCAGCAATTTGTTTAATGTAGAGCTTTTAAAAAGTGATCAAATTTTTCATATAGACAGCATTAAAAAAACGTGTATTGATTACCGACTTCGATTTTTAGATACTAAGTATTTTAAAAATGAATTTCCGCAAGAAGCCATTAATAAAATAAAAGCTTTAGAAAAAGAACACAACATCACACTAAGCGGATTTAAAATCATGGCGCCTTCTAAACTATTTAAGTTAGAAAACCCTGATGATCCTTTATTATTTGCACCCATAGGAAATGGTTACTATTACTTAATACACAAATGGGGAAATGATTTAAATCCATTTAGAAAATGGCGTATGCTACCTTTTAAAAATTATGAAAACTTATTGGTCTTTGCGTTAATTGTTAGTTTTGCATTAACCTATCTTTTTAATTATAACTTACCGCAAGACAACAATTACACAAGTTATTTTTTCTTATTGTTTCTATTCATGTTTAAATCTATAGTTGGCATTGTTATTTACTATGCGATTTCTCAAGGAAAAAATGTGAATTCTGCAATTTGGAATAACAAATACAGTAAGTAATTTATTGCATAATTTTTAGTATCTTTAATAGAAATCAATACTAAAAAACTATGGAAACGGAATATATAAAAATTTACACTGGAGACTTTTTAACCTCACAACGCATACAACAACGCTTAGAAGATATTGGCATTAATGCAGTGGTAAAAAATGAAGATGAATCTGCAAGACTGGCTGGTTTTGCAAATCCTGTACCAAGCTTGCAAGATATTTATGTACATGAAACCGAACTTGAAAAAGCTAAAACAGTTGTCGATGCTATTAAAAGCGAGATATAATTAAAAGAAAAAAGCCTCTTCAAAACGAAGAGGCTTTTAACACTAATTCAAATAGCATTTACACGGTTTATTATGACTTTGGTAATAATACAGTATCTACAACATGTATTACACCATTAGATTGATTTACATCTGCAATAGTTACTTTAGCTGAGTTTCCGTTTTCATCGGTTACATAAACGTCATTTCCTTTTGTCCAAGCAGTTAATGTTCCTCCTGAAACAGTTTTAATTACTGCTTTACCATCGCCTTTTTTAATTAATTTAGCAATAGCTTTAGCATTCCATTTTCCAGAAACAACATGATACTTTAAAATAGTTTGTAATTGTTCTTTATTTTCTGGTTTTACTAAAGTTGCTACTGTTCCTTCTGGTAATTTATCAAATGCTGCGTTTGTTGGTGCAAATACAGTAAATGGTCCTTCACTTTGTAAAACTTCAACTAAACCTGCTGCTTTTACTGCTGCTACTAAAGTTGTATGATCTTTAGAGTTTACCGCATTTTCTACAATATTTTTAGAAGGATACATTGCTGCTCCACCAACCATTTTTGTATCTTCTTTCATCATTTTGTTTTGAGCAAATCCTAAAGAAGTCACAAAGAATAAACTAAGCCCTAATACGATTTTTGATAATTTTTTTGTTTTCATAATAAATTGATTTTTGGTTTTTATGTTCAGTCTATCTACGCAGTTAAGTTTTGCTTGGTTTTATATTTTTTCAATTTAACAGAGAATTAACAAAATCCCTAAATAAAAAAGCCTTCAAATTAAATCTGAAGGCTTTTAACGTTTTATTTTTAAGATAGTTACACAGCATACATTTTATCACGCTGCTCTTTTATCTTTTTATCTTCCATATACTCATCAAAAGTAGTATATCTATCAATTACTCCATTTGGTGTAAGTTCTACTACTCTATTTGCTACAGTTTGAGCAAACTCATGATCGTGAGTTGTAAAAAGAACAGTTCCTTTAAATTTCTTTAAAGAGTTATTAAAAGCTGTAATACTTTCTAAGTCTAAGTGGTTTGTAGGTTCGTCTAGCATTAACACGTTAGCTCTAATCATCATCATTCTTGATAGCATACAACGTACTTTTTCTCCTCCAGATAGTACATTAGATTTTTTAAGTGCTTCTTCTCCAGAAAAAATCATTTTTCCTAAGAAACCTCTAATATGTACTTCTTCTCTTTCTTCTTCTGTTTTTGCCCATTGACGTAACCAATCTACTAGCGTTAAGTCGTTTTCAAAAAACTTACTATTATCTAATGGTAAGTAAGATTGTGTTGTGGTTATTCCCCAAGAAAATTCGCCAGCATCTGCCTTTTGGTTACCGTTTAATATTTCATAAAATGCTGTTGTTGCACGAGAGTCTCTTGAAAACACAACCACTTTATCTCCTTTTTGAAGATTTAAATCGATGTTTTTAAACAGTACTTCGCCATCTAAAGATGCAGCTAAACCTTCAACATTTAATATTTGATCGCCAGCTTCACGCTCGCGTTCAAAAATAATAGCTGGATAACGTCTTGATGTTGGCTTAATTTCGTCCACATTAAGCTTATCAATCATTTTCTTTCTTGATGTAGCTTGCTTACTTTTTGCAACGTTAGCAGAGAAACGACGAATAAACTCTTCTAGTTCTTTTTTCTTCTCTTCTGCTTTTTTGTTTTGTTGTGCACGTTGTCTTGCTGCTAATTGTGAAGACTCATACCAAAACGTATAGTTACCAGAAAAGTGATTGATTTTTCCGAAGTCAATATCACTAATATGCGTACAAACAGCGTCTAAAAAGTGACGGTCGTGAGATACAACAATTACACAATTATCGTAGTTTGCTAAGAAGTTTTCTAACCAAGTTATTGTTTCGTAATCTAGATCGTTGGTAGGCTCATCCATGATTAACACATCAGGATTACCAAATAAGGCTTGTGCCAAAAGCACACGTACTTTTTGCTTACCATCTAAATCTGCCATTAAGGTGTAATGTAAATCTTCTTTTATACCTAAGTTAGATAGCATAGCTGCAGCATCACTATCTGCATTCCAACCATTCATCTCTTCAAACTGTACTTGAAGCTCACCTATTTTTTCAGCATTTTCATCAGTATAATCTGCATAAAGCGCATCTATTTCTGTTTTAATTTTATATAAAGGTTTATTTCCTTTTAAAACAGTGTCTAAGACTGTATCTTCATCATGCTTATTGTGGTTTTGTTCTAAAACCGACATACGTTTTCCTGCTTCTAAACTAACATGTCCAGAAGTTGGTTCCATTTTTCCAGATAATATTTTAAGGAATGTCGATTTTCCTGCACCGTTGGCTCCGATAATTCCGTAGCAGTTTCCGTTATTAAAAGTGGTATTTACCTCATCAAAAAGAATACGTTTACCAAATTGAACAGATAAATTAGATACTGATAACATAAGCTATAATTTAATTTTTTGCAAAAGTAGAAAATTAGTATCAAAAAACACTATATATTGCCTTATTATAAGTTTTAACAACGCATTAACATTATGAATATATTGCAAAACATATTTTTGTTGATATATAGATAATAAGCCCTTAATATATAATGAATTATAAATTCGTATACTTTTTTTTAGCAATATCTTTGAGTTTTTTTTCTTGCGAAAAGGATAAAAAGGCTAGCCTAGATGGTAATGCTTTTTTTGGAGGCGAAATTATTAACCCAAATTCTAACTTTATTGTTATACTTAAAGAAAACAAAGTTTTAGACAGCGTTTACTTAGATCAAAACAACCGTTTTTCTTATATTTTTAAAAACTTTGAGCCTGGTCTTTTTAGGTTTTATGACGGTAAAGAATTTCAATCTGTACTTATACAACCCAATGATAGTTTGATGTTTAGGTTAAATACTATTGAATTTGATGAATCTTTAGTGTTTACCGGTATTGGCGAAAAAGAAAATAACTTTTTAATTGATTTATTTCTTCTAAACGACAAACTACAAGATTCTGTCTTAAAAATTAGTCAATTAGAGCCTGATGAATTTGAAGAAAAGTTAGATGAAATTAGAAATCAAAAACTAGAAAAGCTTAAAAGTTTTAATGAAAAAAACGAAACTACTGAGATTTTTAACACTTTAGCAAAAGCTAAGATTGATTATAACTATTATTATAGTAAAGAAGCGTATCCTTTTATAAATTACAGAGAAAACGAAGAACAAATTTTTAACGAACTACCTGAAAATTTTTATAACTACAGAAAAGATATAGACTACAATAGTAATTTATTAAGAGAATACAGACCTTACGTATCTTTTTTAAGAGTACACTTTAATAATCTTGCTCTACAACAACATTTTAAACACTCTGAAGATAGTACCTATAATAATAAGTCTTTAGAGTATAACATAGATAAGTTTAATCTTATAAGCGATAAAATAAATGATACATTTATTAAAAATAGACTGCTTTACTATAACATGGTTAAATTTATTAATGGATCTGAAAATGATAAAGATTACGAGACGCTTTTAAATTTATTTAAAAAGAAAAGTACTAATAAAGATCAAATAGTTAAGGCTAGCAAACTTGTCAAGACATACAAAAGATTAAAACCTGGTAACACTTTGCCAGACGTAACAGTAATTAATAAAAATGATGAGTTTTTATCTATTAAAAAGATAATTGAGAAACCAACTGTTATATACTTTTGGGACGTATCCAAACGCTACAGATACCACTTAAAAGATGTACATCTAAAAGCTGCAGAATTAAGTAAAAAATACCCTGAAATAGAATTTATTGCTATAAATGTAAATAACATTAGTACAAGAGAACAAGCAGATATTTTACAGCGTAACCGTTTACCTTTTGTTAATGAGTATCATTTTAAGTCGCCTAAAAAAGCTTTAGAATTATTAGCGATAAGTCCTATTAACAAAGTATTTTTAGTGGATAAAAAAGGTAATATTGTTAATCCAAAAGGTAATATGTTTGACATCAAATTTGAAAATGAGTTATTAGCCTTGATTAATAAGTAAATTATAATTATATAAAAAAAGCCTGCTAATAAGCAGGCTTTTTTTTTAGTCTTTCTTATGATCATTTTGTACTTCAATATCTCTATACCTGCAACATGCGTGTACAGAGTTATAAGCTTCTTCTGTTGCTTTTAGCGTTTTTGTATCGTGTCCTACAGATACTACACTTTTTTGGATGCTATCTAAATTTGTTTTACGCTCATCGTAAATTAGCTTTAATTCGTGTGTTTCTACATTCCAATTAGCACTTTTTACGCCTTTAGTTTGGTAACATGCTTTTTCTATTCGTGCTTTACACATACCGCAAATACCATCTACTTCTAAAGAAGCTCTTTTATTTTTATTTTGAGCAAACGTAGTTGTAGTAACTGTCATAATTAATAAAATCAATAATTTTTTCATTGTAATATATTTTAATTTAATTTATATCGTAATCCTGTATAATACATACTTCCAAAAATTGGACCGTACACAAAATTAGTATCAAATGCTGTTCCAAAAGGGTCATTTGCACTAACTATAGGATTATCTTGTTTTACATTAGTTATATTTTCTCCTCCTAAATATATTTCAAATTTAGATGAAAACACTTTAGTAACTTGCATGTTTAATGTAGCTACTGTTGGAGTAAATTTATTTAATTGATATTGTATTGGGTTATCTATTGTTGAAGAAAATCGTTGTTCTCCTAACCAATTAAAAGTAGCATCAAACTTCCATTGACTTTGGTTTTTTAATTCTGTTTTATATCCTGCATTAGCAAAAAAACGATGTTTTGGAGTTAATGGTTTTGATAATTTACCCGTTTGGTAGTCGGTTTTAACATCATAATATTTATATGCTGTTCTTAAATCGAAGTTATTAAATGCTTCGTAGTTAACTTCAACTTGAAAACTATTTGCGTAACTACTACCTTGTAAATTATAAAAACTAACAGCTTGAGCATTTTCTAAATCTACAACCACTTGGTTTTTAAAATCTGTTCTATAAAAATCAAAAGTTACATCTGCTTTTCTTCCAAAAAGATTAAAACCTTGTAGATATGAAACACCATAATTCCATGCAATTTCAGGATCTAAACCATAAACTGGTCCATTATTATTTAAAATTGAAAACTGTCTTGAAGACGCAAATAAGTTCTGGTTTTCAGCAAAAATATTAGCGCTACGTTTACCGCGACCAAAAGAGGCTCTAAAAGCAGATTTACTCCAAGGAGAATATCTTAAGTGAAAACGTGGTGTAATGAATTCGCCTAACAAATTATGAGTATCAAAACGCAAGCCTGCAGTAAGGTTAAGCTTTTTTAAGTTATCAAAAGAATACTCAAAAAATCCACCAAAGCTACGCTCTACCCTATCATAATTTGTATTTAATGCAAACTCATCATAATTATCATACGTAAAATTTACACCTGTTTTTATTTTATGTCTAGAGTCGCTTATTATCGAGTTATAAATAACGTTAGAATATACACTTGTGTGTTCTATATTATATTCATTTAAACCAAAGTAAGAATCTTGTTGGTGATTACTTAATGCCATTTGAACACCTAGACTTTGCCAAGGTAAATCTGCATTTACATATCCAAATTTACCCGAAATTTCGTAACGTTTAGTATCTATTTCGCTTCCCCAATTATTAGTTGTTAATTTGTCTGTATCTGGATCAAAATCAATTTGACCTGATTGCTTATAATCATCTAAATACTTAAGGTTTAAAAAAGTAACAATACCTTTTTGGGTATTAGTATACTGCCAACGATTCATCAAGTTAATTTGATTAAACTTTGGCATATCCAAAAATCCATCGTCATTTCGATCATGCTCTTCTTGATGCGTATTACCATGTATATAAAGACCTGTACTAATGTTTTTAGAAACATTTGTATTAAAGTGTGTGTTAAGTTCTAGCCTTTCGCTTGTTGCGGCATAAAGGTTAACAAATACATTATCATCTGTCATCGGTTTTTGCAATTCGGCATTAATCTGTCCCGAAATACTCTCGTACCCATTGACAACACTTCCTGCTCCTTTTGTTATTTGTATACTTTCTACCCATGTTCCTGGGATAAAGCTTAATCCGTAAGCTTGAGAAGCACCACGAACTGATGGAATATTTTCGGTAGCAATTAAAATATAAGGACTTGATAGACCTAACATTTTAATTTGCTTAGTACCTGTTACTGCATCACTAAAGTTAACGTCTATAGAAGGGTTAGTTTCAAAACTTTCGGACAAATTACAACATGCAGCTTTTAATAACTCATCACTACTTACATATTGTATGTTTTCTGATTGTATATAAGATCTTGAAGTAGATTTAACTTTAGAGTCTAAAACCACTTCATCTAAACTTGTTGTAGGTTCTAACCAGTGTTTTATCGTTTTACTAGAGTTTACTGTTATTGTATCTGTTTTAAAACCAACATAGCTAATCACTAATTTATTAGATGTTTTACTTAAAGGTAAACTAAAGCTGCCGTCAAACTCTGTAGATGTTCCTACTGTTGTGTTTAACCAAACTAGATTAGCGCCAGGTAAAGGGGTTTCTTTTTGTTCTTCATTTGCTTCATACACATAACCCTTAAGTTGGTTTTGCGCAAAAATGGTTAATGGTAAAAAGCAAAATAGTAATATAAATAGCTTTTTCATATTACCCGTAAATTTCTATTAGCATTACTATTGCCATTATAATCATAATGGAATTTTCTATAAATGTAGCTTTGGTCATTGGTAATTTTAAAGCAGTACCCAAACAAGCACATTGTATTGCTTTTTTGTCCAATAAAGATTTTGTTACACCAACTGTTGTAATGCCTAAAATTATTATTGTAATTATTAATGCTACAGAAATTTCTATTCGCATTAAAAACATTATACCTAAAGCTAATTCTATAAAAGGGTAAATCCAACCATATGCAGGTAAAGCTTTAGCTAACGGGTCATACATTTTAAAACTTTCAGGAAAACCTTTTAAATCTAAAAACTTAAAAAAGCTAAATACGATATAAAAAATACCCATAAAATCTAGCATAAAGTTTGAAACATCAAACCTATTTCTATTTAGTAAATATGAGGCAGCAATAATATATCCAAAGATTAAAAATAGTGGAAATAACTGTCTTATTAGTGATTCTTTTTCTTTAGAAACTGAATCAAATACGTTGCTCTCTTTACTTTTCTTATTAATAGTATATTTAATAGACAATGCGTCTTGTAAAGTATTTATTGAAATGTGTTTAGACATACCTATTTCAACCTCGGCATTTTCTAAGTCTACCGAAACATCTGTTACATAATCTAAACTTTGTAAAGCTTTTTCAACAGAAGCTTTGCAACCATTACAGGTCATTCCTGTAACGTTATATGTGTGTGTCATGATTTTTTAATTTAATTGTACAATTTTTAATTCCGCAAAAGCGGAGCTATATAAAAATTGTAAATCAAATTATGTAAACATCGTGAAGTTGCTGTAAATCTATAACTAGATTTGGTGGTGAATAAAATTGATGCGGAACAGTTTGCTTTGACAAACTTTCTTTAAACAAAAAGAAATTATAAACAAACGCTGCAAACACAATTTGCTTACTTATATCTAAGTCTTCAAACTTAGTAACTTTAAGCTTGTCTTGTCCCTTAATTATTTCTACATCGTCTTTACAGCATGATTTTGGCATTTCAATAACATCAGAGCATTTTTTTACTTTAGAAAATACTGCTGAGTCTACCAAACGATCACCACAATAATGCTTTTCTACAGTAAAAGATAATGTAGAGAACAGCACTAAAAATGCCATTAATACTGAAAAGACGCTATGTAAAATTTTTAGTTTCACGATGCAAAATTACAAAATAAAACGACTTACTAAGCGTTTAACATGTCTTTAAAATATTGTAGATTAATATTCGGCACAATTCGTGTTATATTATATCTTTGAAATTATAATAAACAACCTATGAAACATCTTTTTACAACTATTACTGTTTTATTATTATCCTGTGCTTCTTTTGCTCAAAATAATAATGCTTTTAAAGCAGGTGAAAAACTAACATTTTCAGCAGCTTATAATATGTCTGGTATTTTAACAGATATAGCCGAAGTTAAAATGGAAACAAGCGCTGTAAACACAAGCGGAACTACATTATATCGTTTAAAATGTTCTGCCACTACGTATTCTAATTTTGATAGTTTTTTTAAAATTAGAGATTTATATGAAAGCTATGTTAATCCAAAAACTGTAGCTCCATATTTATACCAAAGAGATATTAGTGAAGGTGGTTATTATAAATTTGTAAAGTACAAGTACAGTTACAAGACCAACACAGTTTCTAGTTTAATTAGAAAAAAATCTAAAAACTTTGCTTCTGGTTTTTGGGACAGAAATAATACTATAAAAATTAAGCCAGGTACAAGAGACATAGTTTCTACTTTATATAAATTAAGAACTTTAGACATACACAAAGCACCTGTTGGAGCTAGTGATACCTTTACAGTTTTATTTGATAATAAAGAAGTTAAATGTAGCTTTAAACTTTTAGGTAAAGAAACTATTAACACTGCTATTGGTAGAAAAGAATGTTATAAAATAGCCATAAACGTTACTAATAATAATGTTTTAAAAGGAAGTAACGCTAATATTATATGGCTTACCGCAGATGAGAATAAGATACCTGTTTATGCTAAATTTAAAATAGCGGTTGGAAGTGGAGAATTAAAAATTAAATCTGCAACTGGCTTAAAAAATTAAAAACTATGAAAAAAGTAACCTTAATATTATCTTTAGTTTGTGCTATTTTAGCAATTATCTTAGCAATATTACCTTTATTTAAATTAGCTTTTATACCAGCAATTTTAGCTTTAGTTTTTGGTATTATTTCCTTTATAAAATCAAAAAAAGATAACCAATCTACGCATGTTGTACAAGTTTCTTTTTTATTAGTAATAATAGCTTTAGGCTTATCTACTTATAAAACTGTTTTTACTGTACAAGAAGTTGGTAACACAGAAGAACTTGAGCAACGTGAAAAAGAAAATGAAGAAAAAGCTTTAGAAGAACTTGAAGATTTAGATATAGATCTAGAATAACAGATTAAATCGTATCTAATCAAAAAAGAGGAATCTTATTTTAAGATTCCTCTTTTTTATTATACTGATAATTAATGTGTTTTGATAAATTTTGAAAAGAAAAACATTTATTTTTGAAACAAATAAACATATCTTTACCGACCAAATATTCATCCTGATAATGAAATCGCTTTTAATAATCTCTGCATTATCCTTAGTTGGTTCTTGTACAACCACTAAATATTCAACTAAAATAAATAATCTTAAAGATTCTATTGTTATAAAAGATTCTGCAACAATTAGTAAATATGCAAAAACAATTACTGTAGAAGAACTTAAATCTCAAATTTATAACATAGCTTCAGACTCTTTTAATGGTAGAGAAGTTGGAAGCAAAGGTCAAAAGTTAGCTGCAAACTACATTAAAGATTTTTATGTCAAAGAAAAAATATTACCTGGTAATGATTCAACGTATTTTCAATATATACCAAAGTCATTTCTTCCAAAACAATATAATGCTTCAGAAAATGTTGTAGCTTTCATAAAAGGTAAAGAAAAACCTGAAGAAGTATTAATTATTTCTGGACATTACGACCATTTAGGCGTAACTGATGGACAGATTAATAATGGTGCAGACGATAATGGATCTGGTACTGTTGCCATGCTGCAAATAGCACAAGCTTTTAAAGAAGCAGAACGTAATGGGATTTTACCAAGAAGAAGTATATTATTTTTACACCTTACTGCAGAGGAAATTGGTTTACAAGGTTCTTTATACTACACACAACATCCGCTTTTTCCTTTAGAAAACACTATTGCAGATCTTAATATTGATATGATTGGACGTGTAGATGATAAACACAAAGATAATCCAGATTATATATACTTAATAGGTTCTGACAGAATTAGTAAAGAGCTCCATTTTATTTCAGAAAAGGTAAACTCTACCTCAACAAACATAGAATTAGATTATACGTTTAATCAAAAAGACGATCCTAACCGATACTATTACAGATCAGATCATTATAATTTTGCTAAAGAAAATATTCCTGTAATCTTCTACTTTAACGGTACTCACGAAGATTACCACAAACCTTCTGATACTGCAGATAAAATTAATTTTAACTTATTAGCTAAGCGTACTAAACTTATTTTTTCTACAGCATGGTACTTAGCGCATAAAGAAGAATTCCTATTACATAACAGTGATATTTAATAATTAAATTCTTCTTAATTATTAAATCTTAGACCTTCAAACTAGAATTTTGTGTTATTTTTGAGAGGCAATTATAGCTCTTAAAACAAATACATATGAAATCATTATTATCTATAGCTAGCTTTAGCTTACTACTTGCTGCTTGTGGTAGTCAACAAAAACAAGCAGAACAAAAAACAACTCAAAAAGAAGTTAGTCCAACAACTTATGCCGAAACAATTACTGAAGCCGAGTTAAAAACTCTTCTTTATGAATATGCATCAGATGAATTTAATGGACGAGAAACAGGTACAGAAGGCGAAGAAAAAGCAGTAAACTTTTTAAAAGCCCACTACATGACTTATGGTGTTCCTGCTGCCAAAGGAAACAATGATTATTTTCAAAAAGTACCACTAGAAAAACTAGCAGCTCCAGATGTAACTTTAACCGCAAATGGTACTGCTTTAAAAAACTTAGAAGACATTGTATCAATCACAGCAATGCCAACAAGTCAATTTTCTGCAAACCAAGTTATTGATTTAGGTTACGGTATAGAGGCTGACAATTACTCTAATTATAAAAATATTGATGTTTCTGGTAAAGTCGTTTTTATACGTTCTGGAGAACCTAAAAACGAAGATGGCACTTACCTAATCTCTGGTACAGAAGAAGCTACTAAATGGTCTAACCTAAGACAAGAATTTGCTACAAAACGTGATATTGCAAAAGAAAAAGGCGCTAAAGCTGTATTGTACTATAATCCAAATATTTTTGGTATGGCTGCTAGACGCTATGGTAGCTCTAGCGGGCGTATGGCACTAAGCGGTAAAGACAATAACATGTATTATATGTTATTAAATGATAATGCTGCAAAAGCTATACTTAAAACAGATACAGCAATAAACAACGCTTTTACTAATAAAGTTTACAATGCAAGTATTGAAATAGACTATACTAATAAATCTGAAGCTTTAAACGGAAATAACGTTGTTGCTTTTGTTGAAGGAACAGAAAAACCAAACGAATATATTATTATCTCTGCTCACTTAGACCACATTGGTAACCATGATGGCGAAATTAATAATGGAGCAGACGACGATGGTTCTGGTACTGTTGCAGTCTTAGAAATTGCAGAAGCTTTTGCTAAAGCCAAAAAAGATGGTCACGGACCAAAACGTTCTATTGTATTTTTAAATGTTACAGGAGAAGAAAAAGGCTTATTAGGTAGTAGCTATTATGCAGATATGGATCCTATTTTTCCTTTAGATCAAACCGTTGCAGATTTAAATATAGACATGATTGGGCGTATTGACCCAAAACGTGAAGGTGACAGAAATTATGTTTACTTAATCGGAAGTGATAAATTAAGTACAGAATTACATAATATTTCTGAAGAAGTAAACAGTAAATACACTAATATAGAATTAGATTACACTTATAACGATGAAAACGATCCAAACCGTTTTTACTACAGAAGTGACCATTACAACTTTGCAAAAAACAATATTCCGGTTATATTCTATTTTAACGGTACACATGATGATTACCATAGACCAAGCGATACTGTAGAAAAAATTAATTATGATCTATTAGAAAATAGAGCGCGTTTAGTATTTTATACAGCTTGGGAATTAGCTAACCGTGACCAAAGAATAGTTGTAGATAAAGCAGAATAAATACAACTACTGCTAAGTAAAATAACTTTTACCATTAATAATCTATCTTTTACTCATTAAAACGTAACGTTTACTCATTACGCTTTTGATAAAAGATAGATTATTTTTTATTTAGAGTAATTAAATTTTTTAAAATGAAATTCTTACTCTTATTTAGTATCCTTTTATCTTACACAAACATATATTATACATCAGCTTCTTTAGACTTAAAGACTATTAAACAAGAAGAAAATCAATCCCTTTTTTTTAAAAATTTAAAAGAAGGAGATCAATTAAGTATAACATATCAATCCTATGGTTGTTTTAATCAACATTCAGAAACTTTAGAATTTAAATATTTAGACAAAACTCTTACAGCTACACTTTTAAGCAACGATATTAAAAAATCGACAATCATAAAACCAACAGAAATTGACTATTTAATTGAATTTGAAACACAATTAATAAATATAAACAACACAAAAAGAGGCTGCACAACAGTAAACTCTTTCACGTTTAAGTTAAATAACGATAAAAGTATAGTAAGAAAAGATGATACTTGTAATTGGAATGGTTATAAAGTATTAAAAGAAAAATTTTTCAAATAAAGCTTACAAAAAAAGCCTTTCATTTCTGAAAGGCTTTTACTTTTTGGGTGGAAGATCGGTCTCGAACCGACGACCTCCTGAACCACAATCAGGCGCTCTAACCAACTGAGCTACAACCACCGTGTATAACGCATATTAAAATGCGTGTGCAAATGTAGTTTATTTACTAAATATCACAAAAGATTTTTAAATAATTTTTATACTATTTTAAATCAAAAAGACTATTTACTGCTGCAAACCGCTCAACTGTAAATCCTTCTGCGTATTCACTATTAATTAAACGCCCTAAATCTCTTGCTCTATATATAATACTATCTGTAAAATTTTTACTAGAAATTGGTGTTTGAGGCTCATTACTGTCTGGATTATAAAATTGTGTTTTATAAGCTAAGACACTTTTCATTTTTATATCAATAAAATCTGAAACGTCTACAACAAAATCTGGTTCTATATGCTTCCATTGTATGTAATGGTAAACCTGTTTTGGTCTCCATTTTTTTTGCGGCTTTCCTTCTATTTCTGTTTCAATTTTTAATAATCCACTTAAAAAACACGCATCACTAACCAATTTACTGGCTTTACCATGATCTATGTGCCTATCATCTATAGCATTACACAACACTATTTCTGGTTGATATTTGCGTATCATTTTAATGACTTCTAACTGGTGTTGCTTATCATTAGTAAAAAAACCATCGGCAAAGCCTAAATTTTCTCTTGCTGCGACACCTAGTATGTTTTTTGCGTCTTCGGCTTCTGCTTTACGTGTGTGTTCTGTACCACGTGTACCAAGTTCTCCTTTAGTTAAATCTACTATAACTACTGTTTTACCATTTGCTACTTCTTTTGCTATGGTTGCTCCTGCGCCTAACTCTACATCATCTGGATGTGCCCCAAATGCTAATATATCTACTTTCATTATGTTATTTATTCCACTGTTTTTGTTGGTCTTCATTTAAAAAAGTCCAAGCTACTACTCTACTCTTTTTTTGACCAATATTAATTGGTAAAGTTTTTATAATTTTTGCTCCTAATTTATCTAAAGACGCATACATCGATTTTATATTATCTTTATTAGCAACTAATGTTGTATACCAAAAGCACTTATTTTTAAACAAGCTACTTTCGTATAAATAATTGTGTAAAAATGCTTTTTCTCCACCTTTATACCACAATTCATTTGATATTCCAGAAAAGTTTCTGTTTATACTATTTGTGTCTTGATTTAATCCTTTTAACTTTTTTAATGTGGCTGAATTTGCTTCAGTTTCATCTTTGTAAAAAGGCGGATTACACATAGTTAAGGCGAAGGTGTCTGTTTTAGCCAAAATACCTTGAAATATTTGATTAGGATTACTCTGAAATCTTATTGATACCTCATCCTCTAATTGGTTTTTAGCTATAATTTTTTCAGCTTGTTTTATCGAACTTTTATTTACATCTGAGCCAACAAACTGCCAATTATAAATTGATTGACCAAGTAATGGATAAATACAATTTGCGCCAGTACCAATATCTAAAACCTTTATGTTTCCATCTAAATCACTACTTAGTAATAAATCTTTTAAAAGATGAATATATGCTGCACGACTTGGTATTGGAGGTGTTAGATTATTGTCATCAAATTGCCAATAATTAATACCATAATTAGTTTTCAATATAGCCGTATTTAAGGCTCTAACTGCTTTAGCTTCAGAAAAATTTATAGTTAAATTACCATACTTATTTTTAAAAACAAATGGTTGAAGTTTAGGGTAGTTATCTATTAAAACTTCAAAATTATAATTATTTGTATGTCCTTTAGCAGATTTCAAAATGTTACTTTTTGATATTTTTTAAAGCTTGTTTTATGTCTGCTTTTAGATCTTTAGTATTTTCTATCCCTACAGAAAAGCGTATTAAACCATCACTAATACCCAATTGCTTCCTCTGCTCTGGTGTTAGTAAAGAGTGTGATGTTTGCGCTGGAGATAACATAGTGCTTTCTACACCTGCAAGACTCATTGATGGTTTAATTAATTGTAATGCTTTTTGAAAAGCTTCTGCGTCTAAATGATCTTTCAATTCAAAAGATAACATACCACCAAAATCTTTCATTTGTGACTTAGCCAATTTATGCTCAGGATGATTTTTTAAACCAGGATAATTAACCTGTTTAACTTCATCTAACTTATTTAACCATTTAGCCATTTTTAAAGCGTTTTTAGATTGTGCTTTAACACGTAGTCCCATGGTTTTCATACTACGTTCTAACATCCAAACCGTAAAGTCACTAAGACTACCACCAAGGTTTTTAGAGACATTCCATATACGATCCATGTGTATTTTGCTTCCTGCTACTGCGCCTGCACAAATATCACTATGTCCGCCAAAATATTTAGTTGCAGAGTGCATAATTAAATCGATACCAAAATCTGCTGGATTTTGATTTACGGGACTTGCAAATGTATTATCAATACTAGTAACAATACCTTTTTCTTTCCCTAATTTGGCAATAGCTTTTATGTCTGTAATTGTTAATAATGGATTTGAAGGTGTTTCTATATGAATTAACTTCGTGTTTGGTTGTATAGCTGCTTCAAAGTCTTCTACTTGATAACCATCTGTAAAAGTGAATTCTATATTTAACTTAGGAAATTCTTCTCTTATAAAATTTGTTGTGCCTCCATAAATTGTGTTTTGTACCACAATATGATCTCCTGCTTTTAAAAATGCTAAAAACATATGACTAATAGCTGCCATACCAGAACCAAATATCATTGCTGCCTCAGTATGCTCTAAAGCAGCTATTTTTTTGGATAAATATTCTTGGTTTGGCGTATTAAAATATCTTGGATAGCGTTTTACGTCTACATCCATAAACTCATATGAAGAAGATAAAAATATAGGTGAAACTGCACCTTTAAATTGTTTATCTTCTACTTCTCCGACGTGAGAACAAATAGTGTTTAAACCAAAGTTTTTATGTTTCATTTTATATTGCAATTTTTAAACAACTAAAATACAAAAATATGCATCTTTAACATTGATAATTATAGATTTATAAACTGGCTTTATACTGGTTTTAACACTTCTTTAACCTAAAAAAACATCTACTTTTCGTATACTAAGGGTTATGGTAACAATTGATAAACAAGAACATACGGACATTTTAGAACAATCTATTAAACACCTAGAATATTTAGGTTTTGAAAACATTAAGGCAGACCTTGATGGTTATGATACGCCAAATTCTTTTACTAAGAAAGATGGTGAAGTAACCGTAACACCAGATATAACTGCTTTTAAACGAAGTAGGAAATATTATTTTGAGCTTGGTATTAAAAGTAAAAGACCTAATCTTTTAAAAACCAAATGGCGTTTGATTGATGTAGTTTCAAGAATGAAAAACAGCCGATTTAAAATTATTACAACAAAAGGTCATTATAGTTTTACTAATAAAATTTTAGATGATCTTAATTTAGATAAAAACCTTATTAAACTATAATATAAAGCCTGTTTAAAACAGGCTTATTTATTTTGAACTTATATCTGCTTTAGATTTAAGGAGTTTGTTTTGTTCTTCCATTAAATCTGAAAGTTTGCTAAGCAACTCTATGTCTTTTGGTGTTGTTACAGTTTTATCTTTTGTATCATGGGACTTGGCTCTTAACCTATTCATTGCTTTAACAACTAAAAAGACAGTTAGTCCAACGATTAGAAAATCTAAAAAAGCTTCAAATAACTCGCCGTAATAAATGGCAACTTCATGTGTAGTTACTTCTCCATTTTTATTGATAATAGCTTCTCTTAATATATAACGTTTATCTTGATAGTTTAATCCATCTGTCATTAGTGACAATGGTGGCATAAATATTTTTTTCACTAAAACATCTATCACTTTATTAAATGAGGCACCAATAATAATACCTACAGCCATATCCATCATATTGCCTTTTACGGCAAACTCTTTAAATTCTTTTAAAAATTTCATCTAAATATTTAACGTGAAGTTATTTTTTTCGGGTTTTATTATAAGCTCTTAGCATGAAAAAAGCCCATAAAATCACTAATATAAATACTATAATAGAAAACCAAAATACAATATTATTTCCCATCGTTTATAAGCTTTATAAAAATCAATATACCAATAAGCATTGGTGCCCAAAGCCCAATAAATATTCCATGAAGTTGATATCCGTTAAGAAATAAGTATTCGGCTACTATAATGATTGCTAGACAAAGAATTAACATAAATATGTTACCCCAACCTAACTTTTTAATATATTCCACTAAAACTAAAAATTAACAATTTATAATTTGTATCAAGTTAATCATTATTTTCTTAGAAAGTAATTAAAAACTTACTTTTTATAAAATTTGATATATTTTCTATAAGAGAAAACACCTAAAATTGCAATTAAAATAGCCGAAACGCCAATATAAATTAAGCTAATATCTTGTCCAGATTGATAAGAATGTAATCCGGATAAATAGAAGTTAACACCAAAATATGTAAAAATAATACTTCCAATAGAAATTACAGACCATAAATTAAATGTCCATCTTCCTCTTAAGCCTGGTATTAATCGCATATGTATTACAAATGCATATATCATTATACTTATTAAAGCCCAGGTTTCTTTTGGGTCCCATCCCCAATATCTTCCCCAACTTTCATTAGCCCATTGACCGCCTAAAAAGTTACCAATAGTAAGCATTATTAGACCAACGGTTAAAGCCATTTCATTTATATAAGTTAATTCCTTAATACTTAAATCTAGCTTAGTTTTATTATTTTTATTAGTAAATGCCATTAAAAATAAACTTACTAACCCAATTATAAAGCCTAGCGTAAACGGACCATAACTAGCAACAATGACTGCTACATGTATTTTTAACCAATAACTATTTAATACAGGTTGTAAGTTTGCTATTGCAGGATCCATCCAACTTAAATGCGCTACCATTAATAATATTGAAACTACAAAGGAAGTTGCTGCAATAGTTAGCTCGCTTTTTCTTCCAAATCCTAAACCAAAAAACATGGTTGCCCAAGCCACATAAATCATAGACTCGTAACCATTACTCCATGGGGCATGACCAGAAATATACCATCTTGCAATTAAGCCTAATGTATGGATCACAAAAAGTACTATTATTAAGACTTTAAATACTTTAATACTTGTCTTTAACCATTTACTATCCATTTTAAAAATTTGCCATATTAATAAGGCTAACAATAAAATTCCTGCTGTTAAATAGTAAATAAATAATTTTTTAAATACATCGTATTTATTGTAAAGTATTTCTGCATTTATCTTAGAGTCGCTTGGCATTACCTCAGCTCCTACTTTAGATTGAGAGGTTTTAAAAGCTTTTAATAATTTTTCTGGTTGGGAGAAATCTCCAGTTTTTTTAGCTTCATTTAAGCTATATAAATACCAATCAAATCCAGCGTTTATAAAACTTCCGTAGGTTGAGTCTTGGATTTTCTCACTATAACCTTCATTTTTATATTCAAATGGAGAAATCCAAGTGTTATTGTCATCGTTAGGTACAGGAAAAATCTTTAACGATCTACCTTCTATCGCATTACTTAATAAATTAACACGATTATTAACCTCTATAAACTCTTTTTGAATAGCTGTTTTTACTTGCGTTTCATAAGCTTCTTCTAATTGCCTATCTAATTTGTAGTTAAAATCGTCTCCAAAGAAATCTAATAACTTAGCATAATTTTGGTCTTTACAAATACCTATAATACTACGTATCGAATCTCCTTTACGTGGTTTTATATAAATAATTGGCACGTTATACCACAACATCGGACTTTCTTGAATGCTTAAGAAAAGTTGATTAGCAGTCATATCTTCATAAGCTTCGTATTTACTTAATTTTCTAAGTAATTCTGAAGCATAGGTATCTATAGGCATCATACGACCATCTAAATCTTGTAAAACTAACTTTGCAAATTCTTCGGCGTGAGATTTTGGTGCTACATTTGCCTTTAAAATAGAATCTATTTGCCTTTTTGATGGTGTTTTTGGTACCGTAACTTGATGATCATGACCATCGTCTTCTGTGTGAATAAGGTCGTTTTGCGCTATTCCGCTTAAAGCGAAACACAAGAAAAATATAGTTAAAAGTTCTGCTTTTTTAGCTTTTACTTTTTCTAAAAGTCTTTTTAAATCTCCAAAACGTGAATTTTTATCAAACATAATTGCCATCAAACCTATGTATAATAAGAAATAACCAATGTAAGTTACCCAAGTTCCCCAAAAATCATGATTTACAGATAGTTTTGTTCCTTTTTCATCTGGATCAAAACCAGCTTGGAAAAAACGATACCCTTTGTGATCTAAAACGTGGTTCATGTAAATATGATAATCAAAATCGCCTTCTTCTTTATCAAAAATGGTCACTTTACTTTCAAAGGTTTGATAAGAGTTTTGTGTCCCTGGATATTTTTGAGCAATAAAATCATTCAACTTTACACTAAATGGTAATTTGTAGACTTTTGCGCCGTATTTTAGGTTAATATCTAAATTATCAATCGTAATTTTTTTGAAAGGATTGTTTGTTCCTTGTCCACCAATTAAACCAACACGTTTGGTTTTTCCGTTTGCAGTAACATCTAGTATAACACCATCTTCATCAAATTTTAATAATTGAGATTTTTTACCAACGCCTATTTCTCCTTTAATTATTGGATTTGGAACAACAAATTGCATGTCTCCAATAATGTAACGCGAACGTAACATAAATGGTTGAATACTGTCTTTAACAAGTTTTCCTTGGCTCATTGTTGCCATTTGCAAATATTCGCCATCAAAAGGGGAATTAATTGTAATTCCGTTTTCAGACTTTGTTAAATTAATAGCACCATCTGTTGGCTTATTTAATGCAAAAAGCACATTATGTATACTTTGTACTTCGCCTTCTTTTAAGAAATGATTGTGTGGTGCGCCTTGACCTGCTTCTACTATTTTTAAATAATTTTCGCCATTTTCATTTGGGATAATTGTTTCTTCTGCACCTTTAATAAACTCGACTAACTCAATACTTACCGGTTGATTATTATAAGCTGTATTTAGACTGAAACTATTTTTCATTCTACCAGAAAAATCAACTTCTTCTTCTATTGGTAGACGTTGTGGTACGCCATCAATCATATAATCACCATCAATATATGCTGTGATGTATGTTTTTTGAGAAAGAAATGCGTTGCTAGTTTCTCCTTCACGTATAGGCATCATACCTTCAAAACTGTAATATCTTGTTATTCCTGCACCTACTATAATTAATATAAATGCTAGATGTAATAATAGCGTTGCCCATTTTTCTTTACGTAATAACCTGTATCTTGAAATATTACCTATAAAGTTAACAACAAATAGTACCATTATACCTTCAAACCACCATGCATTATAAATTAAATTACGGGTGTAAGGTGTTGGAGATGTATCCATTTTGGCATCTAAAAATGTACCAGTAGCCATAGCGATGGCAAATACAATAAATAATATAGCTGTTAATCGTGTTGAGAATAGAATCTTGCCCAATTTATTTTGCATAGGTAAAGCCTTTTTTTGCTCGTGCAAAGATAGTTGTTTTTGTTGGTTTAAAATCAGTTTAAATAGTTAAAAAGTTTAACTGTTTTGTTGCCTTGCTTCAAAAATTTTAAGATGGATAAATGTACCCATTTTTCTTGCTCTTCGTTTAGCTAACTCTGCATTTTCTCCTGCAAATAAGTGTTCTATAGTTTCAAACCAAAGGTTTAACCAAATACCAAAATGATGTTCTGTAATACTATTATTATTTGCTTTATCTACTTTTACGTGCACTTCTAATGGGTTTCCTATATATTTTTTCTTTAAAGGTTTCCCCATAAACAAGCTACTTTCCCAAAACGTGGTTAAGTGATCTAAATGTTGATCCCAATTGGTAATAGCTTGATTAAAAATTGGTCCCAAAATAGCGTTTGCTCTTACTTTTTTGTAAAATTGATCTACTAACAAAGCAACATCTTCTCGTGTATTTATATCGTCTTTAATCATTATAACAAAGATACGTTAATGTCCGTTTTTATAGATATTTTCTTATTATTTTTACACCATGATAAAAATAGTTTTGCTTGGCGCAGGAAATGTAGCCACTCATTTATATAAAGCAATTTCTGCTACGGATAACATTAACGTTGTACAATGGTATAATCGTACTTTAAACAATATTTCATTATACAAAAACGAAGTTAGTATTACCGATAATTTAAACGATTTAGTGGATGCTGATTTATATATTATTTGCGTAAGCGATGATGCAATTGAAACTTTAAGCAACAACCTTCCTTTTGAAAAACGTTTAGTTGTTCATACTTCTGGAAGTGCTAGTTTATATGATATTGATAAAAAACACTATCGCGGTGTTTTCTATCCGTTGCAAACTTTTAGTAAAGATGTTGCTTTAGATTTTACAACAGTACCAATTTGTATAGAAACATTAAGAAAACAAGATTTTAAACTTTTAAAATCTGTCGGAGAAACGTTAGGCTGTCAAACCTATAAAGTTAATCCAGATCAAAGACCTGCTTTACATTTAGCTGCTGTTTTTGTAAATAATTTCACTAATCAATTGTATAGGGTTGCACATGAAATAACAGAACACCATGGTGCTGAATTTGATATTTTAAAACCATTAATTACCGAAACTGCTAAAAAAGTTCAAGACGTTTCACCATTCAAAGCGCAAACTGGCCCAGCTAAACGTAACGATAAAAAAACAATAAAAAGACATTTAAAATTATTAGATAATGAGCATCATGAAGCTATTTATAAACTAATGACCTCATCTATAAAAAAAACACATAATGGAAGATAAAAGCTACAAAGAATACTTACACCAAATCAACACCTTTATTTTTGATGTAGATGGCGTTTTAACTAACGGAATGGTTACTATAACTACTTCTGGCGAAATGATAAGACATATGAATGTTAAAGATGGTTATGCAATCAAACAAGCACTTAATCATGGATTTAATATTTGTATTATATCTGGCGGGACAAACGAAGGTGTTAGATTGCGCTTACAACATTTAGGTATTAAAGATGTTTATTTGGGCGCTCATCAAAAATTAACTCAGTATAACGAATATATTAGCAATAATAACATCAATGCAGAAAACGTGTTGTATATGGGAGACGATATACCAGATGTCCCAGTACTTAAACAAGTAGGATTAGCTACTTGTCCACAAGACGCAGTACCGGAAGTTAAAGACATATGTAATTATGTATCACATAAATTAGGTGGCGAAGGTTGCGTAAGAGATGTTATACAACAAGTATTAAAAGTTCAAGGGAAATGGGACAGCGATTTTGATGCCCAAACATTTTAATGCAACAAAATTAGAATAACAAAAAACTAAAAAACCAACAACTAGTGAATATTATCAACCTAATTAGATATAAAAACTTAATTTTAATTGCGTTAGTACAAGTGCTTATAAAATATGCTATGTTTCCTGCTTTTAATGTAGATACAACGCTTAGTACTTTTCAATTTATCATTTTGGTTATTTCAACTGTATGTATCGCTGCTGGCGGTTATATTATTAACGATATTTTTGATGTAGAAACAGACGCAATTAATAAACCTAACAAGCAAATAGTAGGAAAAACCATTGCAAAAGATAAAGCCTATAATTATTATATGGCATTTACTTTTATTGGCGTTGTTACTGGGTTTTACCTAGCTAACGATGTTAACAGAAGTACCTTTTTTGGCATTTTTGTAGTCATCGCCGCACTACTTTACATTTATGCCTCCTTTTTAAAACCAATGCTACTTGTTGGTAACATTGTAATTAGTGGTCTTGTAGCATTAAGTCTAATTGTTGTTGGTATTTTCGATTTACTACCTACCATAAACATGCAAAACAAGTTTATACAATCTTCGATGTTTGAAGTTATTGTAGATTACGCCGTTTTTGCTTTTTTAATCACTTTTATTAGAGAAATTGTAAAAGATATTCAAGATATAGATGGCGATTACAATGCGCAGATGAAAACTTTACCTATAGTCTTAGGTAAAAACAGAGCTGCAAAAATTGCTTTTGGGTTAACTATTGCTTCCATTTTAATATTAGCCTATTACTTAAATGCGTATCTTTATATGCAGACCATAGCCATTATTTACTTTTTAATTGCTGTGATAGCACCTTTAATCTATATCGCTATAAAATTGTTTTCTGCTGAAAACAAAAAAGATTTCAAATTGATTAGCAGATTATTAAAAGTCGTAATGCTATTAGGCATGCTATCTATGGTCGTGTACTATTTTATCATATAATTATGCTGAAAGAAAAACTAAAAGACAGACATATAATATTAGCTTCTGGATCACCAAGAAGACAACAGTTTTTTAGAGATTTAGGATTAGATTTTGAAGTCCGATTAAAAGACACTAAAGAAGATTACCCTAATCGCTTAATGCATTTTGAAATTAGCGACTATCTTGCGCAATTAAAGTCTTTACCTTTTTTAGACGAACTTAAAGATCATGAAATATTAGTAACCAGCGATACTATAGTTTGGCATAAAGGCGTAGCATTAGGAAAACCTAGAAACAACGACGAAGCATTTGCAATGCTTAAATCTTTAAGCGATAATACTCACGAAGTAATCACATCTGTATGTGTACGTACTAAAATCTTTCAAAAAACGGTAAATGCAACTACAAAAGTTACGTTTAAAGCGTTTACAGATGAAGAGATTTGGCATTACATTAAAACCTACTCGCCTTTAGACAAAGCTGGCGCTTATGGTATACAAGAATGGATTGGACAAATTGGCGTAACCAGTATTGAAGGCTCGTTTTTTAACGTTGTTGGTATGCCAACTCACCTTGTTTACAAAACGTTAAATACCATTGCAGAAGAGTTTTAAGATTGTAAATTTATACTACAATTTCTTACAACCATGCGATTAAAATTAACCATAATTCTACTTTTTTGTATTTTTATTTTTGCTTGCAAAGAACAAAAACAAACTACAGATTCACCTCAAAAAATTACAACTAAAAAAGAAGAAAAAAAGCTACCGCCAGCCTATAAACCTAACCAACAATTTAAAGACTATTGGTATGCTGGTAAAGCCGAAATCACTTCTTACAAACTAGAACAAGCGCGCTATGGCGAGTTGCGAGACGGAAAAGCTGTTTTAGTTTATGTCACCGAACCTTTTTTACCAAAAGTACAAGTAAAAGCAGACCAGAAAAACCCAGAAAACATAAGCGTTTTAAAGTTAAATGCCACTAAAAAATTCAATACTGGTATTTATCCGTACAGCATTATGCAAAGCACATTTTATCCCTTTGCAAACAACCAACACGCTATAAAAGTTAGTGCTTCTATACAAGAATGGTGCGGACAAGTTTACACTCAAATTAACAACAGAGAGCAATTTGAAGTTATATCACATTCCTATTTTGAAGGTGAAGCAGATCAAAATTTCAACTTAGAAAAAGCAGTATTGGAGAACGAAATTTGGACACAACTTCGCATTGATCCAAACAGTCTTCCTACTGGAAATTTTAAAATTATTCCAAGTTTAGAATACATTCGTTTAAAACATAAACCTTTAAAAGCTTATAATGCTTTCGCGGAAATTTCAGAAGGGAAATACATGCTTTCAATTGAAGAATTAAACAAAATACTTACTATTAATTTTGAAAACAATTTCCCTTTTAGCATTACAAGTTGGGAAGAAATTATAGACGGATTAACAACAAAAGCAACAAAACTTAAAACTATAAATACCGCATATTGGAGTCAAAATAGTAATAAAGATTTACCATTAAGAAAAACATTGCAATTAGATTAACAATTCAGTTTAAAATCTATATTTACCAAAATTTTAATACATGTTTGAGCATTTACAAGACGAAATTTTAAAAACAATAGTTCTACTTATTATATTTTTAATAATAAGGTCTGTTTTAAAAATTTCAATTAAAAAAATAGGACAAAAAAGTAGCATCAATGATGCTAGAATTGGGTTAATATCAAGATATTCTACCTTTACTCTAATTCTAATATTTTTACTATTTGTTTCTTATATATTTGGTGCAACACTAGAAAACTTAACACTACTTTTCTCTTCGGTTTTTGCCGTTATTGGTATTGGTTTATTTGCCATTTGGTCAATTTTAAGTAACATTACTTCTGGAATAATCATGTTTTTTTCGTTTCCTTATAAAGTTGGAGACAAAATAAAAATCCACGATAAAGATTCGCCTTTAGAAGGTATAATAGAAGATATTCGTGCGTTTCAGCTTCATCTAAGATTAGATAATGGAGATTTAGTGACGTATCCAAACAATTTAATTCTACAAAAAGCTGTAACTTTAGTTCAGAAAGACGCAATTGAAGATTTTGGAGATTTCCATTAATTATGGCAAAAAACAAACAAAAAAAACGCACACAAAACTATAAAAAGCACTTAGGTCAAATACCTGGCGCATTGGTTTATACAGGAAAAAAAGAAGACGTAAAATTACATCTTCATTCTTTTGATTATACCAATAACGACATACACGAAAAAGACCTTTCTAACATAGAAGAAGCGTTTGTTTTTAAAGATACAGAGTCTGTAACATGGGTTAACCTTAACGGATTAAATAATATAAACGAGATAGAAACCATAGGTAGTTACTATCAACTTCATCCATTACTTTTAGAAGACATTGTAAATACTTCTCAACGCCCAAAAATTGACGAGTATAAAAGTTACATCTTTATCGTTTTAAAAATGATGTATTACGATGATAATGAAACTATTATATCAGAACAAGTAAGTTTTGTACTAGGCAAAAACTATGTATTGACTTTTCAAGAAGCCGAAGGTGATGTTTTTGAAAATGTAAGAGATCGTATAAGACACAAAAAAGGACGTATACGTACAGAAGGTGCAGACTATTTATTGTATGCCTTAATAGATGCTATCGTAGATCATTATTATGCCATTATAGAAACTATGGGTAATAAAATTGAAGACCTTGAAGACGATCTTTTTAATGGAATTTCTCAAGAAGAAATCTCTCAGCAAATACAAAATTTAAAACGAGAAGTTTTAAAAGTAAGACGTGCTATTTTTCCGCTTCGCGAAATTATTGGTCGCATAGAAAAAGACCCAAATAGTTTAATTGAAGAACAGACAACACACTTTTTTAGAGATGTTTACGACCATATTATACAGGTTACAGAAAACTTAGATATTTATCGCGAAATGATTTGGAGTTTAATGGATATGTACATGACAACTATTAGCAATAAAATGAACGAAGTCATGAAGGTGTTAACCATTATCGCTACCATTTTTATTCCATTAACCTTTATTGCTGGGATCTACGGGATGAACTTTGTTAACATGCCAGAGCTACAATACAAGTATGGTTATTATGTGGTTTGGGCTGTAATGATTCTTATTTTCTTAGCGATGCTGTACTACTTTAAACGTAAAAAGTGGCTTTAGTTAGCAGTTAGCAGTTAGCAGTTAGCAAACGTAAATGATTTGTGACAATTCGTGTAATTCGTGTCAAAAAGAAAAAAAATATAGAAATAAAAATTAGCTTCAATTCTTAAAATTAACATCCTAAAAATAACGTTAAAAAAGGCTTAAAACAGCTATTCCGCTAAGGCTATTATGTATATTTACCTCAAACATAATTAACCTTAAAAATGCTAAAAAAACTAGCTTCGCTCCTATTTATTTTTGTTTTGGCTCTGCCTTTACAAGCACAACAACCAAAAAAACTTAACGCATCTCAAATTCATGATGCTGTAAAAAAACTTAACTTTTTAGGTACAGTTCTTTATGTAGCAGCTCATCCGGATGATGAGAATACACGTCTAATTTCTTACATGTCTAACCAAATAAAAGCACGTACAGCTTACCTATCTTTAACTCGTGGTGATGGCGGACAAAATCTTATCGGTCCAGAAATTAGAGAATTATTAGGTGTTATACGTACACAAGAATTATTAGCCGCAAGAAGTGTAGATGGTGGCGAGCAACGTTTTAGTAGAGCAAACGATTTTGGTTACTCAAAACATCCTGAAGAAACTTTAGATATTTGGGACAAAGACCAAGTATTAAGCGATGTTGTTTTAGCCATAAGACAGTTTAAACCAGATATTATCATTAACCGTTTTGATCATCGTACACCTGGTACAACTCACGGTCATCACACAACTTCTGCTATGTTAAGCGTAGAAGCTTTTGATTTGGCAAAAAACCCAAACATATATCCAGAACAAGCTAAAACTTACGGAACTTGGCAACCAAAACGCCAATTTTTTAATACCAGTTGGTGGTTTTATGGTAGTGAAGAAAATTTTGAAAAAGCAGACAAAAGCAAACTTTTAAATTTTGATATTGGCGTATATTACCCTTCAAAAGGGTTATCAAATAACGAGATTGCTGCACTTTCTAGAAGTAAACATTTATGTCAAGGGTTTGGTGCTTTAACACAACGTGGATCGCAAACCGAATATATCGAACTTATTAATGGCGATTTACCAAAAGACAAAACCAACCTTTTTGAAGGTATAGACACAAGCTGGAATCGTGTTAAAGGCGGAAAAACTATTGGAGATATATTAAAGAAAGTTGAGACAAATTTCAATTTTGAAAATCCTTCAACACACGTTAAAGACTTATTATTAGCAAGACAGTTAATCCAACAATTAGATAATGAGTATTGGAAAAACTATAAAACTCAAGAAATTGACGCTATAATTGAAGCTTGTTTAGGTCTATATTTAGAAGCATCTGCTAATACGCCAACTGCTTCTGCAGGAGAAACTATTACATTAAATATTGAAGCAGTAAACCGTAGTGCAATTAATATGGAATTGGTGTCTTATCAACTTTCTACAGATAAAACAGCTACTTTAAAAGCGCTTCCTTTAAAAAATAATGATAAACAAAATGTAGATCAATCGCTTACTATTCCTAAAAATATGCAACCATCTTCACCGTATTGGTTAAATAAAAAAGGAACTTTAGGTATGTATAAAGTTGAAGATAAAAATTTAATAGGAAAGCCAGAAACACCAAGACCAATAAGCGTGACTTTCAATTTAACGATTAATAATCAACCGTTTTCTGTAACTAAACCTATTGTTTACAGGTACTCTAAACCAGATAAAGGCGAATTATATCGTCCGTTTGAAATCATTCCTGAAGCATCAGCAAAAATTTCAGAAAAAGTCATCATTTTTGATACAGATCAACAAAAAGACATTTCGGTAATTGTAAAAGCTGGTCGTGATAATTTAAATGGTTTTGTTCAAATAGCGCATCCAAACAATTGGTCTGTTTATCCTGAAAAGCAAAACATAGATATTAAATATAAAGGTGAAACTCAAACGTTGACGTTTACGGTTATTCCTCCAAAAAATCAAAACGAAGGATTAATAACGCCAATGGTTCATGTTGGTGAAGACGTTTACACGAGAGAATTAGTTGAAATCGATTACGAACACATTCCTTATCAAACCGTTGTGCTTCCAAGCGAAAGCAAAATAGTACGTTTAGATATTAAAAAACGAGGCGAAAACATTGCGTATATTGAAGGTGCAGGCGATGTTGTACCAGAAAGTTTAAGACAAATTGGTTACAATGTAATGGTTTTAAAACCAGAAGACATCACTACTGAAAGATTAAGCGCTTTTGATGCTGTAGTTGTTGGTATTAGAGCGTATAACATCTTAGACGAGCTTAAATTTAAACAGCAAATTTTATTCGATTTTGTAGAAAATGGTGGCAATATGATTGTGCAATACAATACAAATCGCGGTCTAAAAGTGGACAACTTATCTCCTTTTGAGTTAAAAGTGTCTAGAGATCGTGTTACTGATGAGAATGCAGAAGTTACACTTTTAGCTAAAGATCATCCAGTTTTAAATTATCCAAACCAAATTACAAAAACCGACTTTGAAGGTTGGACGCAAGAACGTGGTTTATATTTTCCAAACCAATGGTCTAGCGAGTTTACACCTATTCTATCGATGCACGATAAAGGCGAAACCGAAAAACAAGGTAGTTTGTTAGTCGCAAAACACGGTAAAGGCTATTATATTTATACAGGTCTTAGCTTTTTTAGAGAATTTCCTGCTGGTGTTTCTGGTGCGTACAGATTATTTGCTAATATGCTAAGTATTGGAAAAGACAATTTAGATAACAAAGAACAATTTAAGGATTAATAACTATTTGTTTCCATAAAAAATGTCAATACTCGATTTATTAACTACATTCTGGATGAATTGGATAATGCTTCCTTCATTTATATTAGGAATTATTGGGTTATTATTTTATGTATATTCTACACAAAACAAAAAAATAAATAGAAAAAGATTTAACATAATAGGAATTTATCTAATTATTTTATTTGTATTTAATTGGCTAATCGGATTCAGTTTATCATTGACTTTTGAAACACTCGTAAAAAAAGAATTAATAAGTTTTTTAAACCAACCTAATATCGAAATAAAAATTAATGGTGAAAAACTTGTTCCTGAATACTCAACAAGAGTTGTTAGTGAATTAAAGGAAATAAAAAGTTTACCAGGTCATCACTCATCTCCTAAAGATGAAATTGAATTAAAAATAATATCTGATAAAGACTCGATGACACTAACGATTAAGAAGGATTCGGAAAAAGAATATGAGTTTTGGGTGTTTTCAGATAAATATAATCATACAAAAGAAAATGACATCGGAAAACTTAAGACCTTAGTATTTATAAGATACTACAACAGTAATAGCTAACATAATACAAATTTTAATCTCTTAAAGATAGATAAACTAAAAATGCAAAACCAACCAAAATACCAATGGAAACCAATGTACACCTTAGTACTATTGGCAAATATTTTATACTTAATCGCTTTTTATTTAATCACGTTATATTTTTAAAAAATGCAAACATTAGATTGGATTATTTTAATAAGTACATTACTAATCATAGTTATTTATGGAACGTACCAAACTAAAGGCAGTAAAAATGTACAAGATTACTTAAAAGGCGGTAATACAACACCTTGGTGGACAATAGGTTTATCGGTTATGGCTACACAAGCCAGCGCAATTACGTTTTTAAGTACGCCTGGACAAGCATTCCATTCGGGTATGGGATTTGTACAATTTTACTTCGGATTGCCAATTGCAATGGTCGTGATTTGTATGGTGTTTATCCCGTTATATCACAGATTAAAAGTCTATACGGCTTACGAGTTTTTAGAAAACCGTTTTGATAAAAAAACCAGAACACTTACTGCGATTTTATTTTTAATTCAACGTGGTTTGGCTGCAGGAATTACCATTTTTGCTCCTGCAATTATTCTATCGGCTGTTTTAGGCTGGAATTTACTACTCCTAAACATCATCATTGGCGTTTTGGTAATTATTTACACCGTTTCTGGCGGAACAAAAGCTGTAAACGTTACTCAAAAACACCAAATGGTTGTAATTTTTACAGGAATGATCATTGCGTTTGTTTTAATAATTAATCAACTTCCTAATGATATTACTTTTTCTAAAGCGCTGCAAATAGCTGGAGCAAGTGGTAAAATGGATGTTTTAGATTTTTCTTTCGATTTAAATAACAGATACACCGTTTGGAGTGGATTAATTGGTGGTACCTTTTTAATGTTATCTTATTTTGGGACCGATCAAAGCCAAGTACAACGCTATTTATCAGGTAAATCTGTAAAAGAAATGCAATTAGGCTTACTATTTAACGGACTTTTAAAAGTACCAATGCAGTTTTTTATTCTGCTAGTTGGAGTTATGGTTTTTGTGTTTTATCAGTTTAACGAATCGCCAATAAATTTTAATCCAACAGCAACCGAAGTCGTTTTAAACAGCGAATATTCTCAAGACTATCAAACGCTTCAAAAGCAACAAAACGAATTATTTGCTGAAAAACAACAAGCTATTTTCAATTATGTAAAAACTGAAAATAATGTAACTGCCAAAACTATTTCAGAATATAACACTAAAAGTGATGTTTTAAGAAGCGAAGCACAAAAACTAATTGAAAAAGCTGGCGAATCAAAGAGTTTAAAAGTAGAAAGTAATGATAAGGATTACGTATTTATTCACTTTATATTAAACAATTTACCAAAAGGATTAATCGGATTATTATTAGCGGTAATTTTAAGCGCAGCAATGTCTAGTACCGCTAGCGAACTTAACGCTTTAGCAAGTACAACAACCATAGATTTATACAAACAACGTGTTGGAGAAAAATCTGAAGACGATATGGTTAAAGCCTCTAAAGGCTTTACTTTACTTTGGGGAATTTTAGCTATTGGCGTAGCCTGCGTTGCCAATCTTGCCGAAAATTTAATTCAGTTAGTTAACATTATCGGTTCTATTTTTTATGGTAATGTTCTTGGTATATTCTTGTTAGCGTTTTTCTTCAAATTTATTAAAGCAAACGCTGTGTTTATTGCAGCATTAATCACACAAATTTTAGTTATTGGTTTATTCTTTTTAAATCAATTTGAAATTATCAACTTGCCATTTTTATGGTTAAACTTTGTTGGCTGTTTAATTGTTATGGTTATCGCTTTTGTCATTCAGACTTTAATGAAAAATGAAATGAATTATGCATAAAGAACAAACCATACATTGGGGAATTATAGGTCTTGGAAAAATTGCTGAAAAATTTGCGACAGATATGCAAAAAGTAAGCAATAGCAAGATTTACGCAGTAGCTTCAAGAACATTAGAAAAAGCCGAAACCTTTGCTAAAAAACACCAAGCCACAATGGCTTATGGTAATTATGAAGAATTGTTAAGTGACCCTAAAATAGACGCCATTTACATTGCTACACCACATAGTCTACACAAAGAAAACACACTTATGTGTTTACAAAACAACATTCCTGTACTTTGTGAAAAGCCATTAGCTTTAAACCGTTTTGAAGTAGAAAACATGATAAATGCTGCCAAAGAAAACAATACGCTTTTAATGGAAGCTTTGTGGACATACTTCTTACCACATTATCAAAAGGTTTTAGAATTATTAGAACAAAAACACTTTGGAAACATCTTAAAACTAGAAGCAGATTTTGGTTTTAAAGCTAGTTTAGATCCTTCTGGAAGAGTATACAATAAAACTCTTGGTGGCGGTAGTCTTTTAGATATTGGTATTTACCCAATATTTAGTGCACTTACAACACTTGGTATTCCTAAAAAGACCGAAGCAAAAGCTACTTTTTTTGATAATGGTGCAGACGCTACTTGTAATATGATTTTTTATTATGATGAAGCAATTGCCCGTTTAAAATCTACTTTAGTTGAAAAAACTAACACAGAAGCAATTTTTACCTGCGAAACTGGTGTAATTAAAATAAACTCAAGGTTTCATGAGCCAACAACAGTAACATTAATATCTAATAACGGTGAAGAAAAAACACTTGATTTTAACTACAACTCTATTGGTTACAATTTTGAAATAGAGCATTTTAATCAATTAATCAGAACTAATAAAAAAGAAAGTCCAATTATGAGTTTTCAAAAAAGCACCGAATTAATTGATTTATTAGACTTAATTAAAGCACAAATTGGGTTGAGTTATCAATAATTCTTCATTCAAAACTCTTAGTTTTTAAAATATATTTGAAATTGTTAAGCTTTTAAAGTAACTTAGTACAAACTAGTTACAGAATTATCGTAACTAATTAAAGTTTCAGTTATGGAAAAATCTTTAATTGTAATACTAGCTTTAGTCATTTTTTCGGCAATAGGTTTTGCGTATTCTGTGTTCTTAAAAAGTTATGTCAAAACTTCGTTTGGCGAAAAATGGCTTCACCTTTGGAATAACAAACTTTACTTTTGGCAAAGCACCATTTTTGTTAGTGCAGCGTTTACCTTTTTAATCATGTATCTTTTAAAATGGATTGATGTATTGAATTTTTAGAATATCTTTGCTATCCATTTTAGCAAAGCCATGAGAATAGATATCATCACTGTTTTACCAGAGTTACTTAAAAGTCCGTTTGAAGCATCCATTTTAAAACGTGCTATAGAAGCAGATTTGGTAGAAGTACATTTTCATAATTTAAGAGATTATACTACAGATAACTACAAAACCATTGACGATTATCAATTTGGTGGCGGCGCAGGTATGGTAATGCTTATAGAACCTATAGATAAATGTATAAGCAAATTAAAATCGCAACGTCACTATGACGAGGTTATTTATATGACACCAGATGGCGAAACCTTAAATCAAGGTATTGCCAACACCTTATCATTAAAAGAAAATATCATTATCCTTTGCGGACATTATAAAGGTGTAGACCAACGCGTACGCGATATGTTTGTCACTAAAGAAATATCTATTGGCGATTATGTTCTATCTGGCGGAGAACTTGGTGCTGCTGTACTTTGTGATGCTGTAATACGATTAATACCAGGAGTTTTAGGTAACGAAACATCAGCATTAACAGACAGTTTTCAAGATAATTTATTAGCGCCACCAATTTATACAAGACCTCGAGATTATAACGGACATAAAGTACCAGAAGTATTATTTAGCGGTAATTTTCCAAAAATTGAAAAATGGCGAGAAGAACAAGCTTATAAACGCACAAAAGAAAGAAGACCAGATTTACTAGATGAATAATTTGGTCTGTTCGAGTATTTTGTGAAGTATAAACAAAATGTATCGATGACTTAAAACCGTCTTTGTCAACAAACATTTTTTAAACTTTTACTTTTATCAATTAACTTTTTGCTTATATTTGCACCCAATTTCGGATTAACCTCTGGCGAAATACGTGAATGTTGTTCTGAATCAAACACTTAAACATAAATAAAGATGGAATCTTTAATAAAATTTGTACAAGACGAATTTGTAACAAGAAAAGACTTACCAGAATTTTCAGCTGGTGACACAATTACAGTTTACTACGAAATTAGAGAAGGAGAAAAAGTAAGAACTCAGTTCTTTAGAGGTGTAGTATTACAAAGAAGAGGTACTGGTACTTCAGAAACTTTTACAATTAGAAAAATGTCAGGAACAGTTGGTGTAGAGCGTATCTTCCCTGTTAACTTACCTGCATTACAAAAAATTGAAGTTAACAAAAGAGGTAAAGTTAGAAGAGCAAGAATCTTTTACTTTAGAGGTCTTACAGGTAAAAAAGCTAGAATTAAAGAAGCTAGAAGAAAATAATTTACCACTTCAAATCATATATAAAAAGCCTAAACTTAATCGTTTAGGCTTTTTTTAGTTATTAACTTTTGTTAATAACCATGGTTCATAAACGGTTGATATTTAAATAGTTAAAAACTATAAAAAACTAATAAAAAGACTTATCTTAGTAAAACAATTAATAACAATATTATTTATTGGTTTCGATAAAATGAATTTGATTTAGTTGTATTGTTTTTTGAGGTTTTTGAAAATTACATGTGTAGTCGTGTAAATTGTAAAATTAAGAGATTTTAAAAAGTACTTTATGTGAAAGCAGAAAGGAACTAATAAAATTGAAAGTTTTAAGTAATCTTAAGTAGCAATAGCTACTTTAAGAAGAACAAAACAATGTTTTACAATGGTAATTTCATGAAAATTGAAATTAAAAGAGTAAATCATCTAGAAAAACAATTACTATGTACATTTTGTAACAAGTCAACACATTTTGAAAGTTACCCAAATGTACTATTGATTTGACAAGTGCGTGAACCGAAAAGATGTAAAACGAAAGTTTTGGATCGATTTAATGAAAGTTAAATAGGTCATCGCCAAAGTGTTAATTCAAGAAAGCCATAGCAACAATAGTTAATTCTATTATGTTATGGCTTTTGTTTTTTTAGGTTTCTTATCTTACAGCATAAATAAAAGTACAATGCCTCTACCCTTTATCGCAGATACCGTTTATAAAAACAAAGATTTTACTTCTCAAGCATTACAAAGAGCAGAATATGATAACTGCACATTTATTAACTGTAATTTTGAAAACAGTTTTCTATCGGCTTTTAGTTTTTTAGACTGCGTTTTTGAAGGTTGTAATCTAAGTAATATTAAAGTTAAAGATGCTACGTTTAAAGATGTAACGTTTTTAGACAGTAAAATGTTAGGTATTTTATTTTCTGACTGTAATAAGCTTTTATTTTCTGCAAGTTTTACAGATTGTGTTTTAAACTTTTCTTCTTTTTATAAAATCAAGTTAGTCTCGAGTAAATTTAAAAACTGTGTATTTGATCAAGTAGACTTAACCGAAGCTAATTTTACTAAAGCTACGTTTGATACTTGTAATTTTAAAAATGCTGTTTTTGAACAAACAAACTTAGAGCAAGCAGACTTTAGTAAAGCAATAAATTACAGTATTAACCCAGAAAGAAATAAAATAAAAGGCGCTAAATTTTCAAAAGATCAAATTTCAGGACTTCTTGATACTTATAAAATTGTGATTTCTTAAAATTTTAATCATATTTTATCAAATTCGTAATTTTATAATCTTCTAAATATCATCATTATAATAAAACGTTAAGTGCCAATTTTCACTTTAAAAAACCTCTTGTTTTTCGTATATTCGTCAAGCTAAAAAAATAACTAACATTCAATTTAATTATATGTCAAATTCACCAAAAATTATATATACAATTACAGATGAAGCGCCAGCATTAGCAACGCGTTCTTTTTTACCAATTGTTAAATCTTTTACAGCTTCTTCTGGTATAGAGATTGAAACAAGAGATATCTCTTTAGCAGCTAGGATCTTAGCTGTTTTTCCTGATGTTTTAACAGAAGAACAACGCGTATCTGATGACTTAGCCTTTTTAGGAGAATTAGCAAAAACACCAGAAGCTAACATTATTAAACTACCTAATATTAGTGCTTCAATACCTCAATTAAGAGCTGCAATTAAAGAGCTACAAGCTAAAGGTTATGCTGTACCAGATTATCCTGAAGAAGCTACAACAGAAGAAGAGAAAGATGCTAAGCAACGTTATGACAAAATAAAAGGAAGTGCTGTAAACCCAGTTTTACGTGAAGGAAACTCAGATAGACGTGCGCCAAAAGCAGTAAAAAATTACGCTAAGAAAAACCCACATTCTATGGGTGCATGGTCAAAAGATTCTAAATCTCATGTAGCGACAATGTCTCATGGTGATTTTGCACACAACGAGCAATCGGTAACTTTAGATAAAGCAACTACTGTAAAAATACAACATACTGACAATAACGGTAATGTTACTGTTTTAAAAGATAATTTAAACCTTTTAGAAGGTGAAATTATGGACGCAACAGTAATGAGTAAAAAAGCTTTATTAACCTTTTTAGAAGAGCAAGTAAAAGACGCTAAAGAGCAAGGTGTATTGTTTTCTTTACACATGAAAGCTACAATGATGAAGGTGTCAGACCCAATTATTTTTGGACATGCTGTACGCGTATTCTTTAAAGATGTTTTTGCTAAGCATGCAGAAACTTTTGAAAAAATTGGTGTTGACGTTAATAATGGCTTTGGTAACTTAATAAGTAACTTACAAGAGTTACCAGAAGCAGAGCAAAATACTATTTTAGAAGATATTGAGGCTGCATATAACAACAATCCAGATTTAGCAATGGTAGATAGTGATAGAGGTATTACTAACTTACACGTACCAAGTGATGTTATTATTGATGCATCTATGCCTGCAATGATACGTACTTCTGGACAAATGTGGAACAAAGAAGGGAAACAACAAGATACTAAAGCTGTAATACCAGATAGCAGTTATGCTGGTATTTACACAGCTACTATAAACTTCTGTAAAGAACATGGTGCATTTGATCCAACTACCATGGGTACTGTACCAAACGTAGGTTTAATGGCGCAAAAAGCTGAAGAATATGGTTCTCATGATAAAACTTTTGAAATATCTACTGACGGAAAAGTTGAAATCGTAGATACAGACGGTAATGTTTTAACATCACATGATGTTGAAACTGGAGATATCTGGAGAGCTTGTCAAGTAAAAGATTTACCAATACAAGACTGGGTAAAATTAGCTGTAACACGTGCAAAAGCTACTGGTTGGCCAGCAGTTTTCTGGTTAGACGAAAACAGAGCTCATGATGCAGAATTAATCAAAAAAGTAAATGCTTACTTAAAAGATCATGATACAGACGGATTAGAAATTCATATTCTTTCACCAATCAAAGCAACAGAGTTTACTTTAAAAAGAGTAAAAGCTGGAGAAGATACAATTTCTGTAACAGGTAATGTATTACGTGATTACTTAACAGATTTATTCCCAATTTTAGAACTTGGTACATCAGCAAAAATGTTATCTATTGTACCGTTAATGAATGGTGGAGGATTATTTGAAACTGGAGCTGGTGGATCTGCACCAAAACACGTTCAACAATTTGAAAAAGAAAACCACTTACGTTGGGATAGTTTAGGAGAATTTTTAGCACTTGCTGTGTCTTTAGATCACTTTAGCGAAGTTAACAACAATCCTAAAGCAAAAGTTTTAGGTGATGCGTTAGATGTTGCCACAGAAAAACTACTAGAAAACAAAAAAGGTCCTTCTAGAAAAGCAGGAGAAATTGATAACCGTGGTAGTCATTTTTATTTAGCAATGTACTGGGCTGAGGCTTTAGCAAACCAAGATAAAGATAGAACACTAAAAGCTCAATTTGAGCCAGTTGCTTTAACTTTTAAAGCTGAAGAAAAAACTATCATAAAAGCTTTGAACGATATACAAGGTAAATCTGTTGATATTGGTGGTTACTATGAACCAACCGACGAATTAGCTGATCAAGCTATGAGACCAATAGAATTATTTAATAATATTTTGAAGGAAATATAAATTTCTCTAGCGAAATTAATAAATTGTTAAAAGCTCCTTTTACAGGAGCTTTTTCTTTATTTTTACTTTAAAAATTGTAATGAATTCTAAGCTAATCCTAACCATAGCATTTTTAATTCAAATCTCCTTATCTGCATTCTCTCAAGAAAAATTCACATTAAGTGGAAAAATAACAGACATCAATACTAACGAGTCATTAATTAGCGTAAATGTTATTATTCCTGAATTAAATACTGGCACAACTACTAATGAGTATGGCTTCTACTCTATCACATTACCAAAAGGTAACTACAAAGTGATAATTTCTTATTTAGGTTATGCAGAAACTTCAGAAACTATCAATCTAAATGAAGATATTACTAAAAACTTCAATTTAACTGAATCTGTTGAAAGCTTAGAAGAAGTTGTGATTACAGAAAATGTAGAGCGACTAAACATAAGAAAACCACAAATGAGTGTTAATGCGTTAAAAGCTTCTACAATAAAAAAAATACCAGTAGTTTTAGGAGAACCTGATGTTATCAAAGCAATTACTTTATTACCTGGTGTCACTAACGCTGGAGAAGGTAGTTCTGGATTTAACGTACGTGGTGGCGCTGCGGACCAAAACTTAATTTTATTAGACGAAGCTACTGTTTTTAATTCTTCACATTTATTCGGGTTATTTTCTGTTTTTAATCCTGATGCTATTAAAGATTTAAAACTATATAAAGGAGGAATACCATCACGCTACGGTGGACGTGTTTCTTCTGTTTTAGATATTTATCAAAAGGAAGGAAATAGTAAAGAATTTCATGCAAATGGAGGTATTGGTTTAGTTGCTAGTAGATTATTAGCAGAAGGACCATTAAAAAAAGACAAAGGTTCTTTTCTTTTTGGTGGACGTAGTAGTTATGCTCACTTATTTTTACCACTTTTTGATATTGATAACGTGGCTTACTTTTATGATTTAAACACCAAATTAAGCTACAAACTAAATGATAAAAATAATATCTATTTATCTGGATATTTTGGTCGTGATGTATTTAGAATTGCAGATAGTTTTGATAACACCTACGGTAATACGGTTGTAAACTTTAGATGGAATCACTTGTTTTCTGATAAGTTATTTTCAAATATGTCATTAATATATTCTGATTACTATTATGGATTAAAGCTTAATTTTGTTGAATTTGATTGGGATTCAGGAATTAGAAATTTTAACTTTAAATATGATTTTAAACATTATATTTCTAATAATTTCAAACTTCAATATGGTTTAAACAGTATATATTATAAGTTTAATCCAGGAGAAATTGAACCTTCTACACCAACTTCAGGAATAAATCCTTTCAAACTAATAGATAAATATGCATTTGAAAATGCTATTTATTTAGATGCAGAGCATGAACTATCTGATAAACTATCTATTAATTATGGGTTAAGGCTAAGTTCTTTTTTACGTTTAGGTCAAGATGAATTAAACATTTATGAAAACGATCAACCTGTAATTTTTAATGAAGATTTACAGATTTATGAAAAGGCAGAACCAATAGGTACAGAAAACTATAACAGAAGTGATGTTATAAAATCCTTTTTTAATTTAGAACCAAGATTTTCAGTTGCATATCAATTAAACAAAAATAGTTCTATAAAAGCAAGTTATAATCGTATGACACAGTATTTACACTTGTTATCAAACACTAGTTCTCCAACACCTTTAGACGTATGGACTCCAAGTGGTAAATATGTAAAACCACAACTGCTAGACCAAATAGCTGTAGGATATTTTAAAAGTTTTAATAATAACGATTACTCCTTAGAAGTAGAAAGTTTTTATAAAACAATAAAAAATAGAATCGATTATATAGACGGCGCAAATTTGATAGCTAATAATGCAATTGAACAAGTTATTTTAAACGGAAAAGCAAGAGCTTATGGATTAGAAATTCTTTTTAAAAAAAATGTCGGAAAATTAGAAGGTTGGATAGCCTATACTTTATCAAAATCAGAACAACAAACAACAGGAAGAACACCTGAAGAGCTAGGTATAAATAACGGAAATTGGTACAATACTGCATTTGATAAAACTCATGATATTTCAATAACTAGTAATTACGAATTGAATAAAAAATGGACTTTTAATGCCAATTTTGTTCTTCAAACAGGACAACCTA
>NZ_CAXQQP010000015.1:0-2626 GCF_964226795.1 Mesoflavibacter sp.
ACGGTAAAGTAGAATATTCTACATACACCGAAAGATTTAAGGTGATTATAGCGATGGGGCTCACCTCTTACCATTCCGAACAGAGAAGTTAAGCCCATTAGCGCCGATGGTACTACATTGTGGGAGAGTAGGTCGTCGCCTTTTTTAAAGTCCTCAACATTTTTTTGTTGAGGACTTTTTTTTGTTTTTTAGTTTTTGAAAAATTAAATGAAACTACGAAGTATACTACTTTGTTTTATTACTTTCGAAGAGACTTTTAAGAATAGTATTTATACCTTTAAAAGCAAAGTAAACAGCTAAAGAGCAAATTATTATTCCTAATATTAATAATACTATATAGAACTGTTTATCTTTATTGCTTAGAATAAGGTATAAAAAAGAAGGTCCTATAAACATTAGTAATAGTGATAATCCTAATTGTTTTAACCCTTTTATTAATATTTCTTTATCTGTAGATTTAGTTTCCATTTTTATAGTTTTTTATAGCTTCTCTAACATTACCATATTTTTTTAATATATTTTGAGCAGTTTCTCGATCTATATTAAGTTCAGAGATTAGCATTTTTTCTCCTCTATCTACAAGTTTATTGTTACTTAGTTGCATATTGACCATTTTATTACCTTTCACTTTTCCTAGCTGAATCATTGTAGAGGTACTAATCATATTAAGTACAAGCTTTTGAGCTGTTCCTGCTTTCATGCGTGAACTACCTGTTACAAATTCTGGACCTACTATAACTTCTATTGGAAATTGTGCTGTAGTACTAAGCGGACTATCTGAATTACATGTTATACATCCAGTAGTTATATTGTTTGTATTACAATTTTGTAAAGCTGATATTACATAAGGTGTTGTTCCTGATGCTGCTATACCAATAACTACATCTTTTTCGTTTATATTATGTTTTAATAAATCTTCCCAGCCTTGTGTTGTAGAATCTTCTGCAAATTCTACTGCTTTTCTAATAGCTAAATCTCCGCCAGCTATTAAACCTATAACTAAATCATATGACACACCAAATGTTGGTGGACATTCTGAAGCATCTACTATACCTAATCTACCGCTTGTTCCAGCACCGATATAAAATAATCTACCACCTTTTTTTAGTTTAATTACAATCTGTTCTACTAATTGTTCTATTTGAGGAATAGCTTTCTGTACTGCTAACGGTACAGTTTGATCTTCTTTATTAATGTTTGTGAGCAGTTGATTAATGCTCATCTTTTCTAAGTGATTATATTTAGAATCTTGTTCTGTGGTCTTTATAAATTTCATAGGTGTAAAGTTAGCTATTTTTGCGTTAGCGATAGTAGTGGTTAGCTTTTGGTGAGGCTTGCATCGAACCAAAACTAGCAACGGATAGCGCGACCCTTGTGGTAACGCCCAATTAATTTACTGTATAATTGTATTGATAGGCTTGTGATACCCTAAAATAACCTAACGGATAATTGTCTGGATTGGTAATATTTATACAATTACCTCTAACTGTTGCTGGTTGTGTTTCGAATGGGCCACCATCATTTTCTGAGGATTGTTGTAGTAAAAGGAACATGAAATTATAATATTGTTCAGAAATTCCGTAGTTTTTAATGATTACTTCATCACCGGATTCTAAATCTTCTTCGGTGAAAAATGCAAAAATTTGATTTCCATCTGTAAACTCGTCATCATATACTTCGTAAGTAGGAATTACTGCTATATCTGTATCAAATTGATATAAATAAAAATTTGGCTCATTAGCAGGATCATTATAATAGGCTTTTAACTCGATATCTTCTCCAGAAAAACCACCTTCATCATTTTGTTCTACATATTCTACAGGTGTTACAGATTTTAATTGTTCTGATCCTACATAAGTGTCTCCGTTATATTGGATTGTAAGTGTATATTCTTGGTTTATTTCAGGAATAAAATTTGTTGTTTTATATATACCAGTATCGCCGTCCTCAGTAAAAATAAAAGTATTATTATTTTGATCTGTTACACTAACTGTTGCATTATTAGCTGGTGGAATTTCTGTATCAAAAAATGGAGCAGACAATGTTAATTTAATATCTTGTTCATTACCTGTTGTGCCATCAAACCAATTTAGCGAAGCGTCTATTACAAGTTTAGGTTCTGTTTCTGGTAAGTCAATGTCTACAACTTCTTCACAGTTAAAAAGTAATAAAAGGGCACTTATATATATAAATTTTTTCATTAGAATTTAAAGTTATAGGTTACTGAAGGTATAATACCAAAAAGTGAAAATTTTGTAGCTTCATTAATTCCGGTAATTCTATTTTCTGAAAAACTTACTGAAGCAGCGTTGTAACGATTGTATGCATTATAAATACTAAAAGTCCAATAGTTTTGCCAACCTTTTGTCTTGTTAGGTTTTGGTGTATAATTTGCAGATATATCTAAACGATGATACGTTGGTAATCTGTTAGAATTACGATTACCGTAATTGGGTATTGTTAAACCTGCGTATTGATACTGAGATACAGGATATGTTGTAGGTTGTCCTGTTTGAAGAACAAAATTGGCATTAAAAGTCCATTTTTTATTCAATTCGTAATTACTAGTTATTGAAATATCATGAGTTTTATCAAATGCAGTATTGTACCAATTTCCGTTATTTAT
>NZ_CAXQQP010000016.1:0-137842 GCF_964226795.1 Mesoflavibacter sp.
CAAGATTGAAAAAAAAATAACAAACATAAAATGCCTGTATATGTCAATATATTATCTTTTATGTTCATAAGTATCTCGTATCTCTAATTGGCTACAACGGTCTAGTATAACCGTCAGTTACGGGTTAATATGCGTTAATTTTCGGTTTAGCACTGGCTTTAGCAATTCCGAGTGGATTCGGACGTAGTCGAATCCGCCGTAATTGCGGTTATACATTGTTGTAAGCTGGCTTTTTTTCATCGACATCTTATTAAAATTCCACCTTGAGGGAAATTCAATTCAGCTATGTATTTTTCGTCAGTCAAACATCCATATCGTTTTCTAAATTTCCGTTCCCTAAAATCATAAACTCTTAAAATCAGATAGCTTTTGTCAAAATGATGTTTTTGCATTTCAATTCCGAAATTCACGCTGTTGTAATACTTTCCCTTAAGAGCATAGTAGTCAAAAGTCAGAGTTATTTTTTTAGTCGATTCAGCTTTTATTTTTTCCCAATCTTCTTTTTGAAGTCTTAATTCTCCAGGATGATATCCGACAAGATTTCTGCTTTTCGTTCCGTCCGCATTTTCGAAATTCAGATATGCACCAGCGATTTCTCCAACAACTAATCTTTCGTTTACTTCAATTACCATATTCAGATTTTGTCCAAATCCGTTTATTGTAATTAAAAGAAGTAGTGCAAAAATCAGTTTAAATTTCATTCAGAGTTCGGTTTTTTAGCTTGCTTACAACACTTATATATACGCAATAATACTAAATATAAAATAAATATTCAATCTATAAGCATAAATATTTAAAAGCTCATTGTTTACAGTGTGTTAAGAGATTTTAAATTAATTGCGCAATTGGTATATCTAATTAAAATTATTTTTTATTTTTGGTAAATAGATATACAAATTACGCAGGTTTTGGTTTTAAGTAATTATTCGTTTCAATTTGGTAAACACAATGACAAAGATGTTATTTGGATTAAGTTTCCATACTCCTCAACGCTCATAAATCAACTCAAAAAACGTTTTCCTTCTGCAAAATGGAGTAAGACTCAAAAATGCTGGTACATGATAGATGGTACTTCGGTTAGAGAAGCGTTACAGCTACCAAATAAAGACAAATCTGTTGGTTATCTGCAAAAAATTCATCCAAATAATCAAGAAGCTTTTATAAATTTTCATCAGTTACTTAAACTTAAAGCATATAGCCCAAACACCATAAAAACCTATCTTTATGAGTTTGCACATTTACTTAAATTGATAAAAAATTATGATGTAAATATGCTTACTCCAGAAAAACTAAAATCCTACTTTTTATTTTGTTTAGAGCATGATAAAATGAAAGAACGAAAACTTAATGGAAAGATTAATGCTATTAAATTTTATTACGAGCAAGTATTACATAAACCAAAAATGTTTTTTGATATACCTAGACCCAAAAAGCCAATTACATTACCTAAACATTTATCTAAAAACGAAATAAAACGCCTATTTAAACAGGTTAAAAATGAAAAACATCTGCTTATTTTAAAACTGGTTTATGGCATGGGTTTACGCCTAAGCGAAGTGACTAATCTTAAAATAACCGATATTGATAGCGAAAATATGATGGTTAGAGTAGAAGGAGCAAAAGGAAAAAAAGACCGCGTAGTAAATTTACCCGAAAGTATTTTGGAAGAAATGCGTGATTACTACCAAAAATACAAACCAGAATATTATTTATTTAACGGTCAATACGGCGGAAAATATTCGACCAGAAGCGTGCAAAGTATTTTTAAAACCGCAATGAAAAAAGCCAGAATTAACAAACGTATTGGTATACATGGTTTAAGACACAGCTACGCTACACATCTTTTAGAAAGTGGCGCAGATATTAGGTTTATTCAAGAATTATTAGGACATTATAGCATTAAAACTACGCAGGTTTATACCAATGTAACTAATCTTTCTAAGCATAAAATTAAAAGTCCTTTGGATTATTTGTAAATAAAATTTCTGCGAAAAGAGGAATCTAAAAAACATGTATTGTCCTTATTCAGATTGTTCACTAAGCATAGTTGAAGTGATGCATGGCTGAAAAATCAATATTATAATAATCTTAATTAAAGATCCTTTGACTACTAATACATTTGTAATGTACAGAATAACGTTTATAAGCTTACATACCAACCAATAGTTAACCAATATCTGTTTCTGGTATTATTATTAACAAAATCGTTAAAGCGATATTCTAAACCAAGCTCTAGTTTATTATTATCTGTAAAAACATAGCCAAAGATAGGCGATAATCTTAATTCTAAATCGTAATCCTTACTTTCAAAAATATTTAAGTATTCATTACTTATTTTAAAATACCATTCTTGCGCATCTACAGTTTGACCGTTTAAAGGCAAATCAAAAGTTAAACGATATCTAAGTCTTAATTGCATATCTTGATCACTTTCAAAAGTTTGATCGGATGCAAATCTATGTCCCAAACGGTAATTGCTTAGAGTATTTATAATAGTAAATTGTTGTATACTACGTTTAATAATCTCTTTATTGGTAAATCTAAGTAAAAATCCACCAGCCAATTTATTGTTTAATCCTACTTTTTTAGAGACTACAAAAGCTGCGTCTGTATGTACGTAATCGTATCCAGAATTTTTGGTACTGTTGGTAATGCCTTCTTTAAATAATTGCCTAAATTCTGATTTAAAATTTAACTGCCAATTATTGCTTAAAGGTTTACTAATGTTTAATGTAGGTAATGTACCAACTTGGTATCTGTTTTGAGCAAAACTAACCGAAATAGCAAGTAGACATATAACTAAAAAAGCATAACGTTTTTTCATTAAAACTCGATATTATCAGTGTTTCTAAACACAATTTTAGACGTAGCTTCTAATTGTCCTGTGTGGTTAAATAAAAGCTCAAAAAGATGTTTTCCAGAATCAGATTTTCCTTTTACAACTATTTCATATTTAACCGTAATATTATTTTTAACATCATCCTTAAAATAGTTGATTAGGTCTTTTTCTTCAGCAGAAAACTGAATTTGTATCTTTCTAATCTTATGCTTTATAAAAGTGTTTTGTAAAGAGTTTATAATGTTTTGTTGAATGGTTTTTGGTAGATCATTCCATTTTTTTTCAATTTCAATATCTTCAATTGTTCCGTTAGTATCAAATTCGATACTGTATTTTTTACCTTTAAATTTAGATTTTGCTTCAAAGCTAATCCCGTTATTGCTTTGCTCTTTATACCATTTTACTTTTTTAGATTGAATGATTTTTGATACAAATAACCTGGCTTTTTTAGGTACGTTTGTAAACGAAATTTTAGACTCTTGCTCATATTTATTTTGAGCTGAAAGTTGAAGCACTGTGAAAAAAAGTAGAGGTAGAAAAATTAATTTTTTCATGAGTAAACAATTATCTTACAAAGATAAACATTGAAATAAATATTTATGAGTAATACTATTCAATTTGAAGATTTCACAAAAGTAGATCTAAGAATAGGAACCATCATAGAGGTTAAAGATTTTCCTGAAGCACGTAACCCTGCATTTCAGTTAAAAATTGATTTTGGAGGTTTAGGTGTTAAAAAAACATCTGCTCAAATAACCACTATTTATAATAAAGAAGATTTACTTAATAAACAGATTGTAGCTGTTGTAAATTTTCCTAAAAAACAGATTGCTAATTTTATGAGCGAGTGTTTAGTTGTTGGTGCAGTAAAAGAAAAAGATGTGTTTTTACTTAATCCAGAACAAAAAGTACCAAATGGGACTAGTGTAAGTTAAAAATACTTAAAAGTAGTTTTGATAAGATGTGCAACTGTGATTTAGAACTTAAGCGAAGAATTTTAAAAAAATAAGGCATAAAAAAAGCGCTTTTTAAAATAAAAAAAGCGCCTTTTAAGTTAGAGTAGTTAAGTTATCTTATATATCGTCAAAGTCTACATCTGTAAATCTGCTTTCTGCACTTTCAGAAGTAACTTGTTCTGTATTGTATTCTTTTTTAAAGTCTTTTTGATGACGCTCGCTAATTACTTCTTCACCTTTTTCATTCACGATATAATCGGTCATTTCTTTTAAGATGGTGTTAAATTCGCTAAAATCTTCTTTGTATAAGTAGATTTTATGTTTTTTGTAATGAAATGATCCATCGTCGTTAGTAAACTTTTTACTTTCTGTAATGGTTAAATAATAATCGTCTGCTTTAGTAGCTCTTACATCAAAAAAATAAGTACGTCTTCCTGCTCTAAGTACTTTAGAAAAAATTTCCTCTTTCTCCATCATTTCGTTATTCATAATATGAGTTGTGTTTGTTAAAAATTTCTAAATCAAAAATCAAAAAAAAAGTTGAATGTCACAACAATTTCATGCAAATCTTTTTATTTGGTTGTCTTTAAGTATAGCTCTTTGTAGTAACCATCTGTGTTTATAAGCTGATCGTGTGTGCCAGATTGTACAATTTTACCGTTGTCTAATACTATAATTTTATGTGCATTTTTGGCTGCAGATATACGGTGACTTACAATTATAGATGTTTTTCCTTCGGTTATTTTTTTAAGATTATTTAATATTTTTTCTTCTGTTTCTGTATCTACAGCAGATAAACAATCATCAAATAACATTATTTGTGGCTGTTTTATTAATGCTCTGGCAATAGACACACGTTGTTTTTGTCCGCCAGATAATGTAATACCACGTTCACCTAAAACAGTATCATATTGTTTATTAAACTTGATAATATTTTTATGGACTTGTGCTTGTTTTGCAGCTTCAATAACTTCTTGGTCTGTTGCATTTTCTTTACCAAATTTTATGTTGTTATTAATAGTGTCACTAAATAAAAAGGCGTCTTGTGGCACGTAACCAATTGCGTTTCTTAAACTGTTTAAGTTAAGTTGCTCTATTGGGTTTTGGTCTATACTAATTTCTCCTTTTTCTACATCATACAACCTTCCAACCAGATCTAAAACGGTAGATTTACCAGATCCTGTTTTACCAATTATAGCTAGTGTTTCGCCAGAATTCACTTTAAAACTTACGTTTTTTAAGGCTTGTATATTAGTATCATCATAGGTAAAGGACACGTTTTTAAACTCGATATCACCTTTTATAGTAGAAGGTTTTGGATTGTTGTTTTTAATTTCAGGTTCGGTCTTTAAAAACTCGTTTATTCTTTTTTGTGACGCTTCTGCTTCTTGTACAATAGAGGTAACCCAACCAACAGTAGCAACTGGCCAAGTTAGCATGTTTACGTACATAATAAATTCAGAAATGGTTCCTAAAGTAATCTCTCCAGCCATATATTGTTTACCGCCAAAGTAAATCACTACAATGTTACTTAACCCGATTAATAAAATCATCATCGGGAAGAAAAATGCTTGAATGCGTACCAAACTTAGTTGTTTTTGTTTACTAGTTTCGGCTAAATCTTCAAAATTATTATAGGTTTGTGGCTCTATTCCGTAGGCTTTAATTACTGAAATTCCGCTAAATGTTTCTTGAGAAAACGTTGATAGTTTTGATAAAAACTGTTGTACAACGGTACTTCTTTTATGTATTTCGGAACTAATTTTATAGATAATAACCGATAAAATTGGTAATGGTATTAAGGTGTACATTGTTAACGTTGGCGATTGTCGGTACATAAAAATAATAACAACCACAAAAAGCGTTAAGGTGTTAATACTGTACATTAAGGCAGGACCAACATACATACGTACTTTACCAACATCTTCGCTAATACGATTCATTAAATCTCCAGTTCTATTTTTCTTATAAAAATTAAGCGATAGTCTTTGATACTGTTGGTAGACTTCATTTTTTAAATCGGCTTCTATAAATCTAGAAACGTTAATTAAAGTTTGACGCATTAAAAAGGTCATAATACCCGAAAATGCAGCAGCACCAACAATAATTAAAATGTATTTAAGAAGTGTACTTTTAAATAGAGCTTCATTTATATTTTCATTTTGAAGCTGTTGGTTAACCACATCGATTATAGATCCAATGTATTTTGGGACAAAAACCGAAAAGACTTTAGAAGCTATAGTTATAAAAATACCAATAATAATACGGCTTCTGTACTTGTAAAAATATTTATTAAGATGTTGTAGTTCTTTCATTAAGAAATTAATAATTGAAATAAATGATATTATCAAATTCGTATTTTAACACTAAAAAAATTGTTCATATATTAATTATAGTCTAATTTTGCACCGTCATTTTATAAAATTTATATTTTGACTAGGTTTAAAATTAATATCAATAAAAAATGATTTCAGAATTAATCAATACAAATCAATTACAAAAAGCAGATCCTGTTTTTGGGCAATTATCTTTTGACAATCACGAACAAGTTGTTTTTTGCAACGACAAAGATACGGGATTAAAAGCAATAATCGGGATACATAATACAGTATTAGGACCTGCATTAGGAGGAACCAGAATGTGGCAGTATGCTAACGAGTGGGAAGCACTTAATGACGTACTACGTTTATCACGCGGTATGACTTTTAAATCTGCAATTACAGGATTAAACTTAGGTGGAGGAAAAGCAGTAATTATTGGTGATGCAAAAACGCAAAAAACACCAGAATTAATGAAACGTTTTGGAGAGTTTGTACATAGCCTAAGCGGAAAATATATTACAGCAGAAGATGTTGGTATGGAAACATCAGATATGGATTTAGTAAGAGAAGTAACACCATACGTAACAGGTATTTCTGAAGAAAAAGGAGGCGCAGGTAACCCATCACCAATTACCGCATACGGTGTGTTTATGGGGATGAAAGCTGCAGCTAAATTTAAATTTGGCACGGATGTATTAGAAGGTAAAAAAGTAATAGTACAAGGTATTGGTCATGTTGGCGAAACTTTAGTAGAACACTTAGTACAAGAAGGAGCAAAAGTAATTATAGACGATATTAACCAAGAGCGTCTTGAAGCTATTAGTAAAAAGTACGGTGCAACAATTTATAAAGGTGAAAATATTTATGCAGAAGAAGTAGATATTTACGCACCATGTGCATTAGGAGCAACAATTAACGATGCTACTATCCAAACATTAAAAGCAAAAGTTGTAGCAGGAGCAGCAAACAACCAATTAGCAGACGAGATTAAACACGGTCGTCTACTACAAGAAAAAGGTATTGTTTACGCACCAGACTTTTTAATTAACGCTGGAGGAATAATTAATGTTTACGCAGAATTAGAAAATTATGACAAAACAGAAATTATGCGCAAAACAGAAAACATATACAATACAACTATTGAGATTTTAAACAATGCAGATGTTAATAATATCACTTCACATCAAGCTGCTTTAAATATTGCACAAAGTAGAATAGAAGCAAGAAAAAAAGAAAATCAACAATAGGTTATCCTATAAATTATATTATTTTTGCAAGGCGAAAGAAACTATTTCTTTCGCCTTTTTTAATTTAACAAGAAAAGCATTTTAAACTAAATAGTGCGCAACCCAAAAAGTTCTTTGTAATGATGTTAACAAGAAGACATATTCGTGTAAAAGTAATGCAAACCCTATTTGCATTTGATGGTACAGAAAGTGATGATTTTACAAAAGATCAAAAGTTTTTATTGTACAGTATAGACAATATGTATAACCTGTATTTACTATTAATGTCTTTATTAGTAGAAATCAATAAAAAAGCGACAACTCATCTAGAAACCGCACAAAAAAAACATCTAGCCACAGAAGAAGATAAAAATCCAAATAAAAAGTTTATTAACAACCAATTACTACAATTAATCGTTAATAACGAAAGACTAAAAGTTCAATTAGAAGACAGAAAAATAACAAATTGGCAATTAGATAACGAGTACGTAGATTTACTTTACAAAGAAATTAAAAACAGTGATCTGTACAAAGATTACATGTCAACAAAGACCTCTACTTTTAAAGAAGATAAAAACTTTGTAATAGATATCTTTAAAGAAATTATAGCACCAAACGATAAACTTTACGATTATCTAGAAGATAAAAATCTAACATGGTTAGACGATTTACCAACAGTAAATACATTTATCCTTAAATTATTAAGAAAACTTAAAGAAACTAGTGATCCTGTAACTTTAACACCAAAGCTATACAAAGATATAGAAGATAAAGAGTACGCTATAAAACTATTTAAAAAGACATTACTAAATCAAAGTAAGTTAGGAGAAGAAATTTCTGGAAAAACAAGTAATTGGGACAGAGATCGTATTGCATCACTAGATATGGTATTACTAAAAATGGCAATATGCGAGTTATTGCACTTTTCTTCAATACCAACCAAAGTAACAATTAATGAGTACTTAGAAATATCTAAAGAATATTCTACACCAAAAAGTAGCATATTTATAAATGGTATTTTAGATAAACTATTAAAAGAATACCAAAACGAAGGAAAACTAAATAAAGTAGGTAGAGGATTGATGTAGTAAAAAAATATTCTTACTTTTACCAATCTAAATTTTTAACCTTTTAGCCAATTTGGCAATAAATAACTATTAAATATTAATATTATGAAAAAAGTACTAGTTTTATTAAGTGCAATTTGCTTAGTAGGATTTACATCATGTAAGGAAGATGCAACAAAAAAAATTGATGCAGAAAATGTTGCAGCTGCAGCAGAAAGAGATGCAAAAGCAAACGTTTTTCCTGTAATGGAATTTGATAAAACAGAGCATGACTTTGGCGAAATAGCTTCTGGTACACCTGTAGAAACTGTGTTTACTTACAAAAACGTGGGAGAAGCACCATTAGTAATTACAGATGTAAAAAGTTCTTGTGGATGTACTATTCCTAAAGATTGGTCAAGAGAGCCATTAGCACCAGGCGAATCAGGAAAGTTTACAGTTAAATTTAACGGTAAAGGAACAAACAAAGTAACTAAAGTAGTAACAGTTACTGCAAACACTAAAACAGGAAGAGAAACTGTAAAAATCTCTGCTTTTGTGAAGCCAGATCCAAATGCTGCTCAAAAAGCTAACTTACCTATGGCACAATAATTATGGGAGAAATAGGAAGTTTTTTACCAATAATTTTAATGTTTGCTGTAGTATACTTTTTTATGATAGCACCACAAATGAAACGTGCTAAACAAGAAAAAAAGTTTGCTGCAGAATTAAAACGCGGTGATAAAGTAATTACAAAAAGTGGTTTACATGGTAAAGTTGTAGATCTTAATGAAAAAGATAACAGCTGTATTATAGAAACTATGTCTGGTAAATTAAAGTTTGATCGTTCTGCAATTTCTATGGAAATGAGTAAAACATTAAACAATCCATCAGTAGAAAAAAAGTAATTATTACGACATATTTAAAAAAAGGCAACCAAGTTGGTTGCCTTTTTTTATTATATATCATTTCAAAAGATTATTAGATACCACATAACTAAAGCACGATGTAAATTAACAATTTTTATATTTATCATGTAAGCCCTTTAACTCCATAATCATAGGCGTTATTTTTTCTAACCGATTTTTTTTTGTTGATTCTCGTTTAGCTTCACTTATATAATTACAATATTCCTTTTGTTTAGAAGGACTTAGTTTTTCAAAAGCATCTTTAAGATTATTATCTTCTTTAAAAGCAAATTCTAATTCTGTAGGAATCGTAATATCTGCTTTTTTAGTTCTTGTAGCTTTAATCTCTTTACCTAATTTTTGATTTTGTATAGCCTCTTTTACATAAGATAAAACTAAATTAGAGTTTACTGTATCATCCACTTCAAACCGCATTTGTCTCAATGCTTTAGTTTTTCCTTCTTGCGCATTAACTAAGACATTAGCTTCATCCTTTAAAAACACACCATTAAAAAACCATAAACAGTAATGATTTTTAAAAGCACCTAATCCAACTACATTCTTCCCATTTATAGAGTAGGTTGGTGCATTCCATTTTATTTGTTCTTCTAATTCTGTTGAAATTAAAAGCTGTCTTAAAGCAATTAACTGATTAGAAAAGTTTGGATGATTCTCAATATACTCATCAACTGAACTTACCTTTTTCATTTTATTATTATTTAGGACTAAGTTACATAATTTATATCTTAAACTTTTACATAAATTAGGTTGTTGACTTTCAAATCATTATAAATATTATTTATATTTAGTCTAAATAAAGTTTGTTTTGTTTGTTTTCAGACATATATTTGCGGCATTATTTAAAATCAATCTAAATAAATTATGTTAAAAAATATTACTCTATTATTAATTTTGTTTACGCAATTTGCTATTGCACAATCAAAAATTGAAGGTCAAGTTATTGGTCAAACTAATGAGATAATTCCTTTTGCAAATGTTATTATAGAAGGTACATCTAAAGGAACATCTGCAAATCAAGAAGGTTATTATTCATTAGAAAATTTACCAAAGGGAACGTACAATATCAAAGTGTCTTATGTTGGTTTTTTATCACAAACAAAGACAGTAAACTTAGAAGCAAATCAAACTTTAACAGTTAATTTTCAACTAAAAGGAGATACAGACCTAGAAGAAGTTGAAGTTTTTGGAAGTCGTTTTAAACATCCGGATAAAATTGAAGCATTAACTAGATTACCATTAGCTCCTTATGAGCAAATACAGAGTATTTCTATTATTTCTGATAAGCTAATAATGCAACAAGGTAATTTAACCATTTCTGAAGCAACTATAAATGTACCAGGTGTATATACTTTTGCCACTTATGGTAATAAGAGAGAAAGCATGTCTTCACGTGGGTTTAGAGGAATTCCTATTTTAAAAAATGGAGTTAGAGTACATTCAGATTTTAGAGGTGTAGGAATATTAACAGATATGCAAGGTGTAGATAATATACAAGTATTAAAAGGAGCTGCATCTATTACGCAAGGTGTAGCTACAGACTTAGGTAGTCCTGGTGGAGTTATCAATTTAGTTACAAAAACACCTAAGTATACTTTTGGTGGTAACGCGTCATTACGTGCAGGTAGTTTTGGTCAAGCACGTACTACTTTTGATGTGTATGGTCCATTAACTAAATCTCAAAATACAGCCTTTAGAATTAACGGAGCTTTAGAAAGAGCAGATAGCTTTAGGGATAATGTGTCTAGTGACCGTTTTTATATCAATCCATCTTTTGAATGGAAAGCAGATGAGAAAACTACATTTACTTTTGAAATGGATTATTTTGAAGATAGTCGTACGCCAGATGTAGGAACAGTCAATCTTGCAGAAAATAATGTAAATGCTATTTACGATCTTCCTGATAGTCAATTTTTAGGATATGAAAACGATAAGTCGTTAACCACAAATGCCACTTATGCCATACGTTTTGATAGAAAATTAACCGATAAATTAAGCCTAAAAGGAGCTTTTTATAAATCTAATTTAGATTTAGATGATAAAGGAGCTAGCCTAGGAAGTGTAGTTGAAGACATTAACGGAAACTCTATTTATAATCAAAGAGTAAGAGGTTATTCTGTGTCTAATAGAACTGATGACAATAGTGTGTTACAGTTTGATTTAATAGGTGATGAAATTGAAACAGGTAAAATAAAGCACAGTTTTCAAGTAGGGTTTGATTATCGTACCTCTAATTTTAGCACAACATCTCAACGTGTTTCAGCAATAGATACTATAGATGTTTTTACAACAAACACACACACTTTACCAGATAATTTAAATTTTTCTGCAGTAAATATAGGAGGAGCAAAATCTAAAGCAATCGGTTTTGTCGCTCAAGACGTTATTACATTTAACAAATGGTTTAAAACCTTTTTAGGTGTACGTTACAGTAAAACTCAAACAATAACTGATACCGAAACAACACAAAGTGATGCATTTAATCCATTAGGAGGAATTATAGTATCACCATTTAATAATGTTAACTTATTTGCTTCTTACACTAATAGCTCTTATCCAAGAACAGCAACTCGTTTAGATGTTAATGGAAATGAATTAGGTAACGAAAGATTTGATCAATTTGAAACAGGAGTAAAAACCAATTGGTTAAATAATAGATTGCGTTTTAACTTGACGTATTTCAAAATCAATAACAGAGATATCAACCTTCCTGTGTATGATGAAAACTGGGTTGCAACTGGTTACTATCAAAAAGGAGGAAACGATCAAAGACAAGGTGTTGAGGTTGAATTAAGTGGACGTATTTTTGAAAATTTAGAAGTGATTACAGGTTACTCATATATAGATGCGCAGTACAAAGAACATACGTCTTTCGTTTACGGTTCTTCACCGTTAAACACACCAAAGCACACATTTAATGCTTATGCTAACTACAGCTTTAAACAACAATTAGAAGGATTATCTGTTGGAGCAGGAGTATATTATACAGGAGAAAGACCAATTAACGATTGGAGTGCTGGTGCTGTAACGCATGAAGGTATTGTGCCAAATCAAGAACCATTTAATGTAGATGCATACACTCAAGTTAACGCTCAAGTAGCTTACAAATTCAATCAAAATTTTAACTTTAGAGTACTAATAAATAATATGTTTAATGAAATAGGTTATAACGCATATAGAACACGTTTTATTAACCAAACCGATCCAATAAATTTTGCAGGTGTATTGACTTACTCATTTTAATTTTATGAAATCGTCATTATTTAAAAATAAATTCTTTAAAATATTTTTGCCTTAAAATGTTAAAAATCAATTTATTCTAAAATAATTTGTAAAAAGGTTAAAATTTTACTTTGTTTAGAATAATAACTTAAATATATTTGCCGACGGTTTTGGGGAGATACTCAAGCGGCCAACGAGGGCAGACTGTAAATCTGCTGACTATGTCTTCGCAGGTTCGAATCCTGCTCTCCCCACAAAAAAAGCGCTCTACTTAGAGCGCTTTTTTAGTTTTTTGATTGATTGAGTTGGTTGGTTTATTGATTAAAATCTAATATTAAAGCTTAAATCTTTATCGTTTACTTCAAATTTTGCATCTTGGTATTGAGGCGGACCATAAGACATTGGGTTATTTGACATACCATAACTTTCTAATGGCATACCATTTTCAAAATCCATACGATTATTATCATTTTCGTCATGCATAACCATAATGGCGTATGTGCCAACTTCAATATTTTTAAAAGTAACAGTTACTTGTCCATTTTCTATTTTAGACTTTAAGTTTTTTATACCAGGACCTTTCATAAAAGTGTCTTCGGTATGTAGACCCAAAATAACACTACCTTTATCATTTTTAATGTTTTGTATGGTAACAGTAATATTTTGACCATTAGAAGTTACTTTTGTTTCTGTTTGAGCATTTACATTTAAAGTAAATATTAAAGCTATTAAAAGTGTGTAAATAGTTTTCATAATTAATCGGTTTTGTTGTTTTTTGATAGTTCAAATGTCTAACAAAACATGAGGCTTTCACAAACTAAGTCACCGAACTGTAGATTTTTTATGATGAATTGTTTATTCTACAGGAATTACCTCTACACGTCTGTTTTTTACTCTACCTTCTTCTGTATTACTTGTGTCTACAGGATATTGTTCTCCAAAACCTTTAACTATTAAACTTTCTGCGTTAATGCCTTTATTTAATAAGTAATTTTTTACTGTATTAGCTCTTTCAAAAGATAGTTTAAGATTGGTTTCTTCTGTTGCCGTATTATCTGTATGTCCAGAAATTAAATATTTTTTAAATTTTCCTTTTGATATAAGTTGAGCAATATTCTCAAGTTTTTTAATTTCTGAAGGTCTAATTTCTGCTTTACTTAATTCAAAATAAATTACAATAGGTTTTAGGTTTTTAAGCTCTTCTTTACTGTAAGCATTTTTTATCTCTTTTTTAGGACAACCATTTTCTGTTCCTTGTAATTTAGGACATTTATCATATTTATCTGGTACACCATCTTTATCATAATCTGGTAATGGACAACCTTTGTTGCTAATATCTCCTGCTATTGTAGGACATCTATCATAAAGGTCTGCAACACCATCGTTATCTTGATCTGGACAACCGTTATTGGTTCCTGGTGTTTCTGGACAGTTGTCTTCTTTATCAGGTATTCCATCTTTATCGGTGTCAGGACATCCATTAAATTTTGCTAATCCAAATGTGTCAGGACATTCGTCCTCTTGATTAAAAATACCATCATTATCATTGTCTGCACCTCCAAATTTGAAAATTATTCCTGCAGAATGTTGATAATGGCTTAAACCATAATCTTCAAAAGCATGCTTGTAGGCACTTTGTGCTGTAAAGCCAAAATTGTATGTCAACCAAAAATCAATACCTACAGCTCCGTTTACTGTTCCTGCGCCAATTTCGTCTAACCAAGTATATCCGCCACCAAGACTTACGTATGGATTAAAAGTAATATTATTGATTAGTTTGTATTTAAACATACCGTCAATAGATATGTACGGGAATTTTTCGTCTCTGTTGGTATGTTCTTGTTTTATGCTATTAAGGGATACAAGTGCTTCAAAAGATATTTTATTCTTTAAATGTCTAGCTAAAGCTAATTTAAAACCTGCAGGATCCATATTCCATGTTTGAAATTTTCCTTCTTCGCCAGGTAATTTTCTAACTGGATTGTTTACTGCGTTTGTACTTAAGCTTGCTGTCCAAGGAGAATAATTATCTTGAGCAAAAGTTGTTAATGTAAAGGATAGGGAAAGAATTACAGTTAGTAATAAAACTAAGTGTTTCATGTTTTTAGTAAATTGATTAATAGCAAAGCCAATATAAACTAAAAAAACAGAATATTAAAAATAAATAGATAACAGGTAAAGTTTGGCGATTAGCTTACAATAAACCACGTGCTTTAATTTCTAAATACTTATTAATAGTATCTAATGTAAGGTTTTCTGGTGTGGTTAAAATAGAGTAAATACCATACTTTTTAAGTTCGTTAACGATTAGGCGTTTTTCAAAAGCAAATTTTTCTGCAATTACCTTATCATAAGTTTGCTGTATCGTTTCGGCAGGTGCTTTGATAAATTTATCTAGCTCTGTGTTTTCAAAGAAAATAACGACTAGTAAATGGTTTTTTGCAATACCTTTTAAATACGGTAATTGTCTGTGTAAACTGTCTAAGGTTTCGAAGTTTGTATAAAGTAATATTAAACTTCTGTGTGTAATATTTCTTTTTATATCTGCATATAATCTGCCAAAGTCACTCTCAAAAAAATCGGTATTAACGTTGTATAAGCCTTCAAGAATTAAATTCATTTGAGATGTTCTTCTTTCAGCAACTACACGATTTTCAACACGTTTAGAAAAGGTAAAAATCCCTGCTTTGTCTTGCTTTTTTAATGCTACATTGCTAATCACTAAAGATGCATTTATGGCATAATCCAGAAGGGTTAATTGGTTAAAAGGCATTTTCATAACACGACCTTTGTCTATAACCGAGTAGACTGGTTGCGATTTTTCATCTTGAAATTGATTAACCATTAACGCATTTCGTTTTGCAGTAGCTTTCCAGTTAATGGTACGCAAATCGTCACCTAAAACATAGTCTTTAATTTGCTCAAACTCCATTGTGTGACCAAGTCTACGCACTTTTTTGATACCGTATTGCAACAAATTATTACTAAAAGCCATCAAGTCGTATTTTTTTAATTGAATAAAACTTGGGTAGTTAGGTACCATTGTATTATCGTTAAAAGTAAAACGTCTTGCAACTAAACCAAACACCGATTTTGCGTATATATTTAGTTTGCCAAAGTGATATTCGCCACGTTCTACCGGACGTAATTGATATTCTAATTTAGATGAAGATGTTGCGTTTAGCTTTCTTTCAATATTAAAATCTCTTACTTGAAATTGTTCAGGAATTTCGTCAATGATATTTGTATATATAGGAAATGTATAAAAGTTTTCAATTTCAAGTTGAATTGGATTTTGATCTCCGTTTGAAAGTTTTTCGGGTAAAATTCTTGAGGCTAAAATCCCTTTTTTAGCTGAAAATAATAGCAACGTATCTAATAATGTTAATGCGATTAAACCTAAAAGCAAAAAAGAAACAATATTGAGTAATCTTGGAAACAAAAAGCTAACCACATACAGTATCATTATGGCAATACATGCATAGAAAAAACGGTTTTGTATGTAAAATGGTTTTATAAGTTTCACTTGATTAGTTCTAAGTTTAAAGTTCTAAGTTGAAAGACTGTTTACTGTTTACTGCTAACTGCAAACTGAAATTACCTTGGTATTTCTACAGCTTCTATAATTTGTTTTATAATTTGTTTGCTTGTTACACCTTCCAGTTCGCGTTCTGGTGTTACAATAACACGATGTTGTAAGACTGGTATTGCTGCTTGTTTAATGTCTTCAGGTGTTACAAAATCGCGTCCATTCATTGCAGCGAAAGCTTTACTAGATTTTAGAATGGCTATAGATGCTCTAGGTGATGCACCTAAATATAAAAATGGGTTATTACGCGTGTTTACTATAATATCTGCGATGTATTTTATCAAATGACTTTCGATAATAATCTGATTGACTAAATCTTGAAATTCTTTAATTTTTTCTTGACTTAAATAAGTCGTGATTTGATTAATTTTTTTATTTCCTTTTAAGTCGTGTTCTCGATTTAAGATTTCTATTTCTTCTTCTAAATTAGGGTAATCAATATCTATTTTGAAAAGAAAACGGTCTAATTGTGCTTCTGGTAAACGATATGTCCCTTCTTGTTCTACAGGGTTTTGAGTAGCTAAAACAATAAAAGGTAAACTCATTTGATATTTATTACCGTCTATAGTTATTTGGCGTTCTTCCATTACTTCAAACAAAGCAGCTTGTGTTTTTGCTGGTGCACGGTTAATCTCGTCAATTAAAACCATGTTAGAAAAAATAGGACCTTTTTTAAATTCAAATTCAGATTTTTTCATGTCAAAAACCGAAGTTCCTAAAATATCACTAGGCATTAAATCGGGCGTAAATTGAATACGACTAAAATCTATTGCTAAAGATTTGGCTAATAAACGTGCCGATATTGTTTTTGCAACACCAGGAACACCTTCTATTAATGCATGACCGTTGGCTAAAATAGCTGCAATTAGCATATCAATCATTCCTTTTTGACCAACAATTACTTTACTAATTTCTGACTTTATTTGCGCAACACCTTGTTGCAGTTCGGTTAAGTCAATACGGTTTGTAAAGTTTACATTATCGTCACTTGCTTCTGGTGTAGCATTATCTGAAGTAACATCATTTGTTGGTGCTGAATTTTCTGTGTTTTCAGCATCTGACGGAATGTGATTTTTTTTGTCTTCGTTATTAAATTCTTCCATAATTTATGCGGTGTAAAAATCTTCTATTTGCTTATTTAAATGGATTAAATCTGCTTCTGTACATTGTGGTTTTGCTTTTAAATGTACTATAGATTTAACTAACTGTTGTATTTGTTCTTTATCTTTTCCTGATTTCTGGATCAGTAGCTTGGTAAAACGTTCGTCTAAAACTTGAGTATCCAAAAAGTAAACACGTCTTAAATATTCTAAAAAGTAAGTTATTTTCTTTTCAACTAAATTATTATGGTCTTTAGTTTCGTAATATAAATTACCAATGGTTTTTGTAAATGCTACGGTAGTATTTTCGTGAGGTTTAATTTCTTTAACAATGCGTTGTCTTCGTTTTGCGTTAAAAATTAAGAACAAAAGCAAACTAATTAATCCTAAATACCAAGCATAACGTAGTGCATCTTGACTTAATATAAACCTAAGTTTAGAACCGCTAACGTTGGTGTTAGCTTTATTTAATGAGTTGTAAAAAATATTGTCTTCTGGCAGATAGCCTAAAACAGCTTCGGTATATTTTTTATTATTTTTCTTTAATAAACTATAATTTGTGAAGGCTATAGGTTGTAGATGAAGTAAAAACTGACCATCATAATGTTTTACTTTTATAAAGTTAGGAAACGCAATACTGTCAAAGGTTTGATGTCCTAAAACAGTTGTTATACTTTTATCAAGTTTTGAAAAATGAAAGTTGTTAATACCTCTATCTATGGTGATGCTATCTGTTTTAAACCTTGGATTGGTTAATGTAAAATAGCTATTACCTTTTAAGTCATATTCATTAGTTGTATTAAATCCTAAAGAGTCTTTTAATCGTTTAGGAAAGTAATTGCTAGACATTAAAACTGTATTACCGTAGGATACAAAATCTAAAAGTTCTTGTGCAGAAATATCGTCCATTTCTGAGTATTGAGCAATGTGTATAAAATTACCTGTAGTGGTGTATTCATCTTCTTCCCAATTGTAATACTCGTCAAAAAACTCGTAAGGTGTTTTTCTTACGTCTGTAAATTCTTTATCAGAAAAAACGTTTTCTAATTCTTCATGAAAAATATAAGTTCCAAAAGGTATTTTATGTCTTTCATTATAAGTTGGTTTCCAATTTATAGGTCGTTCTTTAGTAAGCTCAATAAAAGCAATTAAGCCTAAAAAAAGGATTAGTAAGCCTACGTAAATTTTTATAGTTCTGTTCATGCTTTTACTGAGTTTAAAAAGTTAGTAAAAGCACGTTTTGCTTTGTCAAACTGAGCTTGATCTACATTAAACTCGCCATACCAAATGTAATTATATAGGTAAGATGTATAGGCAAATTGTTCTGAGATTTCTGGTGTTTTTATTTCGTATTGATAGTCGCTGTTTGTTTTTTCTGGATCGTAGTCTATAATTTCTTTTTCTGATAAGCCTTTTAAAAGCCACAAATAGTAATATCTAATGGCAAGTCTGTAATTGTTATTACTTTCGGCTTCGCTTATTAAAGCTTTAAAATTTGTTTGATGAATGTTGTTTTCTAGATCTGTTACAGGAATAATTTTTTTATCTGAAGATTTGCCAAAAACCCATGTACCTTCTTTATTTACAATAGCTTTAAAGATGAAATAAATAACCAATAAGAAAATGATAACACCAGCAATTTTTAGAGCTAAATCTGTAGCTCTAGAGGCTTGACCAGCGTTTTGAATGTTAAAAAGACTTTTTAGAAAATCTGAAACCGCTTTTTTAAAACGTGTCCACCAACCAGAACTAGCTTTACTGCGTTGGTAAATAAAATCGTCTCCGGTATATTTTTCAGATAAGTTATCAAATTGTTTTGGTAGGACGTTTGCATTATCTGTTGTTACAGAATCTATTGCTTCTAAATACTCATAGTCTTCATAAACTTCTTGCGAGTGTTTTTGAAGCGCATTAGCAGTACCAAAAGCTAATAAAAAAAGGATAATATGTAGTTTAAGTAATTTACTCACCAGATCCTATTTCGTCAATAACACTTTTAGTATTTACGTTTTCGCTAGTTTCTTTTAAACCGTAATACACAATACTTTGGTTAACTTGTATAATGGTTTGTAAAGTTGTACTAATAATAAATGCAATTACAGAAATAACTATAGCTAAAATTAAACTACCAACAGGCATCTCATCTATAGTTACAGGTTCTTGTATAACAGTTATACTTTGTACACCTTGTACAATACCCTGAATTAGACCAACACCCATCTGTACAACGTAAGCCATTAAGTAAAAAATACCAATGCAACCTACAGCATGCCAAAATTTACTTCTAATTAATTGCCATGCATAACCAAAGCTATCCCAAAAATTACGTTTATTGTCTAATTGCTCTAAAAGCGTCATATGGTAAAGACTACTAAAGATACCTATTAAAAACGGTAGCGCAAGTATACCAACAATAGTTATTGCTAGTATAAAACCAACGATACCAAAGATAATAGCCAAAGGTATAGCTAAAATAAAACCTAAAATTACAAACATGATAAGTTTACCAGCGTTAGCTTTGTAGCTATCTTTAATTTCTTTCATACCAAAATTGGGACCATTATGCTTTTCAAAAAGTTTAAAGTAAATAGGAGTGAAGGCATACACAATTATCCAAAATAATATAGATAAAATCACAACACCTATAATGGTAAGCAAAAAAACACCAAAGTTTTCATTAGCAAATTGGTCTATTGACGCAGATGGGTTACCAGAAGTAGAAAAACTATACATAAAAGACTCTGTATAAGTTTTAGTTACATAATAACTTACAATAGCTAATAGAATAATAAGTGCACCACTAACAGTAAAAAAGAAAGTAAAGAAGTGTTTACCGTGTTCTTTTAAAAAAGTAAATGTGTCTTGAAAAAACGAGTTAAAGTCTCTATTTTGATAAAGCTTCATAGTTTAGTTTTGTTTTTCGGTTAACAATAAACGGATATATTAAATAGTAAAATGAAATTATGCTTAGCGTAGTAAGTATGATACCAATAGATAGCCAATTTGGCATTATGTTAGAATATCTAGTAACATAACCTTCTAAAAATCCAGCAGCAATAGTAAAAGGAAATGTGCTTATTAAAATTTTAACTCCAACTTTTACACCTCTTTTAAAAGATGTCATCCTAGAGAAAGTTTTAGGAAATAAAATACTAGCGCCTAAAATAAAACCAGCAGCACCTTCTATAACAATTGCAAAAATCTCCATAGCGCCATGTATCCAGATACCTCTAACGCTTTCCCAAAACACATCTTCTTTTACAAACATATATTGAAAAGAACCTAGCATAATGCCATTTTCCATTAAAATATAACCTGTGCCTAAACCTCCAAAAATACCAAAGACAAAAGAGGTTATGCCAACATAAAGGTTGTTTAATGTAATACCAAAAGCGCTTCCCCAATTACTACCACTTTTGTAAATAGCAACAGGATCTCCTTTTTCAATATTTTCTAAGGTTAAATTAACGTAATGATCACCAAGAACAAGTCTAATAAAAGCATCATCAAACTCTGCAGATAAAGCACCAATAGCTACAAAACTTAAAAAAACTAAAAAAGCGTAAGCCACGTAACGTCTGTATTCATACATTATTAATGGTACTTCAGTCTTCCAAAAATATACAAATCTATTAGTGTCTTGTCGCTTAGTTTTATAGATTTTTTGGAACGCTTTTGCTGCTAAATTATTAAGATATAAAACTGTTTTACTTTTTGGGTAATACGTTTGTGCATATGACAAGTCATTAACCAATTGTGTGTAAAGTGAGGCTAATTCGTCAGGGTTTTTTAGTTGTTTTCCAAAAATAGCTTGTTCAAATTCTAGCCATTTTTCTTTGTTGGTTTTGATAAAAGCGACTTCTCTCATAAAGCAACCAAATCTACATATTTTTTATATTAAAACCACTTTTATGCGTTAAAAAAATGCTTACATTTGACCTTAGCTTATGGTCAATATATCAATAAATACTACACAAAACGTAAATATAAATTTTGTCGCAGCTAGTGTTGGCGAACGTTTGCTCGCATATCTTATAGATTGGATTATAAAAATAGCTTATGTTATTGTTGTTTATCAATTAATGTTTAAAGCTTTTAATTTTGAAGATTGGGCTAAAGATATGGACCAGTGGTCTGTAGGTGCAGTTGTTGTGTTTTTTTATTTGCCAGCTATATTTTATTCTCTAATTTTTGAATCGCTTTTAGATGGACAAACACCAGGAAAACGAATAATAAAAATTAAAGTAGTTAAAATAGATGGCTATCAAGCTTCTTTTCCAGATTTTATTGTAAGATGGTTTTTTAGAATAGTAGATTTGAATTTGTTTTCTGGTATAATAGGGTTAATAGCAGTAGTTACTAGTAATAAAAACCAAAGAATAGGAGACATGACAGCAGGAACAGGTGTTATAGCTTTAAAAAATAAAGTCAATATTAGTCATACCATTTTAGAAGAACTTAAAGAAGATTACACACCAACTTATCCATCAGTAATAAAGTTGTCAGATAATGATGTACGTATTATCAAAGAGACGTATTTGGCTGCTAAAAAATCTAAAGACTACGCTACATTAATTAAGTTAAGAGCTAAAGTAATTGAGGTAATGGAAATTAGACACCAAGTTGAAAGTAATGATATGGAATTTATTTCCACAGTTGTAAAAGATTATAATTACTACACACAAAACATGTAAGCAGAGAACCACTTTTTTTATAAAAAAAAGTGTGTGAATCGCTTATGCTGAACGCAGTCGAAGTATCCCTTACTATTAAATTTTAAAAACAATTTCAATCCAATGTTTTACATCATAGATATTTTAGGAACTATTGCTTTTGCAATTTCTGGTGTACTTGTAGCACTTAACAAACGTATGGACGCATTTGGTATTTTAATTATTGCGTTTGTAACAGCAGTTGGTGGCGGTACATTAAGAGATGTTTTGATTGGCGAAACACCAGTAAGTTGGATGAAAGATATGAGTTATGCCTACTTTATTTTTGGATCTACAGTATTTGCCGTACTTTTTAGACATAAGATTGATTACTTGCGTAAATCATTGTTTTTATTTGATACAATTGGTATTGGTTTGTATACTGTAATTGGAATTGAAAAAGGAATTTCGGCAGATTTGCATCCAATAATTTGTGTTTTTTTGGGTACGATGAGTGCTTGTTTTGGTGGAGTAATTAGAGATATTCTATGTAACGAAATACCAGTAATTTTTAGAAAAGAAATCTACGCAACCGCATGTATATTAGGCGGTATTACTTATTTTGCTATAAGCCAGTTACCCGTAGTTACTAATTTTGTATTTGTTATCTCTGGTCTAGTAGTAATTATAGTAAGGTTAATAGCTGTAAGATTTAAGGTAAGCTTACCAAGTCTTTATAAAGATTAGTAGCATTGTTTATTCTAAAACTTCAACAGTTTTAATATATACATTAACAAAAGGCCAATCAGACTCGTCTGTTTTTACAGCGTTTATCTTATCAACAATATCCATTCCTTTAACAACTTTTCCAAAAATAGTGTAATCGCCATCTAGATGAAAGGCGTCTTGCTGTGTAATAAAAAACTCATAAGGCGATGCTAATTTATGAGGGTTTTCAATATCACTACTTGGCATAGAAATTACACCTCGATGATGTGTAAAACCACGTTTAGTATCTGTAGGTAATAAGTAATGACCTATTTTATGTCGTTTTCTGGCTACTCTAATATCATCTGTGTTTCCACCTTGAATAATAAAGTTTTTAACAACACGATGAAACTGAGTATTATCAAAAGCTCCAATTTTTGCTAAATAAATAAAGTTAGCACGATGAAACTTGGTTTCGTCAAACAATAATATATCAATATCTCCCATGCTTGTTTTAATGCGTACTTTATTCTCTAAGTTTTCTTTTTCATATTCTAAGAAAAAGTCCATAACATTTTCTTCAGTTAAATAAGGATATTCCTTTTTCTTAATCGAATCTTTTTTAACCGTTTTAGTATTTGTTTTTACAGTGTCTGCAGCTTGTTTGGCGTTGTTATAGTTAGTTTTAGTCTTAGATTGCTTATCTTCACAATTAAATAAAATAAGACAAAGACTAAAAAAAAGAAATAGGCGCATTTTTAAAATGAATTTTAAGGATTTTACCATAGCATTGTCAAAAATAAAAAATATACCACTACCAGCCGAAACATCTCAGTTTAAAATGGCTCCACCTTATCGTGAAGCTCTTTTGCAACAGCAAAAAGATAAGATGAAACATGCTAGGCAAAGTGCGGTAATGGCATTGTTTTATCCAGATTTAGAGTTACAAACTAAACTTATTTTAATTTTAAGAAAAACTTACAAAGGTGTACACTCGGCACAAGTTGGTTTTCCTGGTGGAAAAGTAGAACATTCTGACCAAAATTTAATGCAAACCGCTTTAAGAGAAACTCACGAAGAAGTAGGTGTAAAACCAGATTATATTAAGGTTTACAAAGAAATGACGCAAGTTTATATTCCGCCAAGTAACTTTGTAGTTCAGCCTTATTTAGGTATTGCAGAGCAAACTCCAAAATTTGTTAAACAAGAAGCAGAAGTAGAAGATTTAATAGAAGTTTACTTAAAAGATTTGTTAAGTGATAGTAATTTAACCCAAAAAACAGTAAAAACCAGTTATGGGATTGATGTTGAGGTACCTGCCTATAATTTAAGTAATTATTTGGTTTGGGGCGCAACAGCAATGATGCTTAGCGAAGTTAAAGACTTATTAAAACAGGTTTTATAAGTGTTTTGATTTGTTATATTTGTAGCTCCTTAAAACTTAAACACACTATGGGATTATTTAAAAAAAATCCTTTCGGACATATACTTTTTGTAAAAAAATGGTTAATCAGAATCTTAGGTCTTTTAACACATAGACGCTATAGAGGCTTTAATGAGTTACAAATTGAAGGTTCTGAAATTATAAGACAATTACCAGATACAAACGTTTTATTTATATCTAATCACCAAACGTATTTTGCAGATGTTATTGCCATGTTTCATGTATTTAATGCTGCTTTATCAAACCGACAAGATAATATTAAGAATGTAGGATATTTATGGAATCCTAAACTAAACATGTATTATGTTGCAGCAAAAGAAACTATGAAATCTGGTTTAATACCAAAGATTTTTGCCTATACAGGATCTATAAGTATAGAGCGTACTTGGCGTAGTCAAGGAAAAGACGTTAATCGTCAAGTAAAAATGAGTGATATTTCTGCAATAAAACGCGCTTTAGATGATGGTTGGGTTGTTACATTTCCGCAAGGAACTACAACACCTTTTAAGCCTATTAGAAAAGGAACAGCTCATATTATAAAACACTACAAACCTGTGGTTGTACCTATTGTAATTGATGGTTTTAGAAGAAGTTTTGACAAAAAAGGACTAAGAATTAAAAAGAAAAACGTTTATCAAACTTTTGAAATTAAAGAGCCTTTAAAAATTGATTACGAGAATGAAAGTATCCAAGATATTGTTGAAAAAATAGAATACGCTATAGAGCAACATCCTTCATTTTTAAAAGTAATCCCAGAAAAAGAATTACTTGCTCAAGAAGAGCTTAATAAGCAACGTGAGTTTTTAAATGAATAATATTTACAGTATTTATTATTCAATATGGACTAAACTTCCATTTTCTTAAGTTCGTTATAATTCTTATTAAGACGTTTTAATAGAATACCATAAAGTAACTTGTAAAATAACCAAATAACTACACCAAATATTAATGTTGCAATAACAAACATAGCAATCATTACAATGTATTGTTGCGTGTTAAAATGTTCTATTTGTGCAGCTAATTCAGGATCGTGTCCAGAAGAATATATAAATCCAAATACCATAGAAACAAATACCATTGCTAGATTATAGATTACATAATATCTAATAACCTTTCTAGTTTTAAGGATGTTTTTCATTAGTTTTCTTGCACTGTCTGTAACCGAGATATTTTTGTAGGACTTGTATAATAAGAAAACAAATAACAAAATTATTGCGTAAGTAAATATAGTGATGCCTATAAAAGCAGCGTCACTATACATTGCATCTAATTTTTGTTTATATCCATCTGATGTAAACATTGGTATAGTATTTATACAAATCCAAAATAACAATTCTGCAATACTTATGTAAAACAATGTTTTTACAATGTTAGACGACTTTTTATGTAACATGGCATATAAATCACTACTTGATTTTTTTTCAAAAGTGTTATTGTTTTTTTGCCAATCTTTCTTTAATAATTCTAATTCATCCATGTTTTACGGATTTAAAATGGTTTTTAGCTTTTTTTTCACTCTGTTCATTTTCACTCTGGCATTAACTTCGCTAATTCCCAAGGTCTCACTAATTTCTCGGTAATCTTTATCCTCTAGATATAAAAATACTAGAGCTTTTTCAATGTCATTTAATTGGTGTACAGCTTGATACATTAATTTTAATTGTTCTTCTTCTGTGCTGTCATATTCTTCTGCACTAATTTTAAATTGTATAGCATCAAATTCTTGCGTTTTTATACGACGTTTAGATTTACGATACAATGTAATTGCTGTATTTAAACCAACTCTATACATCCAAGTTGTAAATTTACTATCACCTCTAAACTTAGGGAAGGCTTTCCATAGTTGTATGGTAATCTCCTGAAATAAGTCGTTGTGTGCATCATAATTATTAGTGTAAAGTCTACAGACTTTGTGCACAATATTTTGATGCTTTTCTAGTAATTCTACAAAATTATGTTCTGATGGTTTATCCAATATCTTTTAGTTAGTTGTACTTATTTGTAGCTTAAATAAAGAAGATGTTACACAAAATTAGAATTATTTTTTGCGTAGCTACAATTCGTCATAAAAAAATAACAGTTCGGTATTTCAATTTTTAAAAACCTAAATTCTTAATAGATATTTGCCTTGTAATTAAAACACAAACCATGTTTAAACTCGTATTAATAATTGTAATGGCTGTAACAGGACAAGTAAAAGGTCTAGACAAACCTTCAGTAGCAAAAGCAGATAAAACACCTATTTTTACTACCTTTAATCCATATCAAGACACTAATTTGTATAGCAAAAATAAGTGCTTATTAACTTTAGAAACTAACAAAAAATAGGATGATTAAATTTTTAAAAGAAACCGCTAAAGCCTTTTCAATTGGTGTTCTAGTCTTTTTAATTAGAGGCATATTTATATTGGCTAATGGTAACACATTAGATTTTAACCAAGATTTAGCTTTAGATTTTTTTTATAATCAATTATTTGCCGTGTCATTATACTTATCCAACGCCTATTTTGTAACGTACATGATGAATAAGTATAAGCAAGACTTATTTAAACTTAATCGTCTTTTAGTTGCTTTATTGTCTTCAGTATTTATATCATTAGCAACCATTTTTATACTTAGATTTTTAATAATAGTTTATGGGTATAACCAAGACGCTACATCGTTTTTACAAAATGAGAAAGTTGTTTTTTATTGGATGTCTTTAACTATATCTGTAGTCATAACAGCTATATTTTATACGGTTTACTATATAAAATCTAAACAAGAAACTAAGGTAAAAGAGCAAAAAGTAATTGCCGGAACAGCTAGTGCTAAATTTGATGCTTTAAAAAATCAATTAGATCCACATTTTTTATTTAATAGCTTAAATGTATTAACCAGTTTAATTGAAGAGAATCCAGACAAAGCACAGCAATTTACAACCAGTTTATCAAAAGTATATAGATATGTATTAGAGCAGAAAAATAAAGAATTAGTGACAGTAGACGAAGAGCTAAAGTTTGCAAAAACTTACATGTCTTTATTAAAAAACAGATTTGAAGACAGTATAATTTTTGAAATACCAGAACAAGCACAAAATCCAGAAAGTAAAGTTGTACCACTTTCATTACAATTATTATTAGAAAATGCTGTAAAACATAATGTAGTAACAAGTAGTAAACCTTTACACATTAAAATATTTGAAAGCAACGGAAATTTAGTTGTAAAAAATAATCTACAACCCAAAAAAATATTAAAAAAGAGTAGTGGTGTTGGATTAGCAAACATTAGACAACGCTACCAATTATTAACAAATAAAAAAGTAATCATCAATCAAGAAGCAAACAGTTTTGCAGTTGCATTACCAATGCTTACAAAACAAGTATCAGTTATGAGACAACAACAATTATCACAATCAAAAATGCTTGACAGTTATGCACGAGCAAGACAACACGTAGAAGAACTAAAAGGGTTTTATTTTAGCCTAGTAGCTTACTGTATCGTTATACCAAGTTTATATTTTATTTGGTACAAATTTACACCATTTACAATTCAATGGTTTTGGTTTCCTATGATAGGTTGGGGATTTGGACTAACAGCACAAGCCTTTAGAGTATTTGTAAATAATGGCAAATTTGGACGCAGTTGGGAACAAAGAAAAATAGACCAATTTATGAGAGAAGAAGAACAAGAAAAACGTTGGAATTAATAACAAAAAAATATTAAAAATCATGAGAAATACAGATATACAACCTTACGAAGATAATTTTTCTAGAAAAGAATTTTTAAAAGAAGAAGCCTACCAAAGAGCTAAAGAAAAAGTAAAGAAAATAGTAGGATTTTATTGGCATTTAGCGATATACATCGTAGTAAACATATTTATTATTTTAGTAATTGTATTAAATGGCGGATCCTTATGGCACTTTGGTACGTTATCAACACCATTATTTTGGGGAATAGGTTTATTTTTTCATTTCCTAGGAGTTTTTGGACCTAGAGTATTTTTTGGAAAAGATTGGGAACAAAGAAAAATTAAAGAGTTTATGGATAAAGAAGAGTCTATGTGGGAATAGTTAGTTTTCAGTAAGCAGTAAGCAGTAAGCAGTAAGCAGTAAGCAGTAAGCAGTAAGCAGTAAGCAGTAAGCAGTTTATTACTTCTGTTGCCAATAATCAACCATTCATAAAAAAATAAAAATGAAAGTTATAATTATAGAAGACGAAAAACCATCAGCAAGACGATTGCAACGTATGCTAACCAACCTAAATGTAGAAGCTACAACGCTTTTACATTCTGTAGAAGAGTCTATTAATTGGTTTAAAAACAATATACATCCAGATTTGATATTCTTAGACATACAATTAAGTGATGGTTTATCGTTTGAAATTTTTGAAACCATAGAGATTAATTCTGCTATAATATTTACAACTGCTTATGATGAGTACGCATTACAAGCCTTCAAGCTTAACAGTATTGACTATTTACTTAAACCAATTGACGCAGAAGATTTAGAACAAGCAGTACAAAAATATAAGTCAAGATTACCACAAAAAACTAATATGTCTTTAGATTTTGAAGACATAAAAAAACTATTAGTCAATCCAATTGACAGAGTATATAAAAAACGTTTTTCTATAAAAGTAGGACAACACATAAAGCTTGTAAATACAGATGAAATAGAATGTTTTTACAGCGAAAATAAAGGCACATACTTACATACTACAGATAATAGAAACTATTTGTTAGAAAACACTTTAGAAGCTTTAGAAGAAGAGATTGATCCAACACAGTTTTTTAGAGTAAATCGTAAGTTTTATGTAAACATAGAAGCTATTAACGACATTATAAGTTATACCAATTCCAGGTTACAAATTAAGTTAAATTCTTACAATGAAAATGATGTAATTGTAGCTAGAGAACGTGTTAAAGATTTTAAGGAATGGTTAGATTAACTATTCCTTTTTTTCTTCTTCAATACGGTTATCATCAAAAGCACTTGGTAATAATTTAGGTATAAACTTAACCACAATTGGTAGTAATAACGCGCCGCCAGGCAATAAAAAGATAGCAAGACTTGGTATAGATTTAAAAATATCTAATAACTGGTCTTGTACTTTTTTTTGTTCTTCTTTAGAAAGGTCTCTTATAGTAGATTGAGATAATAATAGCAGTAACTCTTTACTCTCTTTAAGTTCTTTAGTTAGACGTTTCCCGTTTCTTTTAATTAACTTTAAAACAAAACTTGTAGAGTTATCGTAAAATGTTTTTACTATGTTTTTTGATCCTAAAAGCGGTACTTCTTCTTTAAATTTTTTATAAAAACTTGCTATGCTACTAGATGCTTGGTGTACATGCAGGTTGCTTAAATTTAACTGTTTACCTAAATCAGATAAAAAAAGTTCTTCATCACTATCAATTTTAGCATCTGTCCAAGTTGCCATAGCAGCCATATCTAAACAATATTTTGCAAAAATTTCGGTTTCTACTTTAGCTATTGCTAGATTGTAGTCTAATACTTTTTCATGTTCGTATCTTGCAGATTGCTCAAAAAGATCAATTAAATTTTCATCATAATTTGACTTATGTTTTTTTGCGTTTAGTGTATTAATAACAATACTTTCTATAATAATTTCATGATCTCTTAAAAAATCATCACTAATACTTTTGTCTTGTAAGTAAACTCTAAAAGCAATAATATCTATAAAAAGTAAGGCGTTGGTTACAAAGTAGTTAAAGCTTTTGTTTATTAGATTGTCATCAATTTGTATACGCTTATTAATAATCCTTTCAACACTATCCTCTTTATCTTTATTTCCAATAAATATATTTAAAAACGAAGATCTTTTTTTGTTTAAAGCATTGTAAAATGCATCAACATCTGTGTAAAAATCATTTTCACTTTCACTATTAATATGAATGATAAGTAATGCAATTACTAAGTTAATTTTGCAAAGTTCTTCACTTTCGTAATCGTTATTTTTGATAAGGTTAGCTACAATATCTACGTTGCTTCCGTAGATAAATCCGCAATGTCTAAACGCTTCGTAATAGTTTTCAAGACTCGTATTTTTTAAGACTATATTAGGGTTTAAGTCTCTTATTAATTTTTTTATCCAACCTGTAGCCGATGGGTTCATGTCTTAAAATAAATAGATGGTAAAGATATATTTTTAATCTGATTTTATCACTTCAAATTTTCTTTAACAAAATTTTAATAAAACCTTAAGTTAAATAATTGCGTAGGTAGTGTTGAGAACCAAAAATAATAATTAACAAAATCTCAGACATTATGAAAAATTTAAAACTAGTATTAGGAGTTAGCATTTTTGCAATTGCAGGCTACTTCTTTTTATCTGCAGACCATATTGATGCGCCTGCAGTTTCAGGTGGTACAAGTGATATCACAGATTTTTATGCCTTTCAAGGCGAAGACACGGACAACTTAGTATTTGCTGCAAATGTGCAAGGGTTACTTAGTCCATCAGCATCAGCAAGTGCTGCTTTTGATGAAAACGTTATGATAGAATTTAATATTGACAACACAGGAGACAATGTTGAAGACTTAGTAATACAAGCAGTACCAAGAGACGGAAAAATGTACTTTTTTGGACCATTTGCACCGTCTTCAACTGGTTTAAACAGTATGATTAATACTGCTGCAGATGTAACAGTTGTAGATATTACTTCTTACGGAAGCAATGCAATTGTTGAAACTAACGGAAACATTAAAGCTTTTGCAGGACCAAGAGATGATCCTTTCTTTATGGATTTTGCGCAATACGGAGAGATTATTGCAGGAAATGCTTCAGGCTTTAACGATCCAGGTACAGATACTTTTGCAGGAACAAATGTAATGTCTGTTGTTATTGAAGTACCAAAATCTTCTATTGGCGGTACAGGAACTATCAATACTTGGGTAGAAACTAAAACTAAACAATAATTAAACTTTTAAATTAAAAATTATGAAATCTATATATAAAATATTTAGCATCGCAGTATTTGCATTAGCTGCTGTTAGTTGTTCTAACGACGATGACTTTACTCAAATACCAACGCAACAAGAACCAGATTTTTCAGGGACGTATGCTCAAAACGATCAAATGGGTAGACCTGCAGTAAATACAGTATTTGTATCATCATCTTCAAAAGATATGTTTAATACAACTATTCCTACAGATCAAAATGCAGCGTTTCAATCTATGTTCGAAACTAACTTAACAGGTTTAAGTCCAGCATATGCAAATCCTGGAGACCAAAATGCATTAGGCTTAGATGCGCCAACATTTACTGGTTTATTAGCTACAGATGTACTTAATGTGTCACTAGATGGAACAACTACTTTCTTTGATGGAACTAACGTATTAACAGGTCGTGCTTTAGCAGACGATGTTATTTCAGTAGAACTACTACTTATCTTTGGTGGTGAAGACGGTACAGAAAACCCTTCGCTTTCAGATGATCATGTAGATGCAAATGACAAGCCGTTTTTAACGTCTTTTCCTTACTTAGCATCTCCTTGGTAGACTATTTTAATTAAGGAGTATTTCCCCAAAGTACTCCTTAATTTACCTACTTATTACAACAAACAAACTACAAAAAACAAAAACAATGAAAACCAATATTATATTATTACTATTTGCATTTGTCTTGACAAGTAGTTGTAAAGAAAAAACCAGTAAGATTACTAAAACAGCAGATTACGAAATCTACATTACTAATCCAGACAATACGATATTAAGTAAAATAGAAGAAGATTATAGTTTTTGGAAAAACAAGTATAAAGAGACTCCAAACCAATATCCATATCTAGCTAAGTTAGCAGCTGCAGAAAGTAAGTTGTTTACAGCTACAGGAAATATTGACTACTTAAAAAAAGCTGAAGAAAATCTTTTAGAGGTAAATAAAATTACCAAATACAACAATGCAGGCTATTTACGAAGCTTAGCAAGAAATTACATTTCTCAACACAAATTTAAAGAAGCTTTAGACGTATTAAAAAAAGCTGAAATTAATGGAGAAAACCTTGAAGGAACTCAAAAAATGCTTTTTGATGTGCACATGGAACTTGGTAATTACGCTCAAGCAAAAGATAATTTAACTAAAGTTAAAGACTTAAACGACTTTGGTTATTTAATTAGATTGTCAAAATGGAGTGACTATAAAGGCGACTTAGCTTCAGCAATCAAATATCTAGAAAAAGCACAAACTATTGCAGAATCCTCTCAATTAAACGAAATTAAACAATGGACATATACTAATCTAGCAGATTTTTATGGTCATGATGGTCAAATAGAAAACTCTTATAAAAACTATTTAAAAGCGTTACAATTAAATCCAGATAATGCTTATGCAAAAAAAGGAATAGCATGGATTGTTTACGCATATGAAAATAATCCTGAAGAAGCTAAAAGAATCTTAGAAAAGATTGAAAATCAGCATCAATCTCCAGATTACTATTTGTTTAAAGCAGAGTTAGCTGAATTTGAAGGTGATACAGTGCAAAAAAATAAGTATTTAAAAATTTATTTAGATAGTGTAAACAATCCTAAATACGGAGATATGTATAACGTTCACACTTCTAAACTGTTAGCGGATGTTAATAGCGAAAAAGCTGTAGAGTTAGCTAAAATAGAGGTACAAAATAGACCAACACCAATGTCTTACGATTTATTAGCTTGGAGCTATTTTAACACAGGTAAAAAGGAAAAAGCTTTAGAAATTATTGATACTTTTGTAGCTAATAAAACCTTTGAACCAGAATCACAATACCACATGGCAAAAATCTACAAAGCTAACGGAAAAACAGACAAAGTAACAGCTTTAAAAAAAGAACTACTAGCTAGTAGTTACGAGCTTGGACCTGTAACCACAAAACAGGTATTAAAACTATAATCAACTAACAACAAATCTTATGAAAAAATTATTATTACTATTTGTAATGATAGGAACAACTATGTCCTTATCAGCACAAATTAAAGGAACAGTTGTAAGCAACAATCAACCTATTGAAGACGCTTACATTTACAACCAAACGTCAAAAAGTCATTCACATTCAAATCAGTTAGGTCAATTTGAAATTAGTAATACCAACGTTGGTGATGTATTACTAATAGGGCTTTTAGGTTACGAAAAACAAGAAGTAACCTTAACAGATAATTTAATAGCTAATCTAGTTATAGATTTAAAACCAAAAGCGTTTATGTTAGACGAGTTGGTATTATCACAACCAACAGATGTTTTAAGTAGCATTGTTCAAATAGATTTAGAAACCAATCCGATTAATTCTTCTCAAGAAATTTTAAGAAAAGTACCAGGGTTAATTATTGGTCAACATGCTGGTGGCGGAAAAGCAGAACAATTATTTTTACGTGGATTTGATATTGATCATGGTACAGATGTAGCTTTAAGTGTAGATGGTATGCCAGTAAATATGGTATCTCACGCACACGGACAAGGTTATAGTGATTTACACTTCTTAATACCAGAAACTATTGAGAAAATTAACTTTGGTAAAGGTCCGTATTACTCAGATCACGGAGATTTTAATACTGCAGGTTTTGTAGATTTTAGAACTAAAAGTAGCTTAGATAACAGTACTATTAGCTTTACAGCAGGACAGTTTAACACTTTACGTACTTTAGGTATGTTTAATCTTTTAGAAAACAAAGCATCTCAAAATGCTTATGTAGCTTTAGAATATATTGAAACTGATGGACCTTTTGAGTCACCTCAAAATTTTGACAGATTAAACCTTATGGGTAAGTATAATGCGTATTTAAACGATAATTCAAAATTAGGATTAACGGTTAGTCATTTTACAAGTAAATGGGACGCATCAGGTCAAATTCCTGTTAGAGAAGTTAACAATGGTAATATTTCCAATTTTGGTGCTATAGATGATACAGAAGGTGGTTACACTAGTAGAAGCAATGCTAATGTGCAGTTTAGTACCATATTAGATAATGATATTGCTATGCAAAGTAATGTGTTTTACTCTAAATATAATTTCGAATTATACTCAAACTTTACATTCTTTTTAGAAGATCCAGTAAATGGAGACCAAATAAAGCAAAAAGAAAACCGAGATATTTTTGGATTAAACACGCAGTTTAATAAAGAAGTTAATTACAATTCTTTTGATGTAAATTACACAGCTGGTTTAGGATTACGTTTTGACGATATTAAAGACATAGAGTTATCACACACATTAAATAGAAAGACAACTTTAGACTATATCCAATTAGGAGATGTGTATCAACGTAACATGAATGCTTTTGTTAATGCCGAAATTGACTTAGGAAAATTTAGCATTACTCCAGGATTAAGGTTAGAGTATTTCAACTTTCAATATAATAACAAGTTAAGTGAAACTTACGATTTACAAACCAATACAGAAGTAGCTGTATTGCCTAAACTTAATTTTCAATTTAATCAAAACGAAAATTTACAATGGTTTTTAAAATCAGGAATAGGATTTCATTCTAACGACGCCAGAATTGTATTAAATAACGAAGTTGATAAAGCTTTACCAAAAGCATATGGTGTAGATTTTGGAAACATCTGGAAACCAACACAAAAAATTGTACTTAATACAACATTATGGTACTTATTTTCTGAAGAAGAATTTGTTTATGTAGGTGATGCAGGAATTGTAGAGCCAAGTGGAGAATCTGAACGTTACGGATTAGATTTAGGCGTAAGATTTCAGTTAAACGATTATTTCTATTTTAATACAGACGCAACGTTTACAAAAGCGAGAAGTCTAGAAGCTGAAGATGGCGAAGATTACATACCATTAGCGCCAGATTTTACTTTAGTTGGAGGATTATCGGTTAAAGATTTTCATAACTTTTCAGGAGCAATTAACTACAGATATATTGATGATAGACCTGCAAACGAAGATAATAGCGTAGCTGCAGAAGGATATTTTGTAACGGATTTTAACTTAAACTATAGCTTTAATAAACACTGGAAATTAGGTGTTATTATTGAAAATTTATTTGATACAGACTGGAAAGAAACTCAGTTTTTAACCGAGTCTAGATTACAAAATGAAGTTGCACCTGTTGAAGAAATTCACTTTACACCAGGTACGCCATTCAACTTTAGAACAACATTAAGTTATTCTTTTTAAAAAAAGAATAAAAAAATAAAACCTTGCTATTCATAATTACGTAAATATGTTAGCTATCGATTTAAGGGAATTGATATAAAGAACTAACAAATAGGTTAATGCTATGAAAAAGTAAGGTTTGTTTTTTGTTAGTTTGTAGGAAATGTCTAATTAGTTTATACTTTTTAGGCATTTCTTTTTTTTGTAACTATGTTGTTTAAGTAGCTATAAATAATTACGTTAACTATGTGTATTTAATATTAGCTTCAAACTATTAAATTTTGAAATAAGGAATGATGAGGTTTTTTATTCTATTCAAGAATATAAATTGGTAGTAAAAAATAGAAAATAAAAAAAGCACTTCATTTAAGAAGTGCTTTCTTTTTACATGTATTTAAATATTAGTTAGAGGCTAAAGCACCTAACGTATATAATTGCTCTAATGTAGGCGATTGGCTACCACCAGCAGGCTCTAAGGTAATACCAAATGCTTGAGATTTGTTGGCATTATCTAGCTTAAATATCTTATTATCATCCTGCATAAAATCGTCTATTGTACCTAAACTTGTTGGTGTAAGCGGATCTAATAATAAAGACCAAACTTGGTATACTTTTCCTTCTGGAGGCTCAGGTAGACCTTGTAAGTCTAAATAGATTTGATCATTATTTTCATCCCAATAAACTGTTGCATAAGCATCAGGATAAGCAGCTTGACCTTCTAAAGGTACTTTAATTATGTTTCTATCTCTTATTACGTTAAGCAGATTTTTAGTTTCGGCTAACTTAGATTTAGAGTCTTCTATTTGAATTTCTAAAAATTCTTTTTCTGTGTTTATTGTAGTTACCTCGGTTTCTAATTGCTGTTTTTGGTTTAAGGTCCACAATAAGCCAGCACCAACTATTACTGCAGCTGCCCAACCTGTGTAAGTAAACCAATTTCTGTTTTTCTCTTTTGGTAACTGTATAACTTTATCGTTACTGTTTCTTAAATGCGCTTTAATAGTGCTATAAGCAACAGGTTGCTCTGGAGCTATGCTATTAGATAGTTTTATAAGTGCAGCTTCTATTTGCAATACCTCCTGTAAAACTTCTGGATGTTTAAGCATTAAGTCATAAACCTCCTTGTTTTCTTTTTCAGAAAGTTGTCCTGCAACATAAAGTTCTAATATTCCAGATTGTATGTATTCGTTAATATTCATTTTATAATACTGAATCTCTTAGTTCTTGGATACAATTTCTATTTCTTGTTTTTATTGTGCCTATTGGCATATCTAGCTCTTCTGAAGCTTCTTTTTGGGTATAACCTTTAAAGTAAAGTAGCTCTATAATTTTAACACATTTTTCTGCTAGTTTATCTACAAACTTTTTTATACCAATAGCATCAGTCTTACTTCCTAAGTTATCTGATGAGTGTATTATATCTACGAAATAATCGGAGTTAAGGTTTTTGCTAGATTTTTTAAAAGCTTTAGATCTAGTTTTGTCTATTGCAGCGTTGCGAGATATATTTAAAAGCCAAGTAAAAAATCTACCTTTACTAGAGTTGTAACTATCTGCTTTTTCCCACGCTTTTATAAAGACGTCTTGCATGACCTCTTCAGCTATTTCATTGTCTCTAACAATGTTATAAATAACTCCATGCATGCTTTGACTGTACATATTATAGAGTTTTTCAAAAGCTTTTTCATCTTTCTTTTGAAATTGAGATACTAAGTATTCTAATTGCATATAAGGGTTTGATGTATTTTTTAAATATAAGGATAAATGCGAAAATAAAAAATCGCCCGAGAGCGATTTTCTATATTTAAGTTTCTATTTGTATTTAAGCTTATTTTTCTCTTAAATAAGTTTCAATTTGTATTGCAACATCTTCCCATGTTTTACTTACTCCATCTGCGCCTTTATGAAGGTCAAAACAAACTTTATTAAGTGCGTTTAAGGCTTCAATAGCATTCCAGTTATTTAAGTCCATAGTTCCTTTTAACGTTACTCGTCTTTCATCTTCTATACCAACTTCTAAAGGTAAATCATGGGTTACACCATTCATTGTTAAGCTTGCGACATATTTAGAATCTTTGTACTTTAATGTTCCAGATATTAAATCTGTATCTATCATTGAACCAAAAAATGAATTCTTAATTTTAGCATCTCTTGTATTTGTAGCATCATTTGTAAAAAGGCTACTTACAGGAATAGAGAAGCTTAAGTTATTTAATGCTTCTTCTGGAGTTGCACCAGATTTATTATCAAATTTTACGGTTGTAAACTCTCCATTAACTCCAACTTTGTCTGTTGTTTTATAAGCAGTCCATTTAACAGAAGTAGCTTCTGGTTTTACAACAAACTGTTTTGTCGTTTTAACATCTTCGGTTGTTGTGGTTTCTTTTTTTTCTTCTTTACAACTAACAAAAACACTTAATGTTATAGCTAATAGTAAAATTGAAATTTTTCTCATTTGTTTTTATATTTTTTTGGTTATCTAATTATTCCTCCGCAACTAATTCTTCCTCCAGCTGCTCCTGTTGGTTGTGTTGTAAAATCATCTTCTCCTGAATGAACGATAATAGCTTTTCCTACTACATTTTTGGTGTCATCTTGGCATCCTACGCACCACAAATCTGTTTTTAATGTAACAGTTGCTTTTCCGTTTTCATCAGCAGTTAAATTACCGATATCACCTTTATGAAAACCGTCTGGGCTACCCCATTTTCCGTGAGAAGTTCCTGTAGGATTCCAATGTCCACCGGTACTTTTTCCGTCGTCAGAAGAGCAATCTGCTTTTTCGTGTATGTGAATGGCATGCGTACCAGGTTCTAAACCGCTTAACATGGCTGTAAATTCTACAACACCATTAGTTTCTGTAAAAACAGCAGATCCAGAAACATTACTACCGCTTTTAGGCTCTAAATTTAGTTTTACTTTTTTAGACGTTTCAGCAATTGTTTTTTCTGTGTCCATTTTCTTTTTATCTTCTTTACATCCAACAAAAACTGCTAAGGTTAATATTAGCGTAATAAGGCTTATCTTTTTCATATTATATTAAATTTTATGGTTAGACATAGAAATTTAACTACTAAAAAGCCTTTTTGCAAATATCTATAGTTAATAATTCTTTAAAATAGTTTAATCTAAATTGAAGTTTTTAATGTTATCTAATGTTTTTGTCATGTTAATAGTTTGCATTTTTTGATAATAAGGCTTAAAAGTATCATCAAAGAACAAGTTAGTTGTTTTTAAAGCGGCTTCTAGATCTTTTTTAGCATGATTGATTAATTTTTTTTCTGTTTCTGTAATTCCAGTTTTTCTTGATCCAACATACCATCTAGCTTTACTTAACCTGTCTGTTACACTAACATCTAGCGTCATAGTAATACCTTGTCTTTTATCCTGCTTACCAAGATAAATATCTAAAACTTCATCTATTTTCTTTATAATGTCTTTAGATGTTTTAATGTCTTCTTTGTATTTATCTTTGTCTAAATCGGTAAGTTCTTTTTTATACTTTTCTGCTAATGCTTTGCTTTCTGCAAGCTGTTTTGTAGCGTCTGCAGCAACTTGTTGCATTTGTTCTAATTGCTTTAAAGTATTGTAAACTTCATTTATAGCTTCTTTAGAGACGTCTAATCTAGGATCTGATTTTACGGTGATAGTTGTTTCTGAAGTTTGATCACCATATTCTAAAACAGCTTTGTAAGTTCCTGGTTTTACATCAACTCCGCTAGGTTCTCTCTTTCTTTTTCTTGTTGAACGTGAAGGTCTATCTACACCTTTTTCATCCATATACCACGTCCATCTATGTAATCCTTTGTCTTTAGGCGCTTTTTGTTTTAAAGTCCTAATTAGTTTGTTATTATCATAGATTTTAAGTGAAATGGAATCCCATTTAATGACTTCTTTATTTTCCGTTTCTTGACTGTCTTTTTCAGAATCTTCTTTGTTTTCATCCTCTTTAGGGCTTTCTTCTTTTTTATCTTTTGGATTAATAAAGTAGCTAAAACGTGCTCCGCTACCACGATTTTCGCCATTAAACATAGCGTTTGCGCCAAAACGACTTCCCGTAGGTTGTTGGTATGCCGCTTGATAAGCGGTTGGAGGATTAAATAAAGTTATGGTTTCTGTAAGCGTGTTTTTATTTTTTGCAATTGCTCTTAACGGTCTAATATCATCTAATACCCAAGCAGCTCGACCAAAAGTACCAATAATTAAATCATGCTCACGTGGATGAATTACTAAGTCTTTTACAGACGTAGTAGGGAAGTTGTTAGTCCATTTGGTCCATTGGTTTCCTGCGTCTATCGAGATGTATAAACCGTCATCTGTACCTAAAAACATAAGGTTTGGTTCTTCTAAATCTTCAATTATAGCTAGTGCATAACTTTTTACATCGTTTTGATCTACAATACGTTGCCAAGTTTTTCCGTAGTTTTTTGTTCTGTAAACATAAGGTGAATAGTTAAAACGTCTGTAATCGTTTGCTACTAGCAATGCTTCACCTTTATTTTTATTACTAGCTTTTATTTGAGCAATCCAACTTCCTTTTGGTAATCCTGGTAAATTATTAGACACGTCGTTGTAAGTTTCTCCTCCGTTTTGAGTGATATGAATTTTTCCATCATCAGTACCAACCCAAAACACATTTTTTTCTACTGGAGATGGTTCTATAACTAGTATCGTACAATGGTTTTCTGCACCTGTTGCATCCATAGTTAATCCACCACTTTCGTGTTGTTTTAATTTTTCAGGATCATTAGTGGTTAGGTCTGGTGAAATTACTTCCCATGTTAAACCTTTGTCAGTAGATTTATGTACAAACTGACTACCAAAATAAATCGTGCTATTATCAAAAGGGTCGATATTTATGGCAGCATTCCAATTAAAACGAAGTCTTACATCTTTATCTGGATGTGTTGGTTGTACGGTATAATTATTACCTGTTTTCCAGTCGTAACGACTTACATATCCTTGTTGACTCATGGTCCATCCATATTGTGAGTTATCTCTATCAGGGATAACATCAAAACCATCTCCAAAGCTTATTTCTTGCCAATAACTGTTACGAATACCTTGTGCTTTCCATACATAAGCTGGTCCGCGCCATGATCCATTATCTTGCATTCCTCCATAAACGTTATATGGAAACTCATTATCTACATTAATATGATAAAATTGCGCCACAGGCAAGTTGCCAATAAAGCGCCAATTTTTTCCGCCATCTTTAGTAATATTCAATCCGCCATCATTACCATCGATCATAAAATTACCATTATCTGGATGTATCCACCATGCATGATGATCTGGATGTACACCGTTACTAGAACCATATGCTGGCATTAATTGATTAAAGTTTTTACCACCATCTTCACTTACATTTACATAGGTAAAAACAGAGTAAACACGGTTTTCGTTTTCTGGATCAACATAAATTTCAGAATAGTAAAAAGGTCTGTTACCAATATCAGATTTATCGTTTATTTTTTTCCATTTAAAACCACCATCTTCACTTTTATAAAGTGCATTTTTTTTAGCTTCGACTAAAGCATAAATAACATTAGGTTTATTTTTAGCAATCGCAACACCAATACGACCTAATTCGCCTTTAGGGAAACCGTCTTCATCTGTTATTTTTTTCCAAGTTTCTCCACCATCATGGGTAATGTGTAAACCAGAACCTTCGCCACCAGATTTAAAGAACCAAGGATCGCGTTTATGTTCCCAAAGTGCAGCGATTAATTTGTTAGGATTTGATGGATCCATTACTAAATCTGCAGCACCAGTTTTATTATTAGCAAATAAGATTTTGTTCCATGTTTTTCCGCCATCAATAGTTTTAAAAACACCACGTTCTGGATGTTCTCCCCATGGACTACCAATAGCAGCTACGTAAACAATATTAGGATTTGTAGGGTCTACAATTACACGATGGATGTGTCTTGTTTTTTCCAATCCCATAAGTTGCCAAGTTTTTCCGGCGTCTAAAGATTTATAAATACCATAACCGCCATTTAAACTGTTTCTAGGATTTCCTTCACCTGTTCCAACCCAAATCACGCTAGGATTTGATTGTTGGATAGCCACAGCACCAATAGATGCAGTTGCTTCTTTTTCAAAAATAGGTTCCCAATTTATGCCTCCAGAAGTAGATTTCCAAAGTCCACCAGACGCAGTTCCAACATACATTACATCTGGGTTTTTATGTACAACATCTATAGCAGTTACACGACCAGACATGCCACCAGGACCAATGTTTCTAGGTTTCATATTTTTAAGTAGATCCAAGTTTATTTCTTGCGAAAAACTTGAAAACGAAATCATTAAGAATAGTAAAAGGGAAAGTTTTTTCATTATTAGTTAATTTAGTTTGCCTAAAGTTAAGCAACAAATTATTAAAAAGGTGTTAATGGATAAATTTTGACTTTAAAAAGTCGTATTTTTATACTGCAATGAAAAACGAAAAAACACATAGAAAAGGCTTTGTATTTAAACCTTACGAAGCACCTTCGCAAACTCCATTTGAAAAACTTTTTGAAATTTTTAAAGAGTTAATTACACATACTTCTGGCGATTTTGATGAAGCTATAGATTGGTTAAAGCAACTTGACGACGAGTATAACTTAACTACTGCCGAGTATACTATAGACGACTTTATTGAAGATCTTAAAAAGAAAGGTTACATAAGAGAAGAAATTAAACCTGACGGAAAAAAGGGTAACGCCATTACCGCTAAAACCGAAAGAGCTATAAGGCAATCTGCTTTAGAGCAAATTTTTGGGAATATTAAAAAGAGCGGTAGCGGTAACCATAAAAGCAAAAGTATTGGAGTAGGAGACGAGCATACTGGCGATTTTAGAGCATACCAATTTGGAGACAATTTGGATAAAGTTTCAATGACTGAAAGCTTGAAAAATGCACAAATCAATAACGGTATTGGTAATTTTAATCTTACTGAAAACGATTTGGTTGTAGAAGAAACCAATCATAAATCACAAATGAGTACGGTATTAATGATAGACATTAGTCACAGTATGATTTTGTATGGTGAAGACCGAATCACGCCAGCTAAAAAAGTAGCTATTGCGTTAGCCGAATTAATAACGACCAGATACCCAAAAGACACTTTAGATATTTTGGTATTTGGTAACGATGCTTGGCCAATAAAAATCAAAGATTTACCATATTTAAACGTTGGTCCGTATCATACAAATACAGTTGCTGGTTTGCAATTAGCAATGGATTTATTAAGACGAAAACGAAACACCAATAAGCAAATTTTTATGATTACAGATGGTAAACCAAGTTGCTTGCGCTTACCTGATGGGACTTATTATAAAGATAGTAACGGACTAAATCCATACATTACAAACAAGTGTTATGCTATGGCGCAACAAGCCAGAAAATTACATATCCCAATCACTACATTTATGATTGCTCAAGACCGTTATTTAATGCAATTTGTAAGAGAGTTTACGCAAGCCAATCAAGGAAAAGCATTTTACACTGGCTTAAAAGGTTTGGGCGAAATGATTTTTGAAGATTACGAAACCAACAGAAAAAAAAGAATTAGAAGATAAAAGCTAAAATGAAAATAGAAAACATAACAACTTTAGGAGAATTAAAAAAATCTGGTTATCAACCAAAATCTATAAAAGATGAATTAAGAGATAATCTAATAGAGAAAATAAAAAATAAGGAAACCATTTTTAACGGTGTTCATGGTTACGAAAACACAGTAATTCCAGAGTTACAACGTGCCATTTTATCAAGACACAACATTAATTTATTAGGATTACGTGGTCAAGCAAAAACGCGACTTGCACGATTAATGTTGACATTGTTAGACGAATATATTCCTGTTGTTGAAGGTAGCGAGATTAATGACGATCCGTTACAACCCATATCAAGATACGCTATTAAATTAGTTGAAGAAAAAGGAGACGATACGCCTATTAGTTGGTTACATAGAAGCGAGCGTTTTGCCGAAAAATTAGCAACGCCAGATGTTACTGTAGCAGATATTATAGGTGATGTTGATCCCATAAAAGCAGCCAATTTAAAATTAAGTTATGCAGATGATCGTGTTATTCACTACGGAATGATTCCACGTGCTAACCGTTGTATTTTTGTAATTAACGAGTTGCCAGATTTACAAGCAAGAATACAAGTGGCATTATTTAATATTTTGCAAGAAGGCGATATTCAAATTCGTGGTTTTAAATTAAGGTTACCATTAGATATGCAATTTATATTTACCGCAAATCCAGAAGATTATACAAATAGAGGTAGTATTGTAACGCCTTTAAAGGATAGAATTGGTTCGCAAATATTAACGCATTATCCAAATGATATAGAAACCGCAAAAACGATTACACAACAAGAAGCAAAATCGGATATAAGACAACAAGAGGCTATTTACGTACCAGAATTAGCAAAAGATGTTTTAGAACAAGTAGTTTTTGAAGCACGACATAGCGATTTTATAGACGAAAAAAGTGGTGTGAGCGCACGTTTAAGTATTACAGCTTATGAAAACTTATTAAGTGCTGCAGAACTAAGAGCATTAAAAAACAATGAAGAGAAAACTGCTGTACGGTTATCTGATTTTTTAGGGATTATTCCTGCAATAACAGGTAAAGTAGAATTGGTTTATGAAGGCGAACAAGAAGGTGCAGCCAATGTGGCTTATAATTTAATTGGTGAAGCGGTAAAAACATTATTTATTCAATATTTCCCTGAAATTGAAAAACTTAAAAAACAAGATGATGTTGGTCCATATGATGATATTATATCTTGGTTTTTTAACCAATCTGATGGTTTTGAGTTACTTGATGATTTAAGAGATAAAGAATATAAATCATTACTAGAAGCTGTTTCTCCATTAGATGATTTAATTGCAAAACATCAATCAAATTTAAGTAAAGAAGATAGCTACTTTATGAAAGAGTTTGTGCTTTGGGCTTTAGTAGAATATAAGCAATTGAGTAAATACAGATTTACAAAAGGAATTCAATTTAAAGATCCTTACGGAAGCTTTATTAAAGGTTTGTAAATAAAAAAAAAGCATCGTTATTACGATGCTTTTTTTTATCTAAGACTTGATTTGTAGTGATTTTATATAAAAATTGTTGTTAAGACTAATTGAAGAATTTGCTGAAGGAATTTTAATAGATTTCCATTCATTAGTTGGATTGATCCAATGTTCTTTTTCATCAATATTAATTAGTAAAGGTATTTTAAAATGTTCTACAGTGTTTGAAAATCTGAATTTCAGAGTTTTATTTTCAATTTTATACTCAAACACAGGAATTTTAGTCGTGCGTAAATATTGATTGAAGAAACCTGTTAAATCTAAACCAGTTTCTTCAGCTAAAAAATTCTCAATTTGCTGTGTTGTAACAGTTTGATGATAGAATTTTTTATTTAAAGTCCTCAAAATCTGACGCCATTTTTCGTCGTCATTCACCATAGTTCTTAAGGTATGAAGCATGTTAGCACCTTTGTAATACATGTCTCCAGAACCTTCATTATTTACATCGTATTGTCCAATTAATGGTCTGTCGTTTTGTATGCTTCTTCTGGTTCCAATCACATATTCTGATGCAGCTTGTTTACCATAGTAATAATCCAAAAATAAACTTTCGGAATACGCCGTAAAGCTTTCATGAATCCACATATCGGCAATGTCTACGTTTGTAATATTATTTGCAAACCATTCGTGCCCAGCTTCATGAATAATGATAAAATCAAATTTTAATCCCCAACCTGTACCAGACAAATCGTTACCTAAATATCCTTTTAAATATTGATTTCCGTAGGTAACAGAGCTTTGATGTTCCATGCCTAAATATGGTACTTCAACTAGCTTAAAACTATCTTCGTAAAATGGATACGGACCAAACCAATGCTAAAAAGCTTTCATCATTTTTGGAGCATCTGTAAAGTGTGATTTGGCTTTGTCTAGATTGTAACTTAGGACGTAGTAATTCATGTCTAAATCACCTTTTTCACCTTTATAAACTTCAGAGAAATTAGCGTAATCACCTATGTTAATATTAACTCCGTAATTATTAATTGGGTTATTTACAAACCAGTGATAGGTTTTTGTTTGATCATCTTTTTGTTCAACTTTTCTAAGTCTTCCGTTGGAAACATTCGTTAATTTTTCAGGAACATTTACACTAATAAGCATACTATCTACCTCGTCATACATGTGATCTTTATTTGGCCACCAAACACTTGCGCCAAGTCCTTGACAAGATGATGCTATAAAATGATTACCATTTTTATCTTTTTTCCAAGAAATACCGCCATCCCAAGGTGCACGAACAGCTTCACGTGGTTGACCTTCGTAGTAGGCTACGACGCTATTTACTTCTCCTATTTTTTGGGTGTTTTTAAGTGTGACAAAATGAGCGTTTCCATCATGTTTAATATCAAGTTGTTCTCCATTTTGAGTGACTTTAGTCAACTCTAAAGGCGGTTGCAAATCTATTTGCATGACTTGATATGGTTGTAACACTTTGTATTGAATGGTGTTTTTACCCGAAATTGTTTTGGTTTCTGGTTCTACTTTAATATCTAGGTGATAATAAGATAAATCCCACCATTCTCGCTCTGGTGTAATGCTTCCACGAAGTGTATCTTGTCGTGTAAAATCTTTCTTTTTATGAAGTAATTGTGCGTGAGATATTGTAAATGCCAAACAGCAAATAGCAAAGGTGAAAATTGATTTCATTTAATAAATTATTGTTGCATAAAATTAGCTAATAAATCTCTGACTTTGTCTGTATCTTTTACGTAATATTTTGCTTTTGTTTTTTTAAAGCCAACTTTTACAGAATAGGTGTTTTCTGGTAAATCTTCAAACATAAATTCGTCTGTCCAATCATCACCAATTGCAAAAATAAAATCGTAATTAGCTTTTGTTAACCAGCGTGAAGTTGCACGACCTTTATTAACGCTACTACTTTTAATTTCGATGACTTTATTTCCTTTTAAAACAGATAAATCGTTGTTAGATATTAAATGTGTTAAAACTGTATTTAATTCTATAGTTCTTATTTGTGCTAATTCTGGATCGGCTTTGCGGTAATGCCAAGCTAACGAGTATTTTTTTTGTTCGATAAATGTACCTGGAGTACGATCTACAAAGGTTTGAAGTATTGGTTGTATGTTGTCCATCCAGTTTGTTTTTAAGATTTCTAACATTTGCCAATCGTCGTTTTTACCCTTTAACCATACGCCATGATCTGTGATAAGATTATAAGATTTGTCTGCAAACCAGTCTTCAAAAGTTTCACGATCGCGACCACTAACTATAACTACATCTGTATTCTCTGTTTGATTTAATTGGTCTAAAAGCTGTATTAATTTATCGTCTGGTTTTGCATCTTGTGGATTATCTTTAAATCCAACCAATGTACCATCATAATCTAAGAATAATAGCTTTCTTTTAGCTTGTTTAAAATCTGAAATCATAGTTGCTTGATGGTCTTTATCCATTTTTTTAGCAACAATTGTTTTGCCTATTTTTTTGGTGTCGTTCAAGGATTTCATAAACTCTTCTGCCCATTTTTCTACGCTATAACGTTGTAGACGTTTTTGAAGAATTTTTATTCTTTTAGATTGCTCTTCAGCAGGCATTTCAATAGCAAGTTTTAAAGTATCAGCTAGTTGTTCGAAGTTATTAGGGTTAATTAATAAGGCTTCATTCATTTCTTTAGATGCGCCAGCCATTTCACTTAAAATTAAAACACCATCTTGGTTAACGCGTGTTGCAACGTATTCTTTAGCAACAAGATTCATTCCATCTCTTACTGGCGTAATTAATGCAATTTGTGATGAGGTATACAAGTCTATTAAATTATCAAAAGGCATAGATCTATAAAAGTACCAGATCGGTGTCCAACTAACGGTAGAAAATTCTCCGTTAACACGACCAACAAGTTCGTCTGTTTCTCGTTTCAATTTTTGATATTGAGGCACGTCAGAACGTGATGGAACCGCCAACATCACCAACCTTACTTTTTCTTTAAACTGCGGATATTTATTAAGGAAATATTCAAAAGCGCGAATACGATTTGGTATACCTTTGGTATAATCCATACGGTCTATAGACAAGATTAATTTGGTATCTGGACCAGCTTGAATATGATCGTCTAATCGTTTTTGAAGCTCGGATTTTTCGGTATTTGATTGATTTAAATGAGAAAGCGCTGAGTTATGGAATTTATTATAATCTATTCCCATTGGGAATGAATCTACCTTAACAACACGATCTAAATATGAAATTTCGTTAAACTGAACATCTAATCTTAAAATTCGTTTTACAGAACTTAAAAAGTGACGCTCGTAATCATAGGTATGAAATCCTAAAAGATCGGCACCAAGCATACCGTGCAGCAATTCTTCACGCCAAGGAAACGTTCTAAAAATTTCATAAGACGGATAAGGAATATGTAAAAAGAAACCTATGGTTGTATTTGGTTTTTTGTCTTTAATAAGCTTTGGCAGTAACAGTAATTGATAATCATGTACCCAAACTGTGTCACCATCTTCGATATTGTCTAAAACAACATCTGCAAATTTTTGATTAACGGTTTTATAAGCTTCCCATTGGTCGTTGTCAAACTCGGTATATTCCATAAAATAATGAAATAAAGGCCAAAGGGTTTTGTTGCTAAATCCGAAGTAAAAATTGTCTACATCATCTTGTGTTAACGGTACAGTAGCGCATTTTGCTTTAGTAACTTCTTTTTTAACTTGATTAGACAAGTCTTTATTTAACTCTTCTTCGGTCAATCCAGACCAACCAATCCAAATACCATTCCCTTCTTCATGAACCGATTTTAAACCGGTAGCTAATCCGCCAACACTAGGTTTTATGTTTAAAGTATTATTTTCAATTTTGACTTGTAAAGGAAGACGATTAGAAACAATAATTGTTTTATTCATAAGGGTTTGCTTTGGTTTAAAGTTAAGATTTTCGTTAATTTAATGAAAAATTGATTGAAAACATTATAAAACAAAAGATTTGGGAAATAATTTAGATTACGGAATTGTAGGAAATTGTAGAAGTGCAGCATTAATATCAAAAACAGGATCTGTAGATTGGTGTTGCTTGCCAGAATTTGATTCGTCATCTGTTTTTGCTAAACTTTTAGATGAAAAAATTGGTGGACATTTTTCTATTAATGTAGATGAAAGTTATACTACTAAACAATTTTACATTGATAAAACAAATATCTTGGTTACTAGATTTAGTAACGGAATTGATGTTTTTGAAGTGCATGATTTTATGCCAAGATTTCATAAGCAAGACGGAACTTATTATTATCCACCAGAATTAGTAAGATATTTTAAACATATTTCAGGTAAACCTACATTTACAGTGGATTATAACCCAAAATTAGAATATGCTAAAGGTAAAACAGAAATTTACGTAAAAGATGATTTTATAGCTAGCCTAACTCATGGAGAAAAGTTTGATACGCTTTTTTTATACACGTCATTTGATAAAAATGCAATTGTAGATAAAAAAGAAATTACGCTAACAGAAGACGGTTACTTTTTAATAGGTTACAACGAAAAGATTTTTAATCCAACAGTAGAAAGTATTTACCTAGATCACCAACGTACCAAAGTATATTGGTTAAATTGGATAGATAAAACACCAAAATACAATATGTATAATGCACAAATTTTGCGCAGTGCATTAACATTAAAATTACTATCCTACGATAAATCTGGTGCTGTACTAGCAGCAGCAACAACCTCTTTACCAGAAACTATTGGTGAAGTAAGAAACTGGGATTACCGTTTTTGCTGGATTAGAGATGCTTCTATGGTGATAAAAGTAGTGTCGCAATTAGGTCATAAAAATATGGCTAAACGCTACTTAAATTTTATTATTGATTTAATTCCTGATAAAGATGAAAAACTGCAAATCATGTATGGAATCAATAAGGAGAAAAAGTTAACCGAGTATAGTTTAGATCATTTAAGCGGTTACAAAGATTCTAAACCTGTACGTGTTGGTAATGCTGCGTATAAGCAAAAACAAAATGATATTTATGGTATTTTAATGGATGTAATCCATCAACAATTTGTGTCTTTTTCTTTAGATATAGAAAATACCGAAGAGCTTTGGACTATAACTAAAGGAATTGTTTGGGTAGTTAACAAACACTGGAAAGAGCCAGATAAAGGTATTTGGGAATTTAGAGGAGAGGATAGGCATTTTACGTTTTCTAAAGTGTTATGTTGGGTAGCAATAGATCGTGCTATTAAAGTTGCTGAAATATTGAATAAATACCATAAAGCAAATAAGTGGAAAATTATTAAAGATGAAATTAAAAATGACATTATGAGTAATGCTTGGAGTGATACTGCTAATGCATTTACACAAGCTTATGGTGTAGAAGATTTAGATGCGTCTGTATTATTAATGGAACCTTATGGATTTATAGATGCTAAAGACCCAAGATATGTTAGCACAGTTAACGCAATTGAAAGAGAGTTAAGTAACGACGGATTACTATATAGATATAAAAATAAAGACGATTTTGGTTTACCATCATCATCATTTACAATTTGTACATTCTGGTTTATAAACAGTTTGTATAAAATAGGCGAGGAGGAAAAAGCTAAAGCAATGTTTGATAAGTTATTATCTTACAGTAATCATTTAGGGTTATTTAGCGAGGATATAGACTTTAAAACAAAACGATTATTAGGTAATTTCCCGCAAGCGTATTCTCATTTAGCTTTAATTGAAACAGCGATTAACTTGTCTAATGTGACAACAGATGAAAAAGTAAAGAGCAGTATTGCTAATTAAATAAACCAAAAAAGGACTTCAAATTTGAAGTCCTTTTTTATTATCTAAATACTTTATTAGGAAAAACAACGGGACTTTCAAAACCATCTTTTCCTATAGCAGCAATTCCAAAAAAGAAGTTGTCTATAACAATACCTTCTAAAGTAAATTCTGATACATCACCTACATATCTACTATAATCCCAAGTAGGAGAAGTTGTGTATCTCCAATATATTTTATAGCCAACAGCACCTTCAACTTTATCCCATTTAAATTTAGCCGAAGGTTCTACAATACCACCAATAGCAACATTTTTTGGAGCTGGCGGCGCAGAAGCTAAACTAGCCATGTTTATTGCGTTAACAGCAGTTAGTTTTTTAGCATATTCAAAATTAACGTGTTCTATAACATCACCATATTTAATTCCGTTTTCCTCACGAATATCTTGATGTTGTTGATTGTAGTTTTCATGAGCTTCCATAATTCTAATTCCAGGAAAACCTAAATCGTTAAAAGGTCTGTGATGTCCGCCACGACCAAAACGGTCAAGTCTATAAACCATCATAGGATTCATTTCTGGCATATATGTCTTTACTGTTTTGTGTACATATCTTGCTAATTGTCTAGATATGCCATCAACTTCGCCGCCATAAAAACGTCTAAGTTGTCTTTCTCTTTCTGTTTCGTTTGCAGGAACAGGTTCAGAAAAAATTCTGAAAGTACGATTGTCTATTACTCCATCAACTCCTTTGATATTTCCAATCATATCATTGTTAAGAACACCAATAACATCCCAATTGTTTTCTTTAGCATATTTAGCTAAACCACTGCCACCAAAAAGACCTTGTTCTTCACCAGAAAGACCGACGTAAACAATACTACTTTCAAATTGATAGTTAGATAAGACTCTTGCAGCTTCAATGGTTCCAGCCATACCAGACGCATTATCATTTGCTCCAGGCGCATCTGTGGTAAAGTCCATAGTATCACTAGCTCTAGAGTCTATGTCTCCACTCATTATAATATATCTATTAGGATATTTTGTTCCTTTTTGTATAGCTACAACATTTACAACCCAAGCATCATGAGGCACACGTCGATTCCCTTCTTTAGTCACAAAGTCTTTTTGATAAAATACATCAAGACAGTTATTACAGTTTTTAGAAATTGATTCAAATTCAGACTTTATCCAACGTCTTGCAGCACCAATTCCTCTTGTGTTAGAAATGGTATCGCTAAAGGTGTTTCTTGTTCCAAAATTTACTAATGTTTGTATATCTTTTTCTATTCGTTTTGCTGAAACAGAATCGATAATATCATATATTTTTTGACTAGTTTGTCCTAATGAAATGCAAGTAAAGAGAAGTAGAGGAATAATAAGTTTTTTCATTTTTCTATTTTTTTCTAAAATACTAAAATAAAAAAGCTGATTCAAATACTTGAACCAGCTTTTTCGAAATTAAAACTAAAACTCACTTAAATTCTTAGAAACAATATTTGTTTTCTTCTTTTATTTTTTCGGCAATCTCATTGCGTAAGTCTACAATATCTGGATAGTTTTGGTACTTAGTAAAGCGTTTAAGTCCCATTAACATCATACGTTGCTCATCACCTTCAGCAAAAGAAATAATACTTTCTTTTCCTTTTTTCTCTATAGTTTCTACAGCGTGATATAAATATAATTTAGACATTGCGATTTGTGCAGATTGAGACTCTTCTCCAAATCGTTTTGCGTTTTTCTCTGTACGTAAAATAGCAGATTCTGCCATGTAGATTTCAATTAAAATATCTGCAGCAGCAACTAGTAATTGTTGATGTTGCTCTAAATCTGGTCCAAATTTTTGTACTGCAGCACCAGCAACCATTAAGAAGGTTTTCTTAAGTTTTACAATCATTTCTTTTTCTTCAGAAAAAAGCTCAGAATAATCTGGTGTATCAAAAGAAGGAATACCCATTAATTCTTCTTGAACTTTCATTGCAGGACCTAATAATTCTACGTGACCTTTCATTGCTTTTTTAACTAACATGCCTACAGAAAGCATACGGTTAATTTCGTTTGTTCCTTCGTAGATACGAGCAATACGAGCATCTCTCCAAGCAGCTTCCATTGGTGTTTCTTCAGAGAATCCCATACCTCCAAAAATTTGGATACCTTCGTCTGCACAATTTTGTACGTCTTCTGATACTGCTACTTTTAAGATAGAACACTCGATAGCATATTCTTCTACACCTTTAAGTTCTGCTTCTTGATGTGTATTTCCTGCTTCAACACGTAAAGCAATACGGTCTTCGATATTTTTTGAAGCTCTGTAAGTTGCAGATTCACCAACATAAGTGTTAGTTGCCATTTCGGCTAACTTAATTTTTATAGCACCAAAGTCTGCAATTGGTGTTTTAAATTGTTTACGCTCGTTAGCATATTGAACAGCTGTAGTTGTGATACGTCTTTGCGAATCTAAACAAGCAGCAGCTAATTTGATACGACCAACGTTTAAGGCATTCATTGCTATTTTAAAACCTTCACCACGACCTGCTAGCATATTTTCTGCAGGGACTTCAGTATCATTAAAGAATACTTGACGTGTAGAACTTGCACGGATACCTAATTTATGTTCTTCTTCACCTAAAGTGATTCCGTTAGGATTGTTTTTATCAAATTCTACAATAAAACCTGTGATATTCTTATCGTTTTCAATTCTAGCAAAAACAATCATTAAGTTACAGAAACCTGCGTTAGAAATCCACATTTTCTGTCCGTTGATTTTGTATGTTTTACCATCTGCAGAAAGCTCTGCAGTAGTTTTACCAGAATTTGCATCAGATCCAGCACCAGGTTCTGTTAAACAATACGCTCCAAACCATTCACCAGAAGCTAATTTTGGTACATACTTTTGTTTTTGTTCTTCTGTACCATAAAGTGTAATTGGCATAGTACCAATACCTGTATGCGCACCAAAAGCAGTACTAAAAGATCCAGTACCAGAAGAAATATAGTCACAAGTTAACACTGTAGATACGAAGCCCATTCCCATTCCGCCATAAGCTTCAGGAACAGCAACGCTTAAAAAGCCCATATCTCCAGCTTTACGCATTACTTCTTCTGTTAAAGCATAATCTTTAGCTTCAAAACGAGGTTTGTTAGGTATAATTTCACGGTCATTAAACTCGATAACCGAGTCTTTCATCATTTGTTGTTCTTCTGAAAAATCTTCAGGTGTGAAAATATCTTCACAGTTTGTTTCTTTTACTAAGAATTGACCGCCACGTAGGATGTCTTTTTCAGTTTCTGCCATTTTATTGTATTGTATTAAGTTCTTTTAGTTTAAAAATTCAAAAATTCCACATGCACCTTGACCTGTACCAACGCACATGGTTACAGCTCCATATTTACCTTTCATTTTACGTTTACGCATTTCGTCAAATAATTGTACTGAAAGTTTTGCACCTGTACATCCTAATGGATGACCTAATGCTATTGCACCACCATTAACATTAATAATGTCTGGATTTAAATCTAACTCTCTAATTACAGCTAATGATTGAGATGCAAAAGCTTCGTTAAGTTCTATTAATCCTAAATCCGATTGTTTTAATCCTGCTTGTTCTAATGCTTTTGGAATAGCTTTAACTGGTCCAATTCCCATAATTCTTGGTTCTACACCAGCAGCAGCGTAATTTACTAATCTTGCAACAGGCTCTAGATTTAATTCTTTAACCATATCTTCACTCATTACCATAACAAATGCAGCACCATCACTCATTTGAGACGAGTTACCAGCGGTTACACTTCCATTAGCAGCAAATACTGGTCGTAATTTTGCTAAAGCTTCTACATTAGTTCCTTTTCTAGGACCTTCATCTTTTGTTACAGTGTATGTTTTAGTTGCTTTTTTACCGTTTTCATCTAAATAAATTTGCTCTACATCTATAGGAACAATTTGATCTTGAAAACGATCTTCTGCTAAAGCTCTTAAAGCTTTCATATGTGAATTGTAAGCAAATTCATCTTGATCTTGACGAGACACTTTAAATTGGTTAGCAACCGCTTCTGCAGTATTACCCATTCCCCAATAATAATCTTCATGACCATCTTTTACAGTATCGTAATTTAGTTCTGGTTTAAAACCTGTCATTGGTACGCTACTCATGCTTTCTGATCCACCAGCAATAATACAATCTGCCATTCCTGCTTGGATTTTTGCAGTTGCAATACCAATAGTTTCTATTCCTGAAGAACAAAAACGGTTAACCGTTACACCAGGAACATCTACACTGTTTAATCCGATTAATGAGATAAAACGTGCCATATTTAAACCTTGTGATCCTTCTGGCATTGCGTTACCAACTATAACGTCGTCAATACGTTTTACGTCTAGATTTGGTAATTCTTTCATCATGTGCTGAATCACTTCTGCACCTAACTCGTCTGCTCTTTTAAAACGGAACACGCCTCGTGGTGCTTTACCAACTGCTGTTCTGTATGCTTTTACTATATATGCTTGTTTCATTTTTGTCTGTTTTCTAATTACGAAGTGGTTTACCTGTTTTTAACATGTGCTGAATACGCTCTAAAGTCTTACGTTCGGTACATAGACTTAAGAAAGCTTCGCGTTCTAGATCTAATAAATATTGCTCACTTACTTTAGTTGGTTCTGATAAATCACCACCAGCCATAACGTAAGCTAATTTGTTAGCTATTTTTTGATCGTGTTCACTAATGTAGTGGCTTGCTTCCATTGAGTCTGTTCCTACTAAGAACATTCCTAATGCTTGTTTACCAAGTACTTTAATATCTTTGCGCTTTACAGGTTGCGTGTAGCCTTGATCTGCCATTAATTTAGCATGTGCTTTAGCTGTAGCAATTTGTCTGTCTTTATTAACGACAACAATATCTTTTCCTTTTTGTAATACACCTAAATCAAATGCTTCGTAAGCTGAAGTTGATACTTTTGCCATACCTATAGTTAAGAAATACTCTTGAAGAGTATTTAACTCGACATCACCTTTTTTGAAAGTATCTTGCGCTCTTAAAGCCATTTCTTTAGATCCGCCACCACCTGGAATTACACCAACTCCAAATTCAACTAATCCCATGTAAGTTTCTGCAGCAGCAACAACTTTATCTGCATGAAGTGATAATTCACATCCGCCACCAAGCGTCATTCCATGAGGTGCAGAAATAGTAGGAATAGAAGAATAGCGCATGCGCATCATCGTGTCTTGGAAGTATTTGATCGCCATGTTAAGCTCGTCATACTCTTGTTCTGCAGCCATCATAAAAATCATTCCGATGTTTGCACCAACAGAGAAGTTTGCTCCTTGGTTACCAACCACTAAACCAGCAAAATCTTTTTCAGCTAAATCTATTGCTTTATTTAAACCAGCTAGTACGTCGCCACCAATAGTGTTCATTTTAGATTGGAATTCAACATTTAAAATTCCGTCACCTAAATCTTCAACAACTACACCAGAGTTTTTAAATACCTCGTTAGATTTTCTGATGTTATCTAATATGATAAAGCTATCTTGACCTGGTACTTTTTCTTGTGCTTTCTTATCAATATCGTAGAAATATGTAGCTCCATCTTTTACTGTGTAAAACGATGTGTTACCAGAAGCAACCATATCATTTACCCAAGCTGCTGGTGTTTTACCTTCAGCTTTCATAATTTCAAGACCTTTTTCTACACCAATTGCATCCCAAATTTGGAAAGGACCATGTTCCCAACCAAATCCAGCTTTCATAGCATCATCTATCTTATATAATTCGTCTGAAATTTCAGGAATACGATGTGATACGTAAGCAAACATTGCTGCAAAGTTTTTGCGATAAAATTCGCCAGCTTTATCTTTTCCTTTTACTAAAATTGGAAAACGGTCAATGACTTTATCTACAGTTTTTGTTAATTCTAGAGTAGGGAAAGAGGCTCTTTTTTTAGAGCGATAGTCTAATGTATCTAAGTCTAATGATAAAATTTCGCTTTTACCATCGTCTGTTTTAACTTTTTTATAGAATCCTTGACCTGTTTTACTTCCTAACCATTTGTTTTCCATCATGGTATTGATAAAATCTGGTAGTTTGAAAAGCTCATGTGCTTCGTCATCAGGACAGTTGTCGTAAATTCCGTTAGCTACATGTACTAAAGTGTCTAACCCAACAACATCTACCGTACGGAAAGTTGCCGATTTTGGACGACCAATAACAGGACCCGTTAATTTATCAACTTCTTCTATGGTCAATCCTAATTCTTTTACTTGGTGAAATAACGATTGAATACCAAAAATACCAATACGGTTACCAATAAAAGCTGGTGTATCTTTAGCAATTACAGATGTTTTTCCTAAAAATTGTTCCCCATAACCGTTTAAGAAGTCTAAAACGTCTTGAGATGTTTTAGGTCCAGGAATTACTTCGAATAACTTTAAGTAACGCGCTGGATTAAAGAAGTGCGTTCCGCAAAAATGCTTTTGGAAATCTTCGCTGCGTCCTTCGCTCATAAACTTAATAGGAATACCAGATGTATTTGATGTAATTAAAGTACCTGGTGTACGGTGTTGTTCTAGTTTTTCAAATACTTGCTTTTTAATGTCAAGTCTTTCTACAACTACTTCCATGATCCAATCTACATCTGCGACTTTTGCTATATCATCTTCAAGATTACCAGTAGTAATTCTGTTTGCAAAATCTTTGTGATAGATTGGTGATGGTTTAGATTTTAATGATGCTGCTAATGCATTGTTAACAATACGGTTTCTTACGACCTTGTCTTCTAAAGTTAATCCTTTAGCTTTTTCGGCATCGTTTAATTCTCTTGGTACAATGTCTAATAATAAGACTTCTACACCAATATTGGCAAAATGACAAGCAATACCGCTTCCCATAATTCCAGATCCAATAATGGCTACTTTTTTGATTCTACGTTTACTCATTTTTATTAAATGGTTTCTTTAGTATATATTTTTTTATTAGAAATTAACTCGTTTATAGTGTCTGACACTTCATAGAAATGTTTTAGTTTTTCTTCTGAAACGTGTGCTCTTACAGTTTCATTAAAAACTAAAACACGTTCTTTGGCGTCTTTTCTTTTTTCTTTTCCAAACTCAGTAAGATGAATTAAAACACCACGACCGTCGTTTGGGTTAGGTTTACGTTCTATCAAACCTAATTCTTCCATACGTTTTAATATTCTTGAAAGACTAGTTGCTTCCATGCCCATTATTGGTCCTAAAGAGGTAGAAGGTGTACCGTTTTCTTTATCGATACTTAATAATGTAAACCCTGTAGCCATAGTTGTGTCAAACTTTGCAGCTTCTTCGTTATACATTTTATTTACCGCTAACCAAGTGGTTCTTAGCATGTAATCTATCGTTCTTTCTTTTTTGTTTTGCATTAAAATTCTTTTGAAGGTTTTCAAAGATAGTAAAATTTATTATGCACGCATAATAAATTTTTAAAAAAGATTATGATATTAACAAAAAAAGCCATCTAAATTTTAGATGGCTTCTTATTTTGTATTAAAAAATGATTAATTATAAATTTTATCATAAAGATCTTTATAAATATTTTTAATGACGTCTCGTTTCATTTTCATGGTTGGTGTTAATTGTCCACCATCTACAGACCAAACATCTTGTGTAAGTTCAAATCGTTTAATTTGTTCCCATTTTCCGAAACTTTTATTGCAGTTGTCTATTTCTTTTTGGATACGGTCTATAACTATTTGTGATGTTGCAATTTCTTTATCTGATTTACCTATATGATTATGTTTTCTATCAATCCAATCTCTTAAAAATTCAAAATTAGGTTGAATAATAGCTGCTGGCATTTTTTCGCCTTCCCCAACAACCATTGCTTGTTCTATAAATCTTGACTGTTTTAAGTCGTTTTCTAAAAGGGTAGGAATGACATATTTTCCTCCAGAGGTTTTAAACATTTCTTTTTTACGCCCCGTAATTTTTAAGAAACCATCAGGATCAATTTCACCCTTATCTCCTGTATGAAAATAGTCTCCTGTCATTACACTAGCCGTTTTTTCTGGATCTTTGTAGTAACCTTTCATCACGTTTGGTCCTTTAATTAGGATTTCGCCATCTTCTGCTATTTTTACATCTACATTTCTTATCGGTTTACCAACGGTACCAACCTTAAAATGATTTTCTCTGTACATGCCTACAGAAATAACAGGAGATGTTTCTGTTAATCCATATCCTTCCATAACCTTCATGCCTGCAGCACAAAATATGCGTGTTAATCTTGGTGATAAAGCTGCGCTACCAGATACCATAGTAGTTAACTCGCCACCTAAAGCAGCTCGCCATTTACTAAAGATTAATTTATTAGCTATTTTTAGTTTAAACTCGTACCAAGCACCATTTTTACCGTAAGGTTCCCATTGTTCTCCTAATTCTATAGCCCAATGGAAAAGTCTGCTTTTTATACCGCTTAATTCTGTTCCTTTTGCATAGATTTTGTCATATACTTTTTCTAACAATCTAGGTACAACACTCATTAAATTTGGTTTAATATCCTGAGCGTTTTCTGCAATTTTATCTATTGCTTCTGCAAAATAAATACTTGTTCCTGCATATTGATAAATGTAAATTAATACACGTTCAAATACATGGCAAATTGGTAAAAAGCTTAATACTTTTGTTTGACCAGTAGAAATTGGTAATCGTGGTATACTATCTAATACGTTACTAGTAATGTTATTATGACTTAGCATAACACCTTTAGGCTTACCTGTTGTACCAGAAGTGTATATTATTGTAGCTAAATCATCAGGTGTTACTGCATCTTTTCTAGCTTCAACTTCTGCTTGATTACTATCATCTTTTCCTAAATCAAAAAGTTCTGAATAGTGTTTACAGCCTTCAATATGATCAAAAGAGTAAACTTCTTTAAGCTTAGTTTTGTCTTTAACTTTGTTTATTTTTTCTAATACTTCTTTATCTGAAACAAAGCAGTATATAGATTCGCTATGATTTAAAACATACTCGTAATCTTCTGCAGATATGGTCGGATATATAGGAATATTTTGCGCACCAAGTTGTAATACGCCAATATCTACAATATTCCATTCTGTTCTGTTTGTAGAAGAAATTACTGCAATTTTATCGTTTTTATTTACACCTAATCTTAATAAAGCTCTACTTAAAGCATTAGCTTTATCTATATATTCTTTGGTTGAAGTTGCTTCCCATGTACCATTTTTTTTGGTAACTAAAGCAGCTTCTAGGTTGTGTTTTTCAAGTTGGTAATAAGGAAAATCGAAAAGTCGGGTTACTTCAATCATTATATTTAAATGAATTAAGGGGAATGCAAATTATGAAAAAATGATTTAAGGTTAACAAAAATTATTAAAATTTAAATAAAGCTTTCATTTTTTTGCCAAAAAAGGAGCTGTAATTAAACAGCTCCTTGCTAACTGATTGATAGCTTAAAATGATACTTTTAATATATTTATTTAATAACTAACTATTTTTAAATGAATCCCTTAACTTTCATTTAAATTAAACAAATAGTACCATTTGATAGCTAAAGTATTGAATTTATAATGAAACGGGATGTAAAATATCGTAAAAATTAAATTGTTAAATATTTTCTTATTAAAGAATTATCTCTTTTGACGTATTCTGAAGGTTTTATTTTCATAAAAAGCTTAAAGTCACGATTAAAATGAGATAAATCATAATAATTATAAAATTCTAAGGCTTGATTAAAATCAATTTTATTACTCTCGTAAGCTTTCATTAAATGCCAAAACCTATAGAGTTTAATATATTTTAAAGGTGTTAAGCCAACTATTTTTTTAAATTGAATCTCTAGATTTTTTTGTGATATAGTAAGAAATTCTAAAAGTTCATCTACAGTAATTCTCCCTTTTTTTTGATGAATCAAATCTACAGCAATATCAACATAATTAACATTCTTATTATCAATTTTGGGCAAGTCATACATTAAACTTTCAAAGTCTAAAGCAATTTCTTTAGCTGTTTTATCAGGATTAAACAACGGATTTATTTGTTCATAAAATTCATTACAAAACTCTGATAATGGAATATGAGAATCTGTTATAGAAGACATTTGTTTTCCTAATACCTTGTGTAGTGTGGTTGCGCTAAAATTAGCAACAAAAACTCTAACAGGTTTTTTAGGTATAAACTGATAGGATCGGTAAGATTGACCAGATATAACAAGTCCTTTGTTAAAAAAGGACTTGTTATTAATTTTAACTTCATGTTTTACGTCAGAGAAGAAATAGATAATATGACTTTGAGCTGTAGGCAATAAATCTACTACGTAAGGAAAGTCATTTTCTTCAATTTGTACTTCAACAAAAGAGCCAATAAGCTTGTTAGGCCTATGGCAATAAATTCTTTCAAACTTCATTTATAATACTTTACACACTTTTAAGTGAGTGAAATGTAATAAAAAAAGATTGAAATATTATACGGTTTTTAATTTTTTTTGTTTTCTATCCATTTTCTAGCTTTTACAAAAGCTTCTATCCAAGGGGAAACTTCATCTTTTCTGTTTTCTGGATAATTAGCCCAATTCCAAGGGAAAATAGAACGCTCTATATGTGGCATTGTTACTAAATGTCTTCCGGTTTTATCGCATAACATTGCTGTATTGTAATCAGACCCGTTAGGATTTGATGGGTAATCATTATAAGCATATTTAGCAACAATATCATAATTGTTTTCATCTTTTGGAAGGTTAAATTTACCTTCACCATGACTTATCCAAACACCTAAAGTACTTCCTGCTAGTGTTGACAGCATCACCGAATTGTTTTTTTGTACAACTACAGAAGTGAAAGAACTTTCGTGTTTATGAGAGTTATTATGTACCATTTTCCCATGATTTTCATGCTCTGGATTTATCAGTTCTAACTCCATAAATAATTGACAACCATTACATATACCTACAGAAAGTGTATCTTCTCTTTCAAAGAAGTTTTTAATAGCTTTGTTAGCTTTGTCGTTATATTTAATTGCTCCAGCCCAACCTTTTGCAGAGCCTAAAACATCACTATTAGAAAAACCTCCAACTGCACCTAAAAACTGAATATCTTCAAGTGTTTCGCGACCAGAAATTAAATCGGTCATATGCACATCTTTTACATCAAAACCAGCTAAATACATAGCGTTAGCCATTTCGCGTTCAGAGTTACTTCCTTTTTCTCTTAAAATAGCAGCTTTTGGTCTATCTGAAGATTGGTTTTTGTTGTAAAAACTTAATTCGCCAGTAAAATGTTTTGGAAAATAATAGTTTAGCGGTTGTTTTGCGTAGTTTTCAAAACGTGTTTTTGCTAATCCGTTAGCTGTTTGCTTTTGATCTAATAAATATGAAGTTTTGTACCACATGTCTCTTAGTCTAGAAACTGTCATTGTATAAACTTCATCATTATTTATAATACTTAATACATCGCTTGTAGTTGGTTTTCCTATGTTGAAAAACTCAATATTAGCATCATTTAAAACTGTTTCTATTGAATTATCGGAAGCTTGGAAAACTATTCCTGAATTTTCAGCAAATAATAACTTTACCGTGTCTTTTTCATTTAAAGCAGAAAGATCAAGCTCAGCACCTAAATTGATATCTGCAAAGCACATTTCTAATAAGGTGGTTATTAATCCACCAGAAGCAACATCATGACCAGCAACAATTTTTTGGTCTTTTATTAATTGTTGAATCGTGTTAAATACCGTTTTTACATAACCAGCATCTTTAACGTTTGGTGCTTCATTACCAACTTTATTTAAGATTTGAGCAAAACTACTTCCGCCTAATTTAAATTGATCTTGTGATAAGTTGATATAGTATATATCTCCGCCATTTCTTCTTAAAACAGGCTCAATAACATTAGTGATATTATTACAATTTGCTGCAGCAGAAATAATAACTGTACCAGGAGAAATAACCTCTTGGTCAGGATATTTTTGCTTCATTGATAATGAATCTTTTCCTGTAGGAACATTTATGCCTAAGTCTATAGCAAAATCTGAAATTGCTTGAACAGCTTCATATAATCTAGCGTCTTCACCTTCATTTTTACAAGGCCACATCCAGTTTGCAGATAAAGACACCGATTGTAAACCATCTTTTAATGGTGCCCAAACAATATTAGTTAAAGCTTCGGTAATACTATTGCGGCTTCCAGCAACTGGATTAATTAATCCTGAAATAGGCGAGTGACCTATTGATGTTGCTATACCTTCTTTACCTTTAAAGTCTAATGCCATTACACCAACATTGTTTAATGGTAATTGTAATGGTCCTGCACATTGTTGTTTAGCAACTTTACCACCAACACAACGGTCTACTTTATTGGTAAGCCAATCTTTACAAGCTACAGCTTCTAACTGTAACACTTGATCTAAATAATCGTAGATTTTGTCTTTATCGTAAGCGATTTTACTGTAATTAGAAGCTACAGTTTTATCAGTCATTATAGTTTTTGGCGAGCTTCCAAACATATCTTCTAAAGCTAAATCCATTGGTTTGTCACCATTAGTTTTAGACTGGAAAGTAAAGCGGTTATCGTTAGTTACATCACCAACGGTGTACATTGGTGCGCGTTCACGCTCGGCAATTTTGTTTAAGGTTTCGATGTGTTTTTCGGCAATAACTAATCCCATTCGTTCTTGAGATTCGTTACCAATAATTTCTTTAGCAGAAAGTGTTGGATCACCAACAGGTAAGGCATCTAAGTCAATTTTTCCACCGGTGTCTTCAACTAATTCGCTTAAACAATTTAAATGTCCACCAGCACCATGATCGTGAATAGAAACTATAAAATTCTCGTCACTTTCTACCATTCCGCGTACAGCATTAGCCGCACGTTTTTGCATTTCTGGGTTAGAACGTTGTACAGCGTTTAGCTCTATTCCTGAAGAAAACTCACCTGTATCTGCAGAAGAAACTGCAGCTCCACCCATTCCGATACGGTAATTCTCTCCACCAAGAATTACAATTTTATCACCATTTTTTGGAGTGTTTTTTAACGCTTGATCTGCTTTACCGTAACCAATTCCGCCAGCTTGCATAATCACCTTATCAAAACCTAAAGCTTTAGCATCTTCTTTATGTTCAAAAGTTAAAACAGATCCGCAAATTAAAGGTTGTCCAAATTTATTTCCAAAATCTGAAGCACCATTACTGGCTTTTATTAAAATATCCATTGGTGTTTGGTATAACCATTTGCGTTCTGGAAACGCTTTTTCCCACGGACGATTGTCTTCTAATCTAGAATATGAAGTCATGTAAACCGCTGTTCCGGCTAAAGGTAAAGAACCTTTTCCTCCAGCAAGTCTGTCTCTAATTTCTCCACCAGATCCTGTTGCAGCACCATTAAAAGGCTCGACAGTAGTAGGGAAGTTGTGTGTTTCTGCTTTAAGCGAAATAACAGATTCATAATCTTTAGTTTGATAAAAATCCGGAACATCTGCACGTTTTGGAGCAAATTGTTCAACTACTGGACCTTTTATAAAAGCCACGTTATCTTTATAAGCAGAAACGATATCGTTTGGATTAGTTTCTGAAGTCTTTTTAATTAATTTGAAAAGAGATGTAGGCTTTTCTTCACCATCGATTACAAAAGTACCATTGAAAATTTTATGACGACAATGCTCACTATTTACTTGAGAAAAACCAAACACTTCAGAGTCTGTTAATGGTCTTCCTATTTTTTTTGAAACGCCTTCTAAATACTCAACTTCTTCATCACTTAAGGCTAAACCTTCTTGAGCGTTGTAAGCAGTTATATCTTCTATGTTTTTAATGGCTTCTGGTTGAATGTTTATAGTAAAACTATCTTGATTTAAACCATTAAATTTCTCTGAAATCATAGGATCATAATCCTTAAAATCTTGTGTGCAAGATTCAAATTCTTCAATTCTAATGATGCCATCAATGCCCATATTTTGGGTGATTTCTACTGCGTTGGTACTCCATGGAGTAATCATTGCTGCACGTGGACCAACAAAAAAAGCATCTAAGGATGCTTGTTCTATTTTAGGCTGGTTGCCAAATAACCACGTTAATTTATTGATAGTTTCAGTAGATAATTCTTTTGTTGCTTGAACAGCAAATACTTTACTGTTTTGGTTTCCGAAGAAATGAATCATTATTTCAGGAGTTTTGTGTTGTTTTTAAAGCATCAAATTTACATCTTTTAGTTAGATTATTTTATTAAAAAGTTGTCATTTTTTTTTAGTTATTCACGTGGTTATTAACCATAAAAAAAGCGACATCTTGGTGTCGCTTTTTTTATTAACAAGTTTGATAACTTATTCTCTAATTAATTTTTTTGTAATACTACCATTACTAGTTTCTAGTTTTAGGATGTAAATTCCTTTTTTAAGACTAGATACATTAATTTTTTTGTTGTTTGTAGTTACCGTTCCGCTTAAAATTTTCTTACCTAAAATATCATAGATTTGATAGCTAGTTGTTGATTTTACGTCTGCGTTTAAAGTGTTTCCTTTAATTGGGTTAGGGTAGATTTTGAATGTTGATTTTTCAAAATTTGAAGTTGATAATGTAGGTTGCCCCAAACTATCACAAGTGTCTTGAAGATAACTATCCCATTCTGACAAACTAAAAGAAGTTGTAGGATTAGTAATAGTAGACTTTCTAACTAAAGTAGTGTTTTGAGCAAAAGTAGAAGAGTTACCTTCTTCTCCTATAATATCAATTAAAGTTCCGTTTTTAAATAAACCAATAGCGTCATTACCATTAAATCCTGTGATTGTATTATTGGTGTAATCTGCTTCAGATTCGCAACCTAAAGATAGTCCGCTGTTTACAATTACGTAAACATCTCCAGCAGCAATTGAAGCACCTGAAGGAAAAGAAACATCACTTCCAAAGCTATTACCGTTTGAGCCTAATCTTAAAGTGTAATTTGCTAATTGTACAGTTGAGTTTGTATAATTAGCAATCTCTAAAGCTTTATTATTACCGCTACCTTCTATGTACTCAGAAAAGAATAACTCGTTTATACCTGCTGGAACATTTGTTGTCATTTCACAATCTTGATTACTTACATTTGAAGTATTTCCTGCTGCATCTAAAGCATAAATTGTAAAGCAGTAGTTAGTTTCTGAAGTTAATCCTGTAACAGTAAAATTAGTTACAGCTGTTGAGGTGTTTGTATAGAAAGAGCCATCTACAAAAATATCATAACTTGCTACAGCAACATCGTCTGTTGAAGCCGTCCAAGTTAAATCTATTGTAGATGCAGTAGCATTGGATGCTAGTAAATTTGTTGGAGTAGTTGGCGCTGTAGTGTCTGTTGAAGGATTCCAAATTAAATTAGCATAAGCTGGATTGTCTACAAATGGGTTACGATTACCTTGTGATAGATAAGCAGCATCATTTCGGTCTATTTCAAATTGAGAAGGAGGATATGTATTATGCCAATCTAACATAGTGTTAATAAACCAAGTTTCATAAAATTGATCACTTGTTCCGTTTAATGGATTGTATTGAACTGTATGTGGATCCCAACCTGAGTCGTCCCAATTGTCTTCGTATCTTACTGCAAAATATAACATTGCACGTGCAACATAACCTTTAAATTCGTCTATAGGTTCAAAACACCTTCCTGTGTAACCATAATTATTTCCTGTTCCCCATTTAGAACCATTACTGTAAGATGTATTAGTACTTGTTACTACACCAAATGGGTAATTACTACGTCCATTATTTACAAAACCATCTGTAGGTATTACGTGATGGATATCTGATACCATTGGAAGGTTTTCTGAATTATTAAAAAATCCTTGAGGAAATAAATGTTCTCTATTATAGCATTGTCCTTCTGCGTTGTATGATCCACCACATTGGTCTGAAACAGAATGATTATAATTATAAGTATCTGTTTGTGATGGTTTTTCTGTATAAATATCTAATACAGAGCCATCGTTTTCATAATAGTTATCGGTATCTGTTAATGCGTATTCTTGATATAGATTATCATAACTATTACTATTCCAGGTATGACCATTTGTTATGATAACTTTTAATTGTGTTTTTAAGGTATAACCAGTACCTGTTGCTGTACTGTAATATCCTGCAGGAACTTGAGCAAAGCCAAAAGATGTAATTAATAAGGCTATTAAAATGTAAATTTGTTTCATTTAGTTTTAATTTTGGGAGAATAATTTATTTTCTTTTTAATAAAGCCATGTAAAATCCGTCAAATCCAGACTCATGAGCCAATATTTTTTTATCTTTTACAAATGTAAAATTCTTTCCTTCTTCTGAAGCTAAGAATTTATCTACCTGCTCTTGATTTTCTGATGGTAAAATAGAACATGTAGCATAAACTAATTGTCCGCCAGATTTTACCATTTTAGAATACGAACTTAAAATTTCGGCTTGCGTGTTTTTAATTCGGTCTAAAAATTCTGGCTCTAATTTCCATTTAGCATCAGGATTTCTTCTTAAAACGCCTAAACCAGAACAAGGTGCATCAATTAAAACACGGTCTGCTTGGTCATGTAATTTTTTAATGACTTTGGTAGAGTCTATATGTCTAGGTTCAATATTATGCGCGCCATTACGCTTTGCACGACGCTTTAATTCTTTCAACTTATTTGCATAAATATCTAAAGCAATTATTTGTCCTTTATTTTGCATAATAGAAGCTAGGTGTAATGTTTTACCGCCAGCACCAGCACAAGTATCTACTACACGCATACCTGGTTCTACTTGCAAAAAGTCTGCCACTAATTGAGATGATGCATCTTGAACTTCAAACAATCCATCTTTAAAAGCTTCGGTTGAAAACACATTAGCACGTTCTTTTAAACGTAATGCGTCTGGATAATCTTTTAAAGTTTCGGTGTCTATATCTAAGTCAAAAAGAATATTTTGAAGCTTTTCTTTAGTCGTTTTTAAGGTGTTTACTCTTAAAATTACATCTGCTTGCTCGTTAAGGGCTTGGATTTCTTTAGTCCATTTGGCTTCTCCAAGTTCTTTTACAGCAATGTTGTCGATCCAATCTGGAATAGACTCTTTAATTTTTCTAATTTTAGAAAGCTCGTCAAAACGTCCTTTAATTTTTCGTGTTGGTGTGTTTTCAAAATACTTCCAATCTGGTAATTTAATTCCTTTTAAAGTTGCCCAAACCGCAAACATACGCCAGATATCATCTCTACTAAAAGGTTCTTTTACGTTAGCAATTTCAGCATATAAACGCTTCCAACGTACGATGTCGTAAGTGGTTTCGGCTACAAAAGCACGATCACGACTTCCCCAACGTTTGTCTCTTTTTAAAAGTTGTTGTACTACTTTGTCTGCGTATTGACCTTCGTTAAATATTTGAAGTAAACCGTCTACGGTTGCAAAACATAAGTTTCTGTGTAAGCGCATATTTTAAAATTTAAAAGCAGACAAAGTTAAGGTTTATATGTGGATTTTGAATGACTTTGTTAAATATTTCAATTTGCTTTTCTATTTTTATTGAAAATTATTAACGATGAAATTATTCCTTCAGTTTATTATAGCCTTCATGTCTCTACTAATTGTCTTTAGTTGTAAATCTTTAAAAGAAGAAAGTCGTACTGAAAAGGAAGTTAAAAATTTTACTTCAGTTGAAATTGAAACTTTAATTGAAGATTCTACTTTGAATGTTAGAGCTTTGGAATATTTCGATACTAATAAATCCTTTGGCTTTTTGACTTCAACAGGTAATCTTGGAGGAATACTAACAAGAGATAATGAATATGATAATAATGAAATTAATAAAGTAGTGTATCCAACTTTTATAGATAGTACTAATTCAAAATTAAATTTTAGATCTTTAGCTTTAGTAAATAATTTAGGTTTTGCATTAAGTATTGGTAATCCAGCATTGCTATATCGAATAGATTCTGAAGGAGCAATAGATTTGGTCTACCAAGAAAATCACCCAAAAGCTTTTTATGATTCTATGGAATTTTGGAATGACCAAGAAGGTATCGCCATTGGTGATCCTACTGATGACTGTATGAGTATAATTATTACCAGAGATGGAGGAGACACTTGGACTAAATTGTCTTGTGAAGATTTACCAAAAGCTAATGAAGGTGAAGCAGCATTTGCAGCAAGTGATACCAACATTGCTTTAGTAGGCGATAAGACTTGGGTAGCAACAGGAGGAAAATCTAGCCGAATATTGTTTTCGGCAGATAAAGGAAAAACTTGGGATGTTTTTGATACGCCAATTATACAAGGAAAAGAAACTACCGGAATGTATAGTATAGATTTTTATGATGAAAACCATGGTTTTGCAATTGGTGGCGATTATACAGATGCAGATGCTAACCAAAAGAATAAAATAGTGACTAATGATGGCGGAAAAACATGGCAAGTTGTTGCAGATGGAAGTGGACCAGGTTACCGTAGTTGTGTGCAATATGTTCCAAACAGCAATGCACAACAATTAGTCGCGATAGGTTTTAAAGGTATAGATTACAGTGCAGATGCAGGACAAACCTGGAAACATCTAAGCGATGAAGGTTATTATACATTAAGATTTTTAAACGATAGTACTGCTTATGCAGCAGGAAATGGTCGTATTAGTAAATTAAGTTTTAAATAAAAAAAGCAGCCATTTGGCTGCTTTTTTATGTTTAGTCTTTTCGTGCTTCTCGATGTCTACCTCTAAACTCTTCAATCATCTTACGTTTAAAGGTGCGTTCTGCATGCATTAACTTTACAATTTTCTTGTAGCTTATTACTTTAGTAAGTTTATCAATAAAAGCTTTTTCATTTTTTACTTTAGCTTCTTCATTTGCTTGCATTTCTTTAAGTAACGCTTCAGATTCTGATTCGGTAAGTTTTTCTATATCTAAATCTTTTCTTTTCTTTATTGAAGATTGAAAATATTTATGTTTTTCTTCTTCGTGTGCATTATATATTGGCCAAAAGTTTTCGGCTTCTTTTTTTGTTAAGTCAAGTTGCTCTGTAATATGGGCAACTTTTAGTGCTTTTAATTTCTCACTTATTTTTTTTGTGTAACCTTTTTCTTTTTCTAATTGAGCAAAAGTGCTTATAGAAACAAATAATAAGATTATAGTAAATATTTTATTTTTCATGTGTTAAGTTTTTATTCGTCTAAAAAATCTTCTAAATCTATGTCGTCTAAATAGTTGTCTATAGAAATACCGTTATAGTCAATAAAATCTGTTTGTGATAATTGATCGGTTTCAATTAGGTTGCTAATATCATTAAGTTCAACTTCATTTAAAATATAGGTTTCAACAGTATTTGTATCTAGGTTGTCAAAAGTGACTTGTGTTTTAAAAGGATTTAAATTAAAAAATAAAACAAACATTGCTGCAATACTGGCTACTGTAATTATAGTTTTTTTGTTGAATAATTTAATTATTTTAGTCTCTTTAGTTTTGCTTAAAATATTATCCTCAATAGTATCAAAATAATTGTCTGGTGTTTTAAATCCAGAATCTTTGCCAATTTCTTCTAAACTAATTTGAGACATAATTTGGTCTTCAATAGTATTAAAATAGTTATTTGGTGTTTTAAAACCAGATTGTTTGATGTTATTTAAGTTTTCTTTTTTCATTTCAATATTTAGACGCTTTTTTTTAATAAAGGTTTAATCTTGAGTTAAGTAGGTTTCTATTTTTTTTACGGCAATGTGGTATGATGCTTTTAAAGCGCCTTCGCTAGTTTCTAAAATTTCAGATATTTCGCTGTATTTTAAATCTTGAAAGTATTTCATGTTAAATACTAATTGTTGTTTTTCTGGTAGCGTAGCTATTGCTTTTTGTAATTGTAATTGAATTTCTTCTCCTTCAAAATATACGTCACTTTCCAAATTTTTAATTGCTAGACTATTAGTTTCTTCATTATTTATATTTAGTCTTTTTGCGTTTTTTTTAAGGAGTGTTAAGGCTTCATTAGTTGCAATTCTGTATAACCAAGAATATAATTTACTTTCTCCTTTAAAGTTATCTATGTTTTTAAAAACTTTGATAAACGTGTTTTGTAAGACATCGTCTGCATCGTCATGGGATTTTACTATATGTCTAATATGCCAATATAAACGCTCTTTATAAAGCGAAATAAGCTTTTTAAACGCATGATTTTTTTGATCTTGCGATTGTAATTGTGCTATTAATTGGTTTTCGTCTATTATCATATAATTTGTTAGACTATATTTTATTTACATGGTTTAATTGCTTGACAGAATTTAGATTTTTTTAACTAAAGATTAGTTGTTTTTAGTATGGACTAATCGATACAGTATTTTTTTTAATATTTTAAATGCTATTAGTCGTCTCCAAATTTAACAATGAATAAAAAAAGGATAAACATTTGTTTATCCTTTTTGTTTATTTAGAGTTTTGTTAGTCAAAGCTTTGCATTTCTACTAACCTTTTGTACATACCATTTTTTGCTAACAACTCTTGATGTGTTCCTTGTTCTACAATTTCGCCTCTTTGCATAACTACAATGTTATCTGCATTTTGTATTGTAGATAATCTATGTGCTATGACTATAGATGTTCTGTTTTTCATCATGTTTTCTAAAGCTTCTTGTACTAGCTTTTCGCTTTCTGTGTCTAGTGCAGAAGTAGCTTCGTCAAGAATCATAATAGGTGGGTTTTTAAGTACAGCTCTTGCAATACTTAAACGTTGTTTTTGTCCGCCAGAAAGCTTGTTACCAGCATCACCAACATTAGTTTCTATTCCTTCTGGTAGGTCGTTTACAAATTCCCAAGCATTTGCAACTTTTAATGCATCAATTACTTCTGCATCGGTTGCATCTGCTTTACCTAATAATATATTATTTTTTATAGAGTCATTAAATAATACGGAATCTTGTGTAACTAATCCAATTAGGTGTCTTAAAGCGTCTAATTTGACTTCTTTAATATTGGTATTATCTATTAAAATTTCTCCTTTATTTATATCATAAAAACGAGTAAGTAAATTTGCTATAGTACTTTTACCGCTTCCAGATTGACCAACTAACGCTACTGTTTTTCCTTTTTCTACTTTTAAATTAAAGTTTTTAAGAACAAGATCTTTATTGTTATAAGAAAAGTCAATATTATTAACTTCTATAGCATTATTTAGATCATTTAAATCTACAGGGTTTTTAGATTTGTAAAAATTATCTTCTTGGTCGATAAGTTCAAAAACTCGATCTGCTGCTGCTAATCCATTTTTTACAGCGTAAGAGGCTTTAGATATTGCTTTTGCAGGAGTTAAAATATTATAGGCTAATCCCATGTAAGCTAAAAACTCTGATGCTAAAAGTACTGGTTGACCATTAGGTAGTTTTTCTATTAAAACCATTCTACCTCCATACCAAAGTAGTGCGCCAATAGTTAAGATACCTAAAAACTCACTTAAAGGTGAAGCTAAATTGTTTTTATTACCTATAGAAACTCTTAATTTAAAAATTCTATTAATAGAATCGAAAAAAGTAGATTTAACCTTTGATTGAGCGTTGTAGCTTTGTATTACTTTAAGTCCACTTAGACTTTCTTCAACTAAAGAAATAAAAAATCCAGATTCCTTCTGAGCTCTTGTGGATTTAGATTTTAAACTTTTGCCTATTTTGGATATAATAAATCCAGATATAGGAATAAAAATAAAAACAAATAGTGTTAGCTTAACACTTATTTTAAGCATTATAGCAATTGTAAATATGATGGTTAAAGGTTCTCTTACTATAAGTTCGAAAATGAGGAAAAATGAGTTTTGTAACTCTCCTATATCACCAAGCATTCTAGCCATTACGTCTCCTTTTCTTTTTTCTGAATAATAAGAAATAGGTAATGATAGAATTTTATCAAACATTTTTATTCTTAAGTCTTTTAAAACTCCATTTTTAAAATATGTAAGGTTATATGCAGCTAAATAGTTAAACAGGTTTTTTAATAAAAAAGTAATAATAACTATAGATATAACTAGTAATAATGCAAATTGAGGACCTTTTTGTTCTGTTAATTCAGAAATGTAATAGTACAGCAATTCCTTACCATAACTTGTAATTTCTAAAAACGAAGTATATACAGGTTTTTTGATGTTTGTTTTAGTCTCGTCAAATAAAACTTGCATCATTGGTATTAATGCTACAAATGATAACGAACTAAAGAGAGCAAAAAGAACATTGAATATTACGTTAGATACTATGTTTTTTTTATAAGCTTTTGCGTAGGGAATTATTTTTTTTAGGCTTTTATCCATTTAATTAAGTTGCATATCATTTATGATAGCGTCTATTTTTGCTTCCAATTTTTGTTCCGTTATAGTGAAGTCTGACACATTGTCTAAAGTAGTATTTACACTAATGTAAAATTTAATTTTAGGCTCGGTACCACTTGGTCTTAATGCTATTTTACTACCATCTTCTGTGTAATAAATTAGTACGTTAGATTTTGGGATTTCTATCGTTTCTGTAGTGTTGTTAGTTAGGTTTTTAGCTTCTGATAATTGATAGTCTTCAATACGTATAACTTTAGACCCGTTAACTTCTGTTAAAGGATTTTCTCTAGCGTCAATCATCATTTGTTTAATTTGTTGCGCGCCTTCAATTCCTTTTTTGGTCATTGATATAAGTCGTTCTTTATAAAAACCGTGTTCTAGATACAGATTTATAAGTTCTTTGTAAAAACTACTATTTTTTGCTTTGGCTTGTGCTGCAATTTCAATCGCTAGAAGGGAAGAGGTAACAGCATCTTTGTCTCTTACAAAGTCGCCAACCATAAATCCAAAACTTTCTTCGCCACCACCAATAAAGTCTAAGTCCGGAAAGTCTTTAATCATCTTAGCAATCCATTTAAAACCAGTTAGTCCGACTTTGCATTCTACATTATAAGCTTGTCCTAAAACAGACATCATTGGTGTAGATACAATTGTACTGCCAATAAATTGGTTGTTGTTAATTTTGTTATTGTTTTTCCATTGTTTTAAAAGAAAATCTGTCATTAAAACCATGGTTTGATTTCCGTTTAAAAGCGTCATTTTATTATCAAGATCTCTTACTGCAATACCTAATCTATCACTATCAGGATCTGTCCCAATAACAATGTCTGCATTAACTTTTTCTGCTAATTCTAAAGCCATTTTTAAAGCTTCAGGCTCTTCTGGGTTAGGCGAAACTACCGTAGGAAAGTCACCGTTTGGTTCGCGTTGTTCTTCAACAATATGTACATTTTTATATCCAGCACGTTTTAACGTTTCAGGAATGGTTGTTATAGATGTACCGTGTAAAGATGTAAATACAATATTTAAGTTATCTTTTGCGTCTTGACTTGTGTTAAAACTTCCGTTTTTAACAGATGCGTTTAAAAATACATCATCTACATCTTGACCTATGTATTGAATATTTTCTTCTTTTGCTTCAAAGTTAATTTCTGAATATTCAAGGTTATTTATTTCTTGAATAATTTCGGCATCTTGTGGCGGAACTAATTGTCCTCCATCTTGCCAATATACTTTGTAACCGTTATATTCTGGCGGGTTGTGTGATGCGGTAAGTACAATTCCACAATGACAATTTAGATGTTTTAAAGTGAAAGAAAGCTCTGGTGTAGGACGCAAATCTTCAAATAAAAACACTTTAATATTATTTGCCGAAAACACATCTGCAACTACTTTTGCTAGTGTTTTACTATTATGTCTACAATCAAAAGCAATAGCTACTTTTAAGTCTTGATTAGGAAAACTTTTATGTAAATAATTGCTTAAGCCTTGTGTATTTTTTCCAAGTGTATATTTGTTGATACGATTTGTACCAATACCCATAACGCCGCGCATACCACCTGTACCAAATTCTAAATTTTTATAAAAACTTTCCTTTAATTCTTCTGGTTTTAAAGCGATTAAATCTTTTATGTAATCTTGTGTTTTTTTATCGAAAGTTGGCGTTAACCAAGTGTTGACACGTTCTAAAAGTTCTGGGTCAATATATCTCATAACGTAAATAAATTATATACAAAAGTAAGCATTTACAAAATGCTAAAGTTTTTACTCTTTTAAATTTAAAGATTCTTTAATTAAATAGCGTTTTTTGTTTGCGTTTTGACGTAAAATAATTTCTCCTAAAAAACCAGCTATAAAAAACTGAGATCCTAAAATCATTGTTGTAAGTGAAATGTAAAATTGAGGTCGTTGTGTAATTAATCTTCCTGTTGGATTAAAAAATAGCTTATCAATACCTAAATATACAGCAAAACCAAAACCAACAATAAACATAATAACACCTAAAGCACCAAATAAGTGCATAGGTCTTTTTCCAAATCTAGATATAAACCAAATGGTTATTAAGTCTAAAAAACCGTTAATAAAACGATCCATACCAAATTTTGTTTCGCCATATTTTCTGGCTTGATGTTGTACGACTTTTTCACCAATTTTGGTAAAGCCAGCATTTTTAGCAAGTACAGGTATGTAACGGTGCATCTCGCCATTAACATCTATATTTTTTACTACGTTTTTATTGTAGGCTTTTAGTCCGCAATTAAAGTCATTTAATTTAACACCAGATGTTTTTCTTGCAGCCCAATTAAAAAGCTTAGAAGGTAGGTTTTTGGTAAATTTATTATCAAAACGTTTCTTTTTCCAACCAGAAACAAGGTCAAATTTTTGTTTAGTAATTAAGTTGTAAAGTTCTGGTATTTCTTCTGGATTGTCTTGTAAATCTGCATCCATAGTGATTATTACATCACCTTTAGCTTGGGCAAAGCCTGCATGTAATGCTTGAGATTTACCAAAGTTTTTTAAAAATCTAATTCCTTTTACATTTTTATCTTGCTCTTTTAAAGAGCAAATGGTTTGCCAGGATTGGTCTGTGCTACCATCGTCTATAAAAAGAATTTCATAAGAAAAACCATTGGATTTCATGACTGATGAAATCCAATGGTGTAACTCTGTTAAAGATTCTTGTTCGTTAAGTAGTGGTATGACTACTGATATATCCATAATTCAACTTGAAAATTATTTCAAATATAGAATTATTATGCGTTATCATCAGATTTTTTCATGATTAATGCAGCTATTAAACCAATTATACTAAATATAACAAGTTGGATAACTAAAGACTGTAATACGCTACCAATACTAAATTGGTTTGGTTGCTCGCGCATTTTTTCAACGGTTTCAACAATTGATTCTTCTGGAGCGTTCCAGTTTCTCATCATCTCTGCAGTTCCTTCAATAGTTTTTTCCTTTAAAGTTATAGCAGCATCAGGATCAATAACATTGAAAAGAACTATTGCTACCACACTAGCTACAATTAATCCAATTAATACCGTTATGAAGTAAGATGTAAAAGCTTCTTTAAATGATATAAAACCATTTTGAGACTTTTTAGATTTTACTATAGATATAATACCAAAAATAATAATAGCTAAAAGCATTGCTATTCCTACAAATGGATTTGTTAGTAATTCAAGATTAACAGCATACGATACAACGTATACAACAGCGATAAAAAGCCCTAAATACAATCCATAATTAGATGCAATAGATTTAATAGTTTTTTCCATAATATTTTGATTTAAGTTAGTATTTGTAAGTTAGTATAATTTTACAACAAATTGTTACATAAAAAATGAAATAAAAAATTTTAATAAATTTGTTGTTGATTTGTAAAAAATGCTTAAATTTGCACCTCGAATTTAGTAAAGACACAAAAGCATTAAGCGATGAAAAAAGGTATACATCCAGAAAATTATAGATTAGTAGCATTTAAAGACATGTCTAATGAAGATGTTTTTATAACAAAATCTACTGCAAATACTAATGAAACTTTAGAAGTTGATGGTGTTGAGTATCCATTAATTAAAATGGAAATTTCTAGAACATCTCACCCTTTTTACACTGGTAAGACTAAATTAATTGATACAGCTGGACGTATCGATAAATTCAAAAACAAATACGCTAAATTTAAAAAATAAGTTTAGACGCAATCATATATTAAAAGCCTTTCAATATTTTTTGAAAGGCTTTTTTGTTACCGCTAATTAATCTATTTTTATATTTTAATCTAAAAGTTACAATGAATTATATTCTATTTGACGGACCAGTAAGAAACCAATTACTACCATTTACATATACAAGACCAGTTGCAGATATACGCGTAGGTATTTTGACCATTAGAGAAAAATGGGAACAGTATCTTAAAACAACCACAACAACGGTAACCGAAGATTATTTGTCGGACAAATATCCCATGGTAGAAATGGAAGAAAATATTATGCTTAATGCGTCATATTTACCAAACCCAGAATTAATAGAATTAATAATTGGTCTTGAAAAAAATCAAGCAATTTTTAAAGATGAAGACGTTATTGCTTTTTTTACTACAGAAGCCGAAGAGGATATTGATTTTGATAAGTTTGAAGCGATAGAATTTGATAACGATATACTAAAAATAGAGCATACTTGGGATATTTTTTCTAAAAACGGAGAAGCAATACAACAAGATTTTGATTTATTGACTAATGACCGTACATCGCAACCAATACCATCAAGTAATAACGTAATTGCACCAGAAAATATATTTATAGAAGAAGGCGCTAAGCTTGAATTTACAACTCTAAACGCTAGTTCTGGACCAATTTATATTGGTAAAAATGCCGAAATTATGGAAGGCTCAATCATTAGAGGTCCGTTAGCATTGTGTGATAATGCTTCTATTAAATTAGGAGCTAAAATTTACGGTCCGACTACTATTGGTCCATTTTCTAAGGTAGGAGGAGAAGTTAATAACAGTGTACTATTTGGATATTCTAATAAAGGACATGATGGGTTTTTGGGTAACTCTGTTTTAGGCGAATGGTGTAATCTTGGTGCAGATAGTAATAATTCTAATTTAAAAAATAATTACGCAGAAGTAAGACTTTGGGATTATGATACCGAACGTTTTGCTAGAACTGGACTTCAGTTTTGTGGTTTAATGATGGGTGATCATAGTAAATGTGGCATAAATACAATGTTTAACACAGGAACAGTTGTAGGTGTTAATGCTAATATTTTTGGAAGTGGCTTCCCAAGAAATTTTGTGCCAAGCTATAGTTGGGGCGGAGCATCTGGGTTTTCTACATATTTAACTAAGAAAGCTTTTGAAGTAGCAGAAGTAGTAATGTCTAGAAGAAATATAGAGTTTACATTACAAGACAAAGCTATTTTAGAACATGTTTTTGAAATCACAAAAAAATATAGAAAAGACTAAGATTATCTAAAAATTTTGCATTTAATAAAAAAGTATTTTAATATTGGATATACTTAAAACTGCCCCAAGTTTATGAAACTAATATTTAAGGATGTAAAGCTATTCACTTTGCTATACTTTTTGGTGTTTATAATTGATACTTTTATTAAAAATTCTCAGTTTCGTTTCCCTTTTAGATATATTTCTAAGACATTTTTAATCTTAATTTTACTATTATTTTATATAGTTAATCAAAAAGATTTTAAAATTAAAAGGTTATTTCCTTTTCTAACTATCCTTTTTATATACATTGTCTTTGTTGCTTCTTTAATTTTTGACAATTTAGGAGACTTCTTTATACCTGTTTTACTTTACTTTTTTGTATCTATGTTAATCTTCTTATTTGCTTATCTAAGGTATGATGTGGTAAATAGTTTAAGTTTTTATTTAGTTTTTGCAGGTGTTGTATGTAGTGTGTTTTCAGATTCTATATCGGTATTACAATCGTTTTACAATCAAAACTTTGGTCTTAATCAGTATTCTGTAATGTTATTTTACGGATTATTTCAATATCTTGTAGTGCTTGGTATAACAAAAGAGACGGTTTTAATTAATGAATAAAGTAAACTAATGTTAACGATAATTTTAATTATATTTATAGGAAAACATTTTATCAAATTAGCTGAAGCTTATAATAAAAACAAGTGGTTGTATGCTGTTTTAGGAGTAATAAGCTATTATGCAGGATCAATAATAGGTGGTGTTATTATTGGTGTTTTAAGCGAGGTTTTTGGTTGGTATATAGATTGGGAAAATACTTTGTTAATGACCTTGATCGCGATACCTTTTGGTCTTGGTACCGTAGCCTTGTTTCATTATTTATTAAAGAAAAACTTCGAGCAAAATAAACCAGAACCAATTCAAAGTATAGAAGATATTGGCAAATCAATAGAGGAAGAAAAAGAAGAAGAAAAGCCTAAATTCAGAATTTAAAGTTCTTTTTTAACCCTTTTCAACTGCAATAAATTTATAGGATTATTACCTATACCTGAAACTTTTTTTTGTGTAAATCTTACCACTTCATCATAATATAAAGGTACAATAGGTGCTTCTTTTAAAACTAAACTATCCATTTTAGAATATAGCTTAGCACGTTCATCTACATTAGATTCTAAAAAAGATTGTGTGTACCAAGTGTCAAAAGTTTCATCTTTAAAGTGTGTGTAATTTGGTCCGTTTGGCGCAAAATTTTCACTGTAAAACAATGATAAATAATTTTGGGCATCAGGATAATCTGCAACCCAACTTGCTCTAAATAAGTCTAATTTACCATTTGCTTTACCTTCTTTTAAAGTTGAAGCTGGTATTACATCTACATTGACAATAAGTCCTATTTTTGTCAATTCTCTTTGTATATACTCGCAAAAATTAAGGTAATTACTTGTCGTAGTAATGGTTATTTCTGGGTTTAAATTGCCAGTTTTTGTTTTGTAGTTTTCAATAAGTTGCTTTGCTTTTTCTGGGTTATATTCAAAACCAGTATTTTTATTATAACCTGGTAAACCTTTTGGGATAAATCCACCATTTGCGGGTATACCAATACCGTTACGTAAATAGGTTATCATTTTTTTTCTGTCAAAACCGTAATTAATTGCTAATCTTAAATTTTTTGAGTTGATTTCATCTTTTCCACTATCCATAAAAAAGGCTAAATATTCCGTATTTAAATAAGGACCTTTTATGATATTTACGGTTTTGGTGTATTTCTCTCTAAGTTCACCTTTGGTTGTTAAAATTTCATCTTGATAAGAAGCATCTAAGCTATTTAAAAAATCAAGATTACCTTGTGCAAATTGCATAAATTCACTTTGTTTATCTGGTAAAAAAGTTATAGCTACAGCTTCTAAATATGGTAATTGGTTGCCTTTAGCATCAGTTTCAAAATAGTTGTTATTTTTTCTAAAAACTAACTTTATATTTTCTTCCCAACGTTTAAATTTAAATGGACCAGTACCAATTGGGTTGGATCTAAAGTTGGTGCCGTAATATTCTACAATTTCTTTAGGGACTACACTGCAGTACTTCATGGTTAGTAAGCCTAAAAATGCAGGGAAAGGTTGCTTTAGTTTTATAGTAAAAATACTATCGTTTTCAGCTTTAAAGCTTTCTACTTTATTAAAAACCCAACGACCGGAAGAGGCTACTTTTGGATCTAAAATTCGGTTAAAACTATATTCAAAATCTTGTGCTTTTACAGTTCTGGTGCTGTCTTTTTTAAACAATTTATGTTTATGAAAATAAACATCATTTCTTAATACAAATCTGTAAGTTAAACCATCTGGAGAAACCATCCATTTTTTTGCAATACTTGGTATGACTTTTAGACTGTCATTCATTTCAACCAACCCATTAAATAGTTGATTAATAGCCCAAATATCTGCATTGTCTTTAGCAAATGCGGGATCTAAAGAGCCTATGTTTTTGTGTTCATTATATCTAAAAACTAAATGGTCTTTATTGTCTTTTTTAGTTGAATTACAAGACCAAAACAGTAGTAAACTAAAGCTAAAATATAATAAGTGTTTCATTGATTAGTTTTCTGGTGTAGCTCTCCATTTTAAGATAGTATTGCAATATAAGTAAGTAAAAACAATACCAACAACAAATAAAATTAAACTTGACCACAAACCTAAGTCACTTAATAGAACAAAGCAATTTTCAGTTCTTTCAGAATAATCAGGAAATTTTAAGCGACACGCATCGCTTTGGTGTGATGTAATAATAGCCATAATTAATAATACGTAAGCGACAAATCCAGACAATGTTAGATTGATAAAAATACTGCCTACTAGCTTATTTAATTTAGTGACTCCAAATAGGCCAATAATTATTATAATGGATGCAATTAATAATATAAAATACATCATAAAGTATTCAAAATCAATACCACCACTTCTTGAGGTAAAGCCTATAGCAGCTGCTACTAATGATATAAAAATAGTAAGTAATATACCGCTAACAATAGTAAATAAAACAGATTTTAAACTGGTTACTCTAAAACAGAATATAAGTAATGCAATTGCAAAAGCAATCCAAATAAAAGCATGTATGCTAGCATCTATAATAGTTTTGTTTTTTATATCGTCTAAGTTTTCAAATACAATTTTAAGATGATCTGAGTCAAAAAACTTGTTAGTCATTATTTTATCTTGATAGACTTCAAAGTCAGATCGATCTATGTTGGATCTGTAACTTTTTTTGTAAGGATAATCTCTGTTGCTTATAAGGTGTTTTACTTCAAAACCTGTTGGATTGTAAACCATTTTAAACCAGCTGTCTGTGTCTAAATTGGTTTTTATTCTATACTTTTTAGATACTTGTAAAAAGCTGTTTAACAACTGTTTTATTTCATCTGGGTTATTTCTGTTTAATAAATCAAAATTTCCTTTTTGTACTAATTGTTTTTTAGACACATTTCCATATCTATCGTCTAAAGGATTGTATTCATATCTAGAGTATAAATAGTCAACATCGTCTTTATCATAACTGTAAAATATTTTGGAATAGTTGTAATAATTTGGATTAGCAGATTTTAAATATGCAGAAACATCTACAACAGAATCTTTATAAGCATATATTGTGGTAGTGTCTTTATGCTTATAATACACGTAGCCTTTTACATTATAATGAATAGGTTTGTCACTATCATAATAAGAGACAAATTTTAAGTTATAAAACTGATATTTTTTTCCTAAAAAATCAAGATAAGGTTTATCTAAATCAATTTTAGAGTATTCAGTTTCACAATGTAAAGAATCAAAAGGTTTAGGATAAACTAGTCGGTCTACAGTATAGTTTTTTAAAGAGTGCGATAAAAATACACTAGCCTTATTAGCAGTTAAAACTTCATTTTTAGTAATGTTATCAGGATATTTATTGACGATATATGTCTTTAAACCAAAATTATACGAGAAGTAGAAGGTTATCGAAAAAAATATGATAATGAAGTATAATACAAACTGCTTAAATAGCTTAAAAGCAGTTGTTGGATAGTAGTTTTTAAACGCGTTGTTTTTAAACATAAATACTAGCCAAAGTACTAGCATAACTACAGAAATCATCATGCTAAAGAAAATTGCGCCATTATCAAAAAAGATATTTTCTGCGCCTCTATTTTGTAAGCTTTCTGGGTTAGTTAATGTAATTAAACCAAATAAAAAGAATAGAATATGAATTATTAAAGAAGCACCTAACATCCAAACTACTTTGGTGTTCCATAATGTTGGATGACGCTCGATTAAATATTTATTTATTTTAGAAATGAATTGCTGCATTTTGAATAATAGAGATTAGGATACAAAAAAACGTCTGGTAGATTTAGTTATGTTTCTGGTATAGGTCACATCAATTTGATGATTGCCTAGCGCTTCTAAAACTTGATAAAATTGAGTGTTAGCATCAAAATATGCTACATAAATTCCGCCATTAAAAACTAATTTTTCAAGTTGTAAAGGATTAAAAATTTGCTGAAGTTTTTCACGTTCGCAATTACAATCAATTTCTATGATTAGTTGATTTTTTATTGTTGTTTCTTCAGTTTCAGAGTTGTTGTTATCTGTGTATTTTCCGTTTTTTAAATAAATAACCTTATCCGAAACTTTTTCAACTTCATATAATTGTTGAGAGCTTAAAATTAATGCAATAGGATGATTTAGTGAGTTGCAAATAGATTTTAAGTCTTCAAGGATAACTTGTTGTGCTAAAACATCAAGGTTTGCTAACGGCTCGTCAAGTAATAGTAATTCTGGTTGACGCAATAAAGTTCTTGCAAGTTCAAAACGCATTTTGTAACCAGAAGATAATTCGCTCCATTTTAAATGTTTGTAATCCCAAAGACCAAGTCTACAAATCATCATTAAAACTCTGGTTTCATTTTCTTCTGGACTAATTCCATAATTAGACAACACAAATTTTAAGTTGTCTTTTAAACTACCGTACCATTTTTGGGTACGTTGCGGTATGTAAACTAATTTATATCTTAGTTCAAAATCGGTATTTACTTTACTATCAAAATCATAGTTTAAATTACCAGAAGTATGTTTTAACTCTTTAGCAAGTACACGTAAAAGTGTTGTTTTTCCGTTTCCATTTTCACCAACTAAACCATAAACATTTCCTTTTTTTATAGAAAGATTGATAGGTCCTAAACTAAAACTATTAGTTCCATAACTTTTAGTGATGTTTGTTGCTGTGACAATAGGTTTAAAATTGTTGTAAACTTCAATAGGAATTTTAGAAATATCCTCTAAAACCTTCAAGCATTTAGTTATAAACTCGGTTTCGTTATCAGGATGTTTAGATTTCCAATCGGTAACTTCAATAATTTGTTTGTAAATCTCTAAGTTTTGTGTGTCTAAAGCACAATCCATAAGTTTTCTGTAGCCTAAAACAGTATCTTTATTTTCAAAAAAACGATAGACTTCTTGTAGTCTTTTTTCTAATGTAGACATATTGATTTTAAAGGTTTAAACGCTTTTTATAGCAGGAAAAATTACGTATTTTTGCAGCCACAAATTTTAATAGCACTAGGTAAATATAACAAAACTTACTTAGCATAAACACGAATTGCATTGAATAACAAAAAGAAAGTTGGCTTTTATACTTTAGGTTGTAAACTTAATTTTTCTGAAACATCAACCATTGCACGCTCCTTTAAAGACGAAGGTTTTGAGCGTGTAGACTTTAATGATCAAGCAGATATTTATGTTATAAACACATGCTCTGTAACCGAAAATGCAGATAAACGTTTTAAAACCATAGTAAAGCAAGTGCAAAAAGCAAATCCAGAAGCTTTTATTGCTGCAGTAGGTTGTTATGCGCAGTTAAAGCCACAAGAATTAGCAGACGTAAATGGAGTAGATTTAGTGCTTGGTGCTACCGAAAAATTTAAGATTACAGATTACCTAAACGATTTGTCAAAAAATGATTTTGGCGAAGTACACTCGTGCGAGATAGAAGAAGCCGATTTTTACGTAGGAAGTTACTCCATAGGTGACAGAACACGTGCTTTTTTAAAGGTGCAAGATGGTTGTGATTACAAATGCACGTATTGTACAATTCCTTTAGCTCGTGGTATTTCACGAAGTGATACTTTAGAAAATGTACTAAAAAATGCTAAAGAAATTTCAGAAAGAAACATCAAAGAAATTGTCTTAACAGGCGTAAACATAGGCGATTACGGTAAAGGCGAATTTGGTAATAAAAAACACGAACACACATTTTACGAATTAGTACAAGCTTTAGACGTAGTTGAAGGTATAGAGCGTTTACGTATCTCTTCTATAGAACCTAATTTGCTTAAAAATGAAACTATAGATTTTGTAGCCCAAAGTAAAACGTTTGTGCCACATTTTCATATTCCGCTACAAAGCGGAAGTAACGATATGCTTAAAAAAATGAGACGTCGTTATTTAAGAGAATTGTATGTAGATCGTGTAGAACAAATTAAAAAAGTGATGCCTCATGCTTGTATTGGTGTAGATGTTATTGTTGGTTTTCCTGGTGAAACTGATGAGCACTTTTTAGAAACCTACAATTTTTTAAACGAATTAGATATTTCATACTTACACGTATTTACATATTCTGAAAGAGAAAATACAGTAGCAGCTACAATGGATGGCGTTGTGCCTAAAAAAGTAAGATCAAAACGAAGTAAAATGTTACGAGGATTAAGCGTTAAAAAGCGTCGTGCATTTTACGAGTCACAAATAGGTACAAAAAGAACCGTACTTTTTGAATCAGAAAATAAAGAAGGTTACATACACGGCTTTACAGAAAATTATGTCAAGGTTAAAGCACCATGGAACCCAGAATTAGTCAATACGCTTCATCAAGTCCAGCTTACTAAAATAGACGCAGACGGTTTAGTAAGATTTGATTTTGTAAACGTAGAAGTGATATAAAACAAAACATCCGAAGTGATTAACCTCGGATGTTTTGTTTTTAAGTTAAATTAACCCTAATTAGATTCTTACACCAACAGGTAATAACCTTTTAAATTGGCGGTTTTTTCTAATAAATTTAGCAATGTAAGGACTTGTTGGGACAACGCTTAAGTTGCGCTCTTCGATATTATCAAAAACTATTTTAATAAAATCTGTTTTAAACTCGTCATTATCAAGTGCTTCAGGAACAATTAACTTGGTTAAAAAAATCTTTTTTTCTTGAAGAGAATACTCAATTTTAGCAAAATGATCATCTATTTTCAGTTCAAATTGACGTAAAAAATCGTTGTCAATCAGCTCAGCTGCATCAATCATATTTATAAAGTTTTATTAATTATCAAGGAAGTTTCAAAAATAGTACCAAACTATTTTTTAGTTTTATACTACAAATTTACAAAAAATAATAACAACAATAGTTGTTTAAGTTGTTAAAAGCTTATGAATCAGCAGTTAATACCAGTTTACTTAATGCCAGGTATGGCGGCAAATCCTACAATTTTTGAATATATAAAATTACCCGAAGATCAGTTTGAAATTTTTTGGTTATCGTGGAAAATGCCTTTTAAAAAAGAAACTCTACAAGATTATGCCAAACGTATGTGCGAAGAAGTAAAGCATGAAAACCCTGTACTTTTAGGTGTGTCTTTTGGAGGTATTTTAGTGCAAGAAATGAGTAAACATATTAGTGTAAGAAAATTATTTGTTGTTTCTAGCGTTAAGACTAAACATGAGCTGCCAAAACGTATGAAGTTGCTTAAAGTAACAAAAGCTTATAAATTGCTTCCTACGCAATTAATGGGTAATATAGATTTATTAGCAAAATATGCTTTTGGAGAAACGATTACTAAACGTGTAGAGTTGTATAAAAAATACCTATCTGTTAGTGATAAAGCTTATTTAGATTGGGCAATAGAGCAAGTAATATGTTGGGAACAAGATCAACCAATACCAGAAGCTATACACATACATGGCGATAATGATATGGTGTTTCCGTGTTCTTACATATCAAATTGTACAAAAATTAAAGGCGGAACACACATTATGATTATAAATAAGTATAAATGGTTTAACGAAAATTTACCAAAACTAATCCTAGGTATTTAATAAAAAATCAAATAAAATTTTTAAATTTAGAAAAAGAAATAATGAAGATGAAGTTAGTTAAAAACACATTAGCAGCAGTTGGTTTAGTCGCTATTGGAGCATTATCTATCAATGCTATGCAAGAAGCACCAACAGACGAAAATTTTACAAAAAAACTTATAAACGATTACAACGTATACGCATTACAAGTTCCGGATTATATGGATTTTGCAGGCGAAGAAGTACCATTATCTAATCCTGATATTTTAGAGCGAATGGATAGAGAGCTTTTAGTAAATACCTATTGGCAATCTAACGGTCTATTAATGTTTAAAAGAGCTAAAAAATACTTTCCTATAATAGAACCTATTTTAGCAAAACATGGCGTGCCTGATGATTTTAAATATCTAGCAGTTATAGAAAGTGGCTTAACCAATGCTAAATCACCAGCTGGAGCAAGTGGGTTTTGGCAAATAATGAAAGCTACAGGTCGCGAACATGGTTTAGAAGTTAATGATAATGTAGATGAAAGATATCATCTAGAAAAAGCAACAGAAGTGGCTTGCGATTATCTAAAAAAAGCAAAAGAAAATTTAGGTAGTTGGACACTTGCAGCTGCAGCTTATAATGCTGGTAATGCAGGTATAAAAAGAAGGTTAGATGCACAACAAGTTAAAGGTTATTACGATTTGTTGTTAGGTGAAGAAACTGGTCGTTATGTATTCAGAATTTTAGCTTTAAAAGAAATTTTATCAAACCCTTCAAAATATGGTTTTAATTTTAGAGATAAAGACTTATACTCTAAAGTACCAACATATTTAGTAGAAGTAGATACAGCAGTTACAGATTTTGCTGGTTTTGCAAAGCAGTTTGGTATAAACTATAAAATTTTAAAACTACACAATCCTTGGTTAAGAGAGCCGCATTTAAATAATAAATCAAGAAAGCAATATTTTATAGAATTGCCTAAAGAAGGTTATTATAACATACAACCTTAAATGATAGAGTTTTTACAATCACATTGGTGGACAATAGCAATAACGCTAAACTATATATTGGCACTAATTGCAGTTGTTACCATTCTATTTAAATCTATAAACCCAACAAAAACACTAACATATATTATTGTATTGTTAGTGTTTCCTTTTTTTGGTTTAATCGTTTATTATCTGTTTGGTCAAGAGTATAGAAAAAATAAAATCTTCAATAAAAAAGACATTTTAAATAATGAATTAATACAATCTATTGAAGATAAATTAGAAATAAAACCCGAAGCTTTAACTTTTTATGAAGCAGAAGCAGAAGAAGATCAAATACGTTTAGTTCAACTACTTCAAAAAAATGATAAATCACCATTAACACAGTATAACGATGTTGAAATTATAATTAATGGTGAAAATAAATTTGAAAAGCTCTTTAAAGATATAGAGTCTGCAAAACAACACATTCACGTAGAATATTATATTTTAAAAGATGATAAAATTGGCACAAAATTTTTAGAGCTATTACTTAAAAAAGCAGATCAAGGTGTACAAGTAAAGCTAAGCTATGATGATGTAGGAAGCAAAATTTCATCTAAAATGAAAAGAAGGCTTACGCAATCTTCAATAGAGCATCATCCGTTTATGCCAGTATTATTTCCAAAATTTACTGGTAAAATGAATTACCGAGATCACCGGAAAATAGTGATTATTGATGGCGAAATTGGTTATGTTGGAGGAATAAATGTTTCGGACACTTATGTGAATTATCCTGAAAACAAAAAGTATTGGAGAGATACACATCTTAGAATTACAGGTGAAGCAGTTTTTACACTTCAAGTTCAATTTTTAACCAACTGGAATTTTGTTTCAGATAAAAAAATAGAGCTAAATCAAACCTATTTTCCAAAAAATAAAACAGAAACCATTACTCCAATTCAAATTGCTGCAAGTGGTCCTGATACCGATTGGGCAAACATTATGGAAGCTATTTTCTTCTCAATAGTAACTGCAGAAAAATACGTGTATATAGCGACACCTTATTTTATTCCTAATGATCAAATTATAACCGCAATGCAAGTGGCTTCAAAAAGTGGAGTAGATGTTAGGATTTTAATACCAGATAAATCAGACTCTTGGATAGCACAACATGCAACAAACTCTTATTTAGAACAATTGTTTGATGCCAATGTTAAGGTTTACAGGTACAAAAAAGGATTTACTCATGCAAAAACAATGGTTATTGATGATGTCTTTACAACCATTGGTACTTGTAATATGGATTATAGAAGTTTCAATATTAACTTCGAAATTAATGCATTAATCTACAGTAAAGAACAAGCTTTAAAAGCAAAACAGATGTATTTAAACGATTTGGATGATTCTTTGTGTATGGACTACGACCAATGGAAAAACAGAGGTAAATTAGAACGTTTAAAAGAAGCTTATTGCAGGCTTTGGGCTCCGTTGTTATAATTATTTAATTCAAAATTTTTTAGTCGTATATTTAAAGGGCTAAATTGATAATGAAATTAAAACATCAACCAACATAAATATTTATAAAGTAAAAAGAATAGTTTGGGTTTTTATATTCTTTTTTCTTACACATTGGTCTGTAATTGCTCAATTACCAGACTTTAATCTAGTAGTAACTGCAACTGACGAAACGTGTTCTGGTAACGGTGCTTTGACAATGAGTGTTAATAATACAGCAGTTGGAGCAACAATTACATATTCATTATTTTTACTACCAGACAGTACAAATCCAATTGCAGAAACTACAGCGTCTTCTTTTAGTAGTTTGCCATCTGGAGATTACATTGTCGTTGCGACACAAACTCTTGGAAGTGAAGAAAATGAGCAACAACAAGACATTACAATTAACAATTTAACTACAACTTTAGATTACGATATTTCGCATTCAACCACGTCAAATTGTGACGAGTTTGGCACAATCACAGTAAATATAACATCTGGTAATCCTGTGTCTTACGAGGTGATTTCTGGACCAGAAACGGTTGCTCCTCAAACTTCAAATGTTTTTACAGATTTGCCTCAAGGTACTTACATTATTAGAGTTTATGACGATTGTGATAATGCGCTCTCAAAAACCTACACCATGTTACTAGATATTAATGACTTAATTATAGGCGAAGTAGGTTTGCCAATTGTATATGATAATTGTGATGAAGCAGATGTCGAAATTTCTATTGATGCGGCAGAAGGTACAACAATAATTTATCCGCTTTCGGTAACGTTAACACTATATCCACCAGATGGTTCTCCAGAGATTGTTTTTAATCAAAATATTACAAGTGGAGACGATTTAAATTTTACAATAAATCAACTAATTCCGTTATTTGGATCAGATAGTTTTGATGTAAATATTTCAATTCAAGATTCATGTCAACTTCTATTTGAATCTGATCAAATTGTAAACCCAAATCCAAAAGTAAATTTAACCACGACAGAAGAATTTTGTGGCGAATTTTTAAACGTAGCAATAAACAACTATTTGCCACCTTTCACTTTAAGTTTTACATCTGCGCCTTCAGGTTTTAATCCAACAGATTACAACAATAGTTATCCAGGACCATTTACTGAGGATGATGGAACTATAATTTTTGGTTTTGACGATAATCCAGTACCAACAGGTATGTACACTGTAGAAGTTGTAGATGCTTGCAATCGTGTAGGAACGGGTACTATTTTTGTAGACGAAGTTGTTGTAGATCCGTTAGTAATAACAAGCAATAATGGATGTTCTGCAAATTCTGGTATTTTAGAAGTTAGAATTCCTGAGCGAGAAGTGATTACAGCAACCATTATTAGCGCACCATCATCATTTCCAGAAATATTACCATTTAATGCAGACGAGTTTATTGTTGGAGATATTTTAACCATTCAAGATAACAATCTTCCTGCAGGAGATTATGTTGTTACTGTAGTTGATAATTGTGGTGTAGAATATACTTTAGATGCTAATATTCCGGTGTTTCAGTTTCAAGGATTAAATGTATCAACGCTTCCAAATTGCGAAACAGAAACAGGTTCTTTAAATCTAAGCAGTAATCATGGACAATTATCAGAAATTATTATTGTCGCTGCACCTTCCGCTTTCGCGGAAACTATTCCTTTTAATGGTACCAATTTATTAGATGCAAATGGTAACCTTTTTATAAATAATTTACCCGTTGGTGATTATCAATTTGAATCTACTGATACCTGTAATTTTGATTACACAACTAATGTTACCATAAATAGCTATACCAGTAATCCTTTTGCATACTCATTAACCAGAAACTGTGGTTCTTTTGATGTTACTATTAATGATTTAGATCAAACAGTAACTAACCAAACATATTGGTTGCAATATTACTTTGAAGAAAATGAAGTTTGGGGACATCCAAATACCGGTGTAGCGTACACAGAAGGCGATATCCCAAATAGCACAACTGCTATTGAAATAGAAAATATGGAAACACTCTACAATATCTTTTTAACAGGAGATTTTAGATTGATAAAAGTATTTCAATCTATAAATTCAGAAAATCCAGACGTGTATTGTTTAGATCAATTTGCCAATTTCACTGTATATTCAGATTTAGTCATTTCAGGAGTTTATAATCTAAATTGTTCTAGTGGCGGTAATCCGTCAGACGTCGTAGTAGAAGCTATTGGTGTAGCGCCTTTCAATTATAGTATTATTTCCCCAATAACAATAAATAACGGAACTAATAATGTGTTTTCAGGCTTACCTAATAATATTTACGAAATTAGAGTAGAAGATACCTGCGGAAGCATTGAAAATATAACCATTAATCTCGAAAATTTATTACCATTAGCTAGAGCAAACCAACCAGACGACTTTATAATTTGCAAAGCAGATGGTATAGACCAAGAAGTGTTTCAATTAGACACTCAAAACGAACAAATTTTAGGAAATCAAAATCCAAATAACTACACAATAACCTATCATTTATCCCAGTCTGATGCAGATACAGGTAATAATCCGTTGCAAAATCAATTTACAAATAATACCAATCCTCAAACGGTTTACGCAAGGGTTATACATAATAATTTAGCATTGTGTCATGCAACAACGTCATTTCAAATATATGTTGGTCAAGTACCTGTTTTAAGTGAAGAAGAAACAGTTTACATCTGTCCTAATGGTACAGCAACATTAATAGCAGATTCTGGTTTTGATGTGTATTTATGGTCAACAGAAGAAACAACACAAAGTATAATTGTAGATCAAGCTGGTACTTATACAGTAACTATTATAGATGAAATAGGAGACTTTTATTGTGAAAGCACAAAGAATTATCAAGTAATAAATTCAGAACCAGCAACTATCGAAAATATAGAAATTTCAGATTGGACTGCTAATGAAAATTCAATAGCAGTAATGACTTCTGGAGCAGGAAATTACCTATATTCTTTAAATGGAATTGATTATCAAACTCAAAACACTTTTTCTAATTTAGAACCAGGAGAATATAGAGTTTACATTAAGGATAGTAATGGATGTGGTATTGTAGATAAAGACGTTTATCTATTACATTACCCTAAATATTTCACTCCAAATGGAGATGATATAAATGAATTTTGGCAGATAAAATTTGCTAATCTAGAACCAGATTTAAAAGTCTTTATCTTTGATAGGTACGGTAAATTGTTAAAACAATTTGGAAGTCAAGACGCTGGTTGGGATGGTACTTATAATGGTAATACTATGCCAACCAACGACTATTGGTTTGTTGTAACCAGAGCAAATGGTTTAACTTACAAAGGGCATTTTACGTTAAAACGATAAACGCCTATCTGCTTCTTCTTTTTTGAGACCTTAAAGATCCACCTTGACCATAATGTTGCTTAGGCATTTGCGCCTGCTTCATATTTTGCTTCATCATTTTTATTTGGTCAGTAAGCATACCTTGTTTGTCTAGTTTTTGTGCTTCGGCAAGTAGTTTTGTAGCTTCTTGTTTTCTTCGTTTAGAAAAAGCAATACCAGCTAAGTTTAATTTTGCCATAGCCATATCGTGATCCATCGACAACCCTAAGCTTACTGCTTTTTTAAAATAACGTTCTGCTTCATTTACATTGTCTTGAGATACCATTATCCCGTGTAAAAAGTTATAATACCCTTGTTGCTTTTTTACTAATGCAGCTTCAGGATTTTTAATTTTATTAAGCCATTTTTTTGCGCCGTCAAAATCTTGTTTTCTTAGGCGTAAAAAGGCAAGAAGAATAAATTCATTTTTAAAATATAAAAACAGGAATACTAAAGAAAGTAAAAGGTACATGATACCATTACCTATTTCACCATCAATAAATTGCCAGATTGCAACTCCAAATATTCCTACCGCTAGTATTAGTTTAAAAATTTTATTGTACATGTTTTATTTAAATGGTTTATATGTTGTTGTTGAAATTATTGTTGTAGGGATTTCTACACTTTCCATACCTTTCATAATAGAAATTCCTTTTGCTATAGAAGTTATTTTAGCTTCTATTGGCCAACCAGAAGTTTTGTTAGAAGTGATAACAGATTGTTGCGTACCTTCTAAGCTCATGGTAAGTGTATCTTCTTTAGATGTTAAAGTTATGGCACTATTGCAAGAGATATGTAAATTGTTATCAACCTTATCTAGTTGCCAAGTATTCTTAGCTTTCATGTCTCCTTTAAACTCATTATTCCATGATTCACCAATAGTTACCGTTTTATTTGGATACATAAAAGTAAACTGACCAAGACTTTCAATAAGACTTTCGCCTCCAAATTCATTTCGTATAGATTCTTTCATGATTTCTTTAGTAAAATTATCAAAATCAAGATCGTTAATCATATTGTTAATTAAATCCTCGGTACCAACTAAACTTACAATTTTTCCTGTTTTTAGCATGTTTATCTCTAAAGCAGTTTCGGTTAACCCTTTAAAGATTTTTCCTTCTACATCGTCTTCATTAATATCTTTTTTAGTATCAACATTAAATATGGTTCCTGCTAAATTGGAAGTGGTTTTCATGAAAAATGAATCATACTTAAAGTTAATAATATAAGAGCTATCTGTCTCTTTTTTGATGTGAAACAGATAATCTCCACCAAGATTATTAATAATTTTATGTTCTTGATCATTCATTTTTTGAACAATTTCTTGCTCAGAAACCTGAGTAATCTTTAAGGTGTCACCAACATTTAAGTTATATCCAAGATAGTGTTGTGCTTGTGTAACACTAGTAAAACCTATCAAAAGGACTAATAAAAATAATTTTTTAAAGGACATAAAAGCATTGTTTTATTTGCTTTTGCAAAGAAACTAAAATTTTATTGAAAAATATTTTTAATTTTAGGTTTGTCAAATTAAAAACCCTTTGTATATTTGCGCTCAGTTTTGGAGATTTCAAAACCAGAATTATATTAAAAATTACATTTTCAGATTTAAAGATAATATACAATGAGTAAAAGAACGTTTCAACCATCGAAAAGAAAAAGAAGAAACAAGCATGGTTTTAGAGAAAGAATGGCTTCTGCTAATGGTAGAAAAGTATTAGCGCGTCGTCGTGCTAAAGGAAGAAAGAAATTATCTGTTTCATCTGAAACTAGACATAAAAAATAATGATTAACAATTGTTAATATATAAAGGCGTTGCTTAGGTGTAACGCCTTTTTTTATATCTAATTATCACTATTTTTGAAAAACCAAAAACAACACATAATACAATGCCTAAAAATCCTAAATTAAAATCTATCCTTATTATTGGTTCTGGTCCAATTATTATTGGTCAAGCGTGCGAATTTGATTATTCTGGTTCACAAGCATTAAGATCTTTAAGAGAGGAAGGAATCGAAACTATTTTAATTAACTCTAACCCAGCAACTATCATGACTGATCCAAAAATGGCAGATCATGTGTACTTGCTTCCTCTTAATACAAAGTCTATTGTTAAAATATTAAAAGAGCATCCTCAAATAGATGCTGTTTTACCAACAATGGGAGGACAAACAGCGCTTAACCTTTGTATTGAAGCAGACGAAAAAGGTATTTGGGAAGACTTTGGAGTAGAAATTATCGGTGTTAATATTGATGCCATTAACATTACAGAAGACAGAGAAAAGTTTAGAGAGTTAATGTTAAAAATAGGTGTTGGTATGGCACCTCAAGCTACAGCAACTTCATTTTTAAAAGGTAAAGAAATAGCTCAAGAATTTGGTTTCCCGTTATGTATTAGAGCATCGTTTACCTTAGGAGGAGCAGGAGCAGCAATTGTTTATGACGAAAAAGAATTTGACGACGCTCTTACCCGTGGTTTAGAAGTATCACCAATACATGAGGTGATGATTGATAAGGCTATGATGGGTTGGAAAGAGTACGAGCTAGAGCTTTTAAGAGATAAAAATGATAATGTTGTAATTATCTGTACGATTGAAAATATGGACCCAATGGGAATCCATACCGGGGACTCAATTACTGTTGCGCCAGCTATGACACTTTCTGATAAAACATTTCAGAAAATGCGTGATATGGCAATAAAAATGATGCGTAGTATTGGTGATTTTGCTGGTGGATGTAACGTACAATTTGCGGTAAGTCCGGATGAACATGAAGAAATTATCGCAATTGAAATTAATCCACGTGTATCTCGTTCGTCTGCATTAGCAAGTAAGGCAACAGGATATCCAATTGCAAAAATAGCAGCTAAATTAGCTATAGGTTATCATTTAGACGAACTTCAAAACCAAATTACAAAATCAACTTCTGCTTTATTCGAGCCAACATTAGATTATGTTATTGTAAAAATACCACGTTGGAACTTTGATAAATTTGAAGGATCAGATCGTACTTTAGGTCTTCAAATGAAAGCGGTAGGAGAAGTAATGGGTATTGGTAGATCTTTTCAAGAAGCCTTACATAAAGCTACCCAATCTCTAGAAATTAAAAGAAATGGTTTAGGAGCAGATGGTAAAGGATATAAAAACTATGACCAGATTATAGATAAACTAACTAACGCAAGTTGGGATAGAGTATTTGTAATTTACGATGCAATCCAAATGGGTATTCCTCTAAGTCGTATTCACGAAATCACAAAAATAGACATGTGGTTTTTACGTCAATATGAAGAGTTGTATCAATTAGAAAAAGAAATTTCCACATATACAATAGACACGATAGAAAAAGACCTATTATTAGAAGCTAAACAAAAAGGATATGGTGATAGACAAATAGCACACATGCTTAATTGTTTAGAAAGTCAAGTGTATAATAAACGTGATGAATTAGGCGTAAATCGTGTGTACAAGTTAGTAGATACTTGTGCTGCCGAGTTTGAGGCAAAAACACCTTATTACTATTCTACATTTGAAAATGATGTAGAAACCGTAGACGGAACACGTTTACCAGATAATGAAAGTGTAGTTTCTGACAAGAAAAAAATTATTGTTTTAGGATCTGGACCTAACCGAATTGGTCAAGGAATAGAGTTTGATTATTGTTGCGTTCATGGTGTGTTAGCTGCTGCAGAATGTGGCTACGAAACTATAATGATAAACTGTAACCCAGAAACTGTATCTACAGATTTTGATACCGCAGATAAACTATATTTTGAGCCAGTATTTTGGGAGCATATCTACGATATTATTCGTCATGAAAAACCAGAAGGAGTTATCGTTCAATTAGGTGGTCAAACTGCATTAAAACTTGCAGAAAAACTATCTAAATATGGCATCAAAATTTTAGGTACTAGTTATGAAGCTCTAGATTTAGCTGAAGACAGAGGAAGTTTTTCTAAACTTTTAAAAGAAAATAATATTCCTTACCCTAAGTTTGATACAGCCGAAACAGCAGAAGAAGCTTTAGCTGTAGCAGATAAATTAGATTTTCCAATTTTAGTACGTCCATCTTATGTACTTGGAGGACAAGGAATGAAAATAGTAATTAATAAGAAAGAATTAGAAAAGCACGTTGTAGATTTACTACGTAGTATTCCTAATAATAAATTATTACTAGATCATTATTTAGATGGCGCAATAGAAGCAGAAGCAGATGCTATTTGTGATGGCGAAAATGTATACATCATTGGTATAATGGAGCATATAGAACCATGTGGTATTCACTCTGGAGATAGTAATGCAACGTTACCTCCTTTCAATTTAGGTGACTTAGTAATGCAACAAATAAAAGATCATACTAAAAAGATAGCATTAGCATTAAACACAGTAGGTTTAATCAATATACAGTTTGCGGTAAAAGACGATACTGTTTACATTATCGAAGCAAACCCAAGAGCTTCTAGAACAGTACCATTTATAGCAAAAGCATATGGAGAACCTTATGTAAATTATGCTACTAAAGTAATGTTAGGAGAGAAGAAGGTAACCGACTTCGATTTTAATCCGAAGCTTGATGGATATGCTATAAAACAGCCAGTATTCTCGTTTAATAAATTTCCTAATGTAAATAAGCAATTAGGACCAGAAATGAAAAGTACAGGAGAAAGTATCTTGTTTATAGATAGTCTTAAAGATGATGAGTTTTATGATCTTTATGCAAGACGTAAAATGTATTTAAGTAAATAATTATATTGCTAAACAAGTTTTAGTTAGCTGGTAGTCAGTATGTTTTGGTTTGTTTTTTGTATATTTAATAACAAAAAAACAAACTATGATGAAAAAACTACTCTTAATTTTAACTTGTTTAGCAACTTTTAATATAGTTGCACAAACACAAACAGTAACTATAGATTGGTCTTTTGGATCAAACTCTGATGTTACACCAACTACAGATCCTACAAACGCAGATAGAACTATAGAAGTAGGAGATACTGTAATTTGGAATTATTACGCAACAGGAACACATACCGTAACAAGTAGTGCAGGAAGTACTGAGACTTGGGATAGCGGTTTTATATCTTCTGGAGCAGGAGTGACCTTTCAAAGAACATTTACATCTGTTGGAACAAATCCTTACGTATGCACACCGCATAGTGGTAACATGTATGGCGTAATTACTGTAGTACCAGAAGGTACTTTAAGTGTTCCTAACTTTGAAGAAGCTTCTAAAAGAATAGATGTCTATCCAAATCCAGTTTCAACGCAGTTAAATATTAATTTTCCTGCTTTTGATGATGAATATTATATTGAAATCTTTAATGTTTTAGGAAAAAAAATCTACAGCAATACTGTTTTAACACAGAAAAACAAAATATCTGTTTCAGATTGGAATAACGGAGTGTACTTGATTAAAATAAGCTTTAAAAATGAAAAGCAATCAATTACCAAAAAATTTGTAAAGATTTAAAAAAAAGCCTCATTTATTGAGGCTTTTTTTAATTAAACTGTTCTGGTAATTCAATTTTAACTTTGTATTTTTCTAATAAGGGTAAGTAATCAATATGAGAAAAATCTTCGCTATCAAACTCGCTTTGACGTTGTTTTTTAGTTTCCATTCGTTTGATGGCTTTTAAAAAACGTTTAACTTCATTCATGTCATTTAAAATTAAACCTGGTACTTTTTTAGAGTCGCCACTTTCATCTTTTGCAACCATGGTAAAATAAGACGAGTTGCAATGTTTTACAGCTCCTGTTTGTATGTTTTCAGATTCTACTCTAATACCAACTACCATAGATGTATTGCCAACAAAATTTACAGAAGCTTTCATAGTAACAAGCTCGCCAATTTCTATTGGGTTTAAAAAATCTACAGTATCTACACTTGCAGTTACACAGTAAGTTTCTGAGTGTTTTGAGGCACAAGCAAAAGCAATTTGATCCATTAAATTTAAAATGTAACCACCATGAATTTTTCCTCCAAAATTAGAGTGTGAAGGTTGCATTAATTGCGAAATACTTACACGTGACGCATCTACTTTTTTATAGGATTTATTGCTCATAATTGTTGTTGTCTAATATAAATTTCAATGTCTTTTTTGTAGTAAAAACCAAATACAATAAAAATTAAACCAAAAATTATTGTTCCAACTGTAAGAACTGTATCTAACTCTTTGTTACTTGTTTCTAAATTAGGTTGTACAATTGATTCTAGACCTATTGAAAGTAAACCTGCTCCCAATAAAAAAACAAAGATATATCTAGCTCTTAATAGCCATCTATTAATAGTGTATAAAGTTTTATTAGACATTTAGATTTTAATTACGCTCTTTTTCTTCAACTTTAGTTATAAAATATTTGGTATCACCAAGCCAGAAAAAACTTTGATAACGCTCTACATAAGACAGTTTTACAAACTGACCTTGATATTTATTTAAATCTTCAATAACTTGAGATTTTCCTTTTTCTACAGAAAACTGAAATATTTGTGCTTCACTAACACCTTGACTTATTTCGCCTTCCCAAGTTTTAAACATCACACCTTTTTTACTAAACTTTACAAGTTCTCCAGCTCTTACACCTTCGCTGTAAGGCACAAAATAGATAAAGGCAAAGTAGCCAGCAACTAAGATTAGAATGATTACTATTGATTTGATTAAAAATTTCATATAATATTAGTTTAGTCGTCGTTTATAGCTCGTTTTACAATGTTTTCTGGTAAAGATTTTTTGGCTTTAGCGCCTAATTTTTTAATTTTTTCTACGCTGGTAATTAAGTTTCCTCGTCCTTCTACTAACTTATTCATTGCAGAAGAATAATCCTTTTTAGCATCGTCAATTTTTTTACCAACACCAGTTAAATCTTTAACTAAGCCTTCAAATTTATCATATAATGCACCAGCTTGACGTGCAATTTCAATTGCATTTTGTTGTTGTTTTTCGTTGTTCCACATACTGTCTACAGTTCTTAAAGTAGCAAGTAGGGTAGAAGGTGTTACAATTACAATATTTTTCTCAAAAGCTTTGTTGTAAAGCGTGTTATCTTCGTTTATTGCTATTGCAAATGCTGGTTCTATTGGGATAAATAGAAGAACAAAATCTGGCGATTCTATATCGTATAAATCTTGATAATTTTTTTCAGATAGTTGCTCGATATGTTTTTTTATCGAATTTAAGTGCGCTTTTAAAAATATTGCGCGTTCGTCTTCATCTGCATTAACGTAACGTTCGTAATCGGTTAAAGACACTTTACTGTCAATAATCATTTTTTTGTTATCCGGTAAGTGTAAAACCACATCGGGTAAGACTCGTGTTCCATCTGCACGAGTAAAACTTTGCTGTACAAAATACTCGCGGTCTTTTTCTAAACCAGATTTTTCAAGAACACGTTCTAGTACTAATTCGCCCCAATTTCCTTGCATTTTACTATCGCCTTTTAATGCTCTAGTAAGGTTTGTGGCTTCTTTAGTCATTTGTTGATTTAGGTCTTTTAAGCCCAGTAATTGCTCTTTTAAAGCACTATGCATGCTTATACTTTCCTTTTGTGTGTCTTCTACTTTTTTCTCGAAGGTTAGAATTTTTTCCTGTAATGGATTTAAAATATTCTTGATATTTTCTTTATTCTGCTCGGTGAATTTATTTGACTTTTCCTCAAGAATTTTATTTGCCAATAACTCAAAATCTTTACGTAATTGCTCTTGTTGTTGTGCTAATTCTTCATCACGTTTTAAATTTTGTTGCTGAAGATTGTCATACTCTGTATTACGTCTGGTTAATTCTGCGTTTAAAAATTCTTTTTCGCGCCTAATGTCTTCACGCTCGTTTTCGGTTTTTGTAATTTGTTGACGTAATTCATTTAATTGATGATTAAATGTTTCATTTTGTTTTTGGTTTTCACTGTCGTGAAAGGCTTTAAACTCGTTAAATTGTTGTTGTAAATTGGCATTACGTTCTTCTAAAGTACTTTTTTCACTTTTACTTTTTAGTTTGGTAAAAAGCATACCTAAATAACCGCCAATTGCTGCCGAAATTAGTATTGCTAAAATAAGAATGATGTTGTAGCTCATTTAAAATTTTGATTTTTTCAAAGATAAAATAAAGTTATAAGTTGAAATCTACAAGTTAAAAAGTTTTCTCAACTATTTCTTCACTCTAAAACTTCCTGTTTTTTCATCAAAAACAATTAAATCTTTAGGGAAAAGACTTTCAAAAATACCTTTTGAAATAAGGTTACATGGTTGATCAGAAACTACTTGGTCTTTTGTCATTACAATCATACTGTCACAAAGTTGAATGGCTAAATCAATTTCATGTGAAGAAAATAATATGGTTTTGCCAGTATCTATCGTTAATTGCTTTAGCAGTTTTAAAAGATATGCTTTATGATACATATCTAAATGCGTTGTAGGCTCGTCTAAAATAATAATTGGTGTGTCTTGGGCTAAAGCACGTGTAATCATTACTTTTTGAAGTTGTCCATCGCTTAGCTCAAAACATTTTTTGTGTTGTAAATCTTCAATATTTGTAAGTTGAATGGCTTTTTTTATAGCCTCTAAATCTGTTGTTGTTAAGTTGCCTATCCAGTTTGTATAAGGTTGTCTTCCCAGAGCGACAAGCTCAAAAACGCTTAAATTTTTAGATGAAATAGGCTCTGTCAAAACCAAACTCATCTCTTTTGCTAATTCTAAATTATTATAATTTTTTAGTGATTTCTCCTTAATAAAAATGTCACCGTTTAAAGCAGGTTGAACTTTGGTTAATGTTCTTAATAATGTAGATTTTCCTATTCCATTTCCGCCGACAAGCGCTATTAATTCACCTTTATTTAGACTAATATTTATGTTTTTAGCAATAGGTGTTTCTTTCTTTTTAGAAATATAACCTATGTCTAAATTTTTAGTTTTTAGGATGATATTTTGGTTTTTTACATTCATTTTAAAATATCATTTTACGTTGTCTAACTAGTAACCAAATCACTATTGGTGCACCAAATAAAGAGGTTATTGCATTAATTGGTAACGAATAATCGCTGTTTGGTAATTGTGCAATACTATCGCAAATAAGCATAATAATGGCTCCAATTAAAAACACAGCTGGTAATAATATTTTATGGTTTGAAGTCTTAAATAATTGTCGTGTTAAATGCGGAATTGCCAAACCAATAAAAGCAATTGGTCCAGCAAAAGCGGTAATAGTTCCTGCTAATAAACTAGTTGCAATGATGATGATAAATCTACTTTTCTTTAAATCTAAACCTAAACTTTTAGCATAATTATCGCCTAATAATAAAGAGTTTAACCCTTTAATTGAAAGGATACTAAAGAACAGTCCAAAGCTGTAAATAATAATAAATATGATTAACTCTTGCCAATCTAAATCGCCTAAACTACCAAATCCCCAAAAAATGTATTGTTGTAATTGCTCTGCAGAACTAAAATAAGATAACACACTAACTATTGCAGCAGTAATGCTACCAAACATTAACCCTATAATTAAAATTGCCATCGTATCTCTAACTCTACTTGATACGATAAGTACAAGTAATAATACTAAAAAACTACCTAAACTTGCAGCAATTACCAAACTCCATTTGCTAATTAAAAACGTACCTAAAAATCCACCAAAGACCGAGCTGCCTAAAATAACTAAAGCAACACCAAGACTTGCACCAGAAGTAATCCCTAAAACAAATGGACCAGCTAAAGGATTTTTAAATAAGGTTTGCATTAACAAACCAGAAATACCTAAGCCAGAACCTACTAAAATGGCTGTAATCGCTTTAGGTAAACGGTAATTTTGAATGATATATTCTTTATTAGTTAAGGTGTCTGAAGATGAAAAAAAACTATCAATAATGGTAGAAAATGAAATCTGTACAGATCCTAAACTAATGTTTAAAATAAACAAAGCAATAAGCCCTAAACTAAGTGCTAAAAACGTCCATTTGTATGACTGGTTTTGATTCACTTTAAAGCTTTAAAAAAATAAGGTTTGTAATCTTTTAAAAGTTCTGGATGACCAATTTTAATTATGTCTTTTAAAACTAAATCAGGTCTTGCAAAACCTGTTTCGTAGTATAAAACGCCACCAGTTGCGCCAGTTGCATTAGTAAAAGAGTATACTTGATTGTTTTTAAAAGCGTCAAATTGTGTGTAATGCGGATTAGCTTCTTTTAGTGCATCCATAGAAGAATAATACGACGGACTTAACCATAAATTGGCTTGTTTGGCTTTTGCAAAGACACTTTCAAAATTTAAAGCTAAACTACCAGCAGCTTCAGTGTCTGCATATAAATAATTAAGGTTAGCATCTTTTAAAAGCTGTGCTTCGGTACTAGTTCCGCTTGGTAAATACCATACATCTTTGTGTAATGCGCCACTAATTACAGTTGGTTGATTGGTAACTGTTTTTGCTAATTGTTTTGCGTCTTTATAACTTGTTTCAATAGATTTAAAAATAGAATCTGCTTGTTGTTCTTTATCATACAATGCTCCAAAAAACTTAATCCATTCTGCTTTGGCAAGTGGCGATTTTTCTACCCAATCTCCGTTATAAATTACAGGTATGTTTGCTTTTTTTATGGTGTTTAAAGATTTACTTTTTCCGTCTACACCAAAACTAACGACAACATCAGGATTTATGCTTAAAAGGACTTCGGTATTTAGGCCTTCATTTTTACCAAGTTCTCTTACTAAACCATCGTCAATACGTTGTCTTGTTTTAATTGAAGATATATAGTTTGTACCAGGAAAACCTACTAAGGTTTTAACTTCATTTAACAATTCTAAAGCAGGAATATGAGTTGTAGATGTTACTACAATGTTCTGAATAGGAATGGTAATAATACCATCAAATTCATCTTTATTTAATGTTGTTTTTGCAGCGTTTTCTTTAGATATTAAAGCGTAACGGTAATTTTTATCTGCTTTTGGCCAAGGGTTTGTAATAGTTAATACTTTAAAATTCCCGTTGTTTTTTATACTAAAACCTTTTGCGTAATTTAAGTTTAAATTAGTTTCAATAACGTTTGGTAAAGGTTTTTTTATGCCCTTATCTTCTTTACAATTAGTAAAAAGCGATAAAAAAATAGAAATATAAAATAGTAGGTGTTTTTGTAACATTTGTAACTGTTGTTGACTAAAAAAGCATGTAAATTTATCAAAATTATTTGCCATGCGAGACGGTTCAAATTTAACAATATATATAGTAGCAGGTGTTATTATTCTTCATTTTTTATTAGGCTTTGTGTATTTGATTTATAAAATGAATAAGAAAAAATAGTCTTTATTTATTTTATCTGTTACATTTGCAGCAGATTTTGGTTTTGATATAATATTATTTGTATCAAATTAAAAGGGAATCTGGTTAAAATCCAGAACTGTTCCCGCAACTGTAAGCTATAAAGCTTGTTATTTTACTTCATGTCACTGTCTTTATTAGATGGGAAGACCAATAGCAAGACGCAAGTCAGGAGACCTGCCAAATTCTATAATTATAATTAATAACCTTCGGGAAAAAGGTTTTAAGGTTTATGAAATTATTTTATAGTCTTGTTTTTTTGTGCTTTAGCACAATTGCTTTAAAAGGGCAAATCAAAGTAGATTCTGTACAAACGTTAGAAACTGTTGTTTTAAGCGATGTTAAGTTACAGCAGAATAATTATGGGTTTAAAACAACAACATTAAAAGATTCTGTGTTACAAAACGACTCTAAATCTTTTACAGATATTTTGCGTTTTAATAGTAATGTTTACTTTAAAGAAAATGGTTATGGTATGGTGTCTTCCCCATCATTTAGAGGTACAAATGCCTCACAAACCGCTGTAATCTGGAACGGAATTTCTATAAACTCTCAACTTAATGGTCAAACAGATTTTAATTTAATTAACGTTAATAATTTTGATAACGTCGTTATAAAAAATGGAGGCGGAAGTGTACAGTACGGAAGTGGCGCAATAGGCGGTAGTATTCACTTAAATAATAAGTTAAATTTTAGCTCGCATTTTGACAATCAACTAAGGTTAAACTATGGAAGTTTTAACACACAAAAAGCAAGTTTTAATACTAATTATGGTAGCTCTAAATTTGCAGTAAATTTTGGGTTTCAATATGTGACTTCAGATAATGATTACAAGTATTTAGGTACAAATGAAGTTAATGAAAACGGAGCTTTTAATAATTTAAATTTTAATGTCAATTTAGGATATTTTATATCAGAAAATAATATCTTAAAACTATATCATCAAGCGTTTTTAGGTGAACGAGAGCTGTCTGGTACCTTAAATACAATTTCTAGAAATAAATATTTAGATGAAAACTTTAGAACATTATTAGAATGGGCAAATATTGGTAATCGTTACACCTCAAAAGTAAAAGTAGCTCATTTACAAGAGCTGTTTAAATTTTACCAAAATAAAGACTTAGATGGTTATAGTTATGGCAAAGTAAATACCTATCTAATTAAACATGTTTTAGATTACAATCTTTCCAAAAAAATAGCTTTAAAAAGTATCCTTGATTATAATTATTTTGAAGCAGATGGTAGTAGTTTTGGGTCACCAAATCGTAATGCATTTTCTGCAACAGCAATAGCTACTTATAAACCTGATACAAAATCTACTATAGCTTTTAATATTAGACAAGATGTTACTTCAGATTTTGAAAGTCCATTGTTATTTTCTTTAGACGGAAGTTATCAGTTTAATAACTTTTACAAAATAATGTTAAATGCCTCTAAGAATTTTAGAGTACCAACATTTAACGACTTGTTTTGGCAACCTGGTGGCAATCTAAATCTTAAACCAGAAACGTCTTATCAAGTAGATTTAGGTCATCAATTACAATACAAATGGGTAACATTAGACCTTAATACATATTATATTAAAAATGAAAATTTAATACAATGGAAACCTAGTAACTCTGGTTTTTGGTCACCAATAAATATAGATCAAACACATAGTTATGGTGCAGAATTAGGTTTGAAATTAAACAAAACATTTGGAAGTCATACTATTACTTTAAACGGAAACTATTCTTATACTATTTCGGAAGATTTAGAGACTAATAAACAGTTAATCTATGTACCTAAACATAAAGCTAATGTTAGTATAGCTTACAATGTTAAAAGATTGTCTTTTTACTATCAGCATATGTTTAATGACATGGTTTTTACTACCGAAGATAATATTATAAGTCCACTTTACAGCTTACCTAAATATGATTTAGGAAATATCGGCATTTCTTATCAATTAATACAAAACAAAAATCATAATCTTAGATTAGGTTTAGACATTAATAATTTATACGATACACCATATCAAAATGTAATTTTTAGACCTATGCCTAACCGAAATTATAACATTCAATTACACTATAAATTTTAATAACAACTCATGAAAAAACTATTGTATTCAGTATTAGGATTATCCCTTTTATTTTCTTGTTCTAACGATGATGATGGAACAATGCCTCAAGAACCGTTAGGCGATTACGAAAACGGATTTATTATTAGTGCAGAAGGAGGACCATCTTCTGTGTCTTATATCTCTAACGATTTTTCTACTTCAGAAAATGACATTTATTTTAATGTAAATGGAGAAACACTAGGCGTATATTTACAGTCTATTGGTTTTAATGGTGATAAAGCCTACATCATCCAAGATTCTGGTACAATTACAGTAGTAAACCGTTATACTTTTGAGTTAATTACAACAATAACTACAGGATTAACAACACCAAGATATATAGGATTTAATGGCTCTAATGCTTACGTATCAGATTGGGCAGATCCATTTACTACTACAGACGATTATATTGCTGTGGTAGATTTAAACTCTTATACAGTAACATCTACTATACCAGTAAGTGAAGGACCAGAACAAGTATTAGCTAATAATGATAAAGTATTTGTGTCTCATAAAGGTGGATATGGTGCAAATAATGAGGTTTCTGTAATAACAACATCAAACTCAACAGTAGCAACTATTTCTGTAAACGATGTTCCAGACGAAATGGTTTTAGACTCTCAAGGAAACTTATTAGTTTTAAGTGAAGGTGGACAGTCTTGGCAAGCTACTGGAGAAACTTTAGCATCAATTACAAGAATAAATACTAATGATAATTCAGTAATATCTACAATCGAATTTGCTACAGGTAATCACCCAAGTTTAATGTCGTATTCTAACGGAATGGCTTATTATATATTAAACAATGAAGTTTATGGATTAGCAGATACGGCTACAAACTTACCAAGTTCTTCTTTATTTAGTGTGGAAGCAGGATATGCTTATGGTATGTTTGTAAAAGATGGTAATTTGTTTTTAACAGATGCAAGTTTTTCTGCACAGAGCACATTAAAAGTCTATGATATTTCTAGCGGAACTTTATCTGAAAGCTTTAGCGTTGGTGTTGGAGCTTCTAAAATATACTTTAACTAAAAGATAAGTTTAAATTATAATAAAAAAGCCTCAAAATAATTTATTTTGAGGCTTTTTTTGTTTAAAGCATTGGCACGTCATCCGGTTCTAAATACATATTTGTACCAGTTGGCGTGTGTTTGTTAGAATAGTCAAATAGTTCAATTTTATTTTCTATAATGGTTTCTCCTGTTCTTCCATTACCTGTTAGGTGTTGTATGGCTCTAGCTAAAAGCGGTTCGTCTTGTTGTCCTAAAACGCCTAAATTAGATAAACTTTCATCTAAAGATATATCTGGTGTTAAACCATTAGTATAGTCTGAAAAACCATCTGCATTTTCACTTCTTCCAACTAAAGGTTGCATTGCCCAAGTGTGATTAGGATTTATACTTCCGTTACAGTTTGTATTAGGTGGTAAAAAAGCACAGTCAGGATTGTCGTAAAGTGTTATTGAAAATTCATTTTTTCCTCTAGTTACATCTCCAATATGAATAACATCAATGTAAGGTTCTAGTGCGTTTATAACTAATTCGCTAGCAGAAGCAGAAGAGTTTTGAGCTAATATGTATACTTTATTAAGGTTTAAACTATTTATAGAATTTCCGTTAGAAAGCGTTTGAGTAAAGTATCGCGTAACATCTTCATCTGTAAAAGTAGATTGAATTTTGTTATTCCAAATTTGTTTTAAGTATACATCGTTAGTAGTGTTTCCTGTAATCATACTACCTAAATTAATAGCACTATTTACACTGCCACCAGGATTATACCTAAGGTCAAGCACTAATTCATCTACACCTTCAGCAACAAAATTTGCAAAGACTTGGTTAAGTTGTTGGTCGTAGTCACTTAAAAAACGGTTGTACATTAAATAACCTACTTTTATACCGTTTACTTCAAAAGTGTTAGAAATATAAATTGGATTTTCTTGATAGATTTGTTTTGTAAGCGTAATTTCTTCACCTGTCAAAATCAAGTTGTCATTATTATCTAGTTCTGCCAAACCAATAGTATAAACGTCGCTAGATATAAGACTTAAGTAATTATCTTCAGTTAATTGTGTTCCGTTTACGGTTAAAAAAATATCGCCACGTATAACGTTATTTTCAGAAGCACTAGAGTTTGGTAAAACGTATTGTACATAACCAAAAACATTTGGACCATTATCTATTAGTCCTAATCCAAAAGCCATACCGTTATTTTTGGATACGCCACTTAAAGAGCCACTTAAAGCAAAATAATCGTCAACAATCCAGCTAAAACGATCTTCATCACTTAAAAGTGAATAAAATAATTGGTTAGGCGAATCAAAGCTATTTAAAAAATTAATGTAGTCTGTATCGTTAGAAAATCTGTTGTCAGCCAAATCTGGAGCGCTATCGGTACCTTGCCAAAAGTACCATAAGTTTAGACCTTTCCATACAAAATCTTTAATCTCGGTATCAGAAATAGGATCATCATCAATATCACTAAAACAACTTGTTAGGGCAAGAAAAAGTAGCCCGATAACGGAAAATTTGTAATTCAATTTCATAGTTTTCTTTTCAATTTTTCTACTTAAAAGTACTTAATTTACAATCAAATAAAAAAACTTTGTAACAAAATTAATAGTTACTCGTCGTAATAGAAACCACCAAAACCAAAATGACACAGACTGAGTTTTTAAATACAGTAATGCCTTTTAAGGATAAAGTATTTCGTTTAGCAAAGCGATTACTTGTATCTAAAGAAGAAGCAGAAGATGCAACTCAAGAAGTGTTATTAAAGTTATGGAGAAATAAAGGTAAAATAAGCGATTATAAAAACGTAGAAGCGTTTTCTATGACCATGACAAAAAACTTTTGCTTGGATAAATTAAAGTCTAAACAAGCACAAAATTTAAAGATTGTTCATAGTAACTATCAAGATCATAAAGTAGCCTTGCAAAAACAAGTAGAGCTTAACGACAGTATGAGCTGGATAGCAAAAATAATTGAAGATTTACCAGAGCAACAAAAAATGGTCATACAACTTAGAGATATTGAGCAATATGACTTTGACGAAATAGCAAAAATGCTAGATATGAAACCTACAGCAATACGTGTAGCCTTATCTAGAGCAAGAAAAACAATAAGAGAACAACTAACAAAAACACATAGTTATGGTGTTAAATAAGATAGAAAAATTAATTGAAAAGTACGAAAACGGAGAAACAACGCTTAAAGAAGAAGCACAGTTAAAAGACTATTTTTCGCAAGAAACTGTAGCGCCTCATTTACAGCATTACAAAGCCATGTTTAATTACTTTTCTTTTAACCAGCAAGAAACCTTTACAAAACAACTTCCATTAAAAACTAAAACGAAATTTAATTATAAGTGGTTAAGTGTTGCAGCAGTAATTGCGTTGATGGTTGGGTTTTATTTTAATCAAAATGAAACTATTACAGAACAAGACAAACAAGATTATGAAAAAGCAAAATCATATTTACAGTTAGTATCTCAAACCCTTAATAAAGGGACTAAACAAGTAGAGTATTTAACCGCAATAAACCAAGCAGGTAAACAGGTTAACTATTTAAAAGAAATGAACAACCCAATAGAAAGAATTTACAAATAAAAACAAGATGAAAACAACTAAAACAAATACAATGAAAAAATCAATATTAATAGCAGTAATAGCATTATTAATGCTTCCATTATCAGGAATGGCTCAAAATGTTTTTGAAAAATATAGTGATAACGAAAACGTAACTTATGTTTCAATAAAGCCAAAAATGTTTCAAATGTTAGCAAAAATGGATATAAATACAGACGATCCAGAAGCGCAAGAATACATTAATATGGTAAATAGTATTACCAGTTTTAAAACTATGGCAACAGACGATAAAGATATTTCTTCAGATATTGTAAAATGGGTAAAATCAAGAAGCGCATCTTTAGAAGAACTTATGATGATTAAAGACGATGGTGTAAATATGACGTTTTATATTAAAGAAGGTAAAGACGAAGATCATGTAAGCGAATTATTAATGTTTGTTAATGGTTTAGAAGCTGTTACAAAAAACAGTAATATTGAAATTAACGGAAAAAAACGAAGTATAGAAACCGTAGTAATTAGCATAACAGGAGATATAGATTTAAATCAAATATCTAAACTTGCTAACAAAATGAATTTACCTGGTGGTGATGAATTAGAGAAAAAAAATAAAAAATAAACATCATGAAAAGCCAACTAAGATCAATACTAACCATACTTACTTTAGCACTGTTTTTTGTAAGTTGTAAAGATGAAAACTCTATACAAACCTATTTTGTAGATCATAAAGAGCAAGCAGAGTTTTTATCATTAGATTTATCTGCAAAGATGATAGATCTGTCTAAAGCAGATTTGTCACCAGAACAGAAAGAAGCCTATAACTCAGTTAAAAAATTAGATGTGTTAGCTTACCGTGTTAATGATGGAGATTTCGTAGCTTATGAACAAGAACTTCAAAAAGCAAAAAAAGTACTAAATAATGATAAGTACGAAGAGTTGATGGAGTTTAAAGATAATGGTATAAGTTTTAAAATAAGTACGATAGGTAATGAAAACACAGTAGACGAGTTTTTAGTACTAGCAAACTCAAAAGAAATGGGTTTTACATTTGTCAGAGTAATAGGTGATGAGATGAAACCAGAACAATTAGTAAAATTAATTACCGAATTTCAACACGCAGATGTTGATAATAACCAACTAAATCAATTATTTAATTATTTTAAATAATTAAGGTTTAAATGTTAATTAAAAAGGCTTATCTGTTTAGATAAGCCTTTTTTTATTTTTTTATTCTTTATCAAACGTCATCGTCTGGTTCTTTTTTAATTAAAATTAAATTAACAATAACAAGACAAAAAGAAATAAGTAAAGCACCAATAACAATAGGATTATATAACACATCAAATAAACCTCCTAAAAAAAATACTAGAAGGGTTATGGTTGCAAATAATATAGAAGTCTTGTCTTTAAACATTTTAAATTCCTGTATAGTTACTAGGTGTTATAGCTTTTAATTCATTTTTTATCGAATCATTTACGTCTAATGTATCAATAAAATTTGAAATAGAATTTTGGTTTATAGTTTCATTAGTTCTTGTTAAACCTTTTAAAGCTTCGTAAGGGTTAGGATAACCTTCGCGTCTTAAAATGGTTTGAATGGCTTCTGCAACTACAGCCCAATTGTTTTCTAAGTCATCAGCAAACTTTACTTCGTTTAAAAGTAATTTACCTAAACCTTTTAAAGTTGAAGCAAAGCCAATTAAAGTATGTCCAAATGGTACACCAACATTACGTAAAACAGTACTATCTGTAAGGTCGCGTTGTAATCTAGATATCGGTAATTTTGCAGAAAGATGCTCGAAAATAGCATTTGCAATACCTAGGTTTCCTTCAGAGTTTTCAAAATCTATAGGATTTACTTTATGTGGCATTGCGCTACTACCAACTTCTCCTTTTTTAATTTTTTGCTTAAAATAGTCCATAGACACATACGTCCAAATATCTCTATCAAGGTCAATTATAATGGTGTTGATGCGTTTTAAGCAGTCAAATAAAGCAGCCATGTGGTCATAATGCTCTATTTGAGTTGTTGGGAAAGAATGTTGTAAACCTAATTTTTCTTGAACAAAACTAGTCCCAAAAGCTTTCCAATCTATATTTGGATAAGCAACTTTGTGTGCGTTGTAATTACCTGTTGCACCACCAAATTTTGCAGCGCTTGGTATATCGTTAAGTAAGTTAAATTGCTCTTCAAGTCTCACAACAAAAACCATAATCTCTTTTCCTAATCGTGTAGGAGATGCTGGTTGACCGTGTGTTCTGGCAAGCATTGGTACATCTTTCCACTCTTCAGCAAGACGTTTTAATTCTTTTAAAACATTAAGGTATTCTGGTACGTAAGCATCATTCATTGCTTCTTTAATACTTAATGGTATTGCTGTATTATTAATATCTTGAGAGGTTAAACCAAAGTGAATAAATTCTTTATGATCACTTAGTCCAAGTGTATCAAACTTTTCTTTAATAAAGTATTCAACTGCTTTTACATCGTGGTTGGTTACTTTTTCTATGTCTTTGATGGCTTGCGCGTCTTCAGAAGAAAATTCTTTGTAAATTTTTCTTAGATCTTCAAATACAGATGTATTAACATCTTCTAGTTGAGGTAAAGGCACTTCACAAAGCGCAATAAAATATTCAATTTCAACTAAAACACGATATTTGATTAATGCTTCTTCAGAGAAAAAATCTTGTAACTTTTCTACTTTATTTCTGTATCTACCATCAATAGGAGAGATGGCATTTAATTGGCTTAAAGACATATTTTGCTTGTTTTTTTGAAAGGCATAAAGATAGTTTTTTAAGAGGAAGACAAAAATTAATCAGTCTATAATTTTTTCAAAAAAGTTAAGCTTTGATTTTTTTTAAAATGTGTCTTGCTCTAGCTTTAAAAGCGGCACTTTCATTATAAAAATCACGCTCTAATATAATAGCTAATTCTGGATGGATCCAATTAAATTCTTTTCCAAAAAGGTATAAAGTAGTCATAGAATACGCTTTTGGCGCTACTTTATAATCTCCAATCATATACTCAAAAGCAACTTCAATAATACGTTCTTTATGCGTTTGTGTTAAAGCGTCTTTTATTTTATTTTCTGTTTTAGAAAAGTAGGCGTTAGCTAAGTATTCGCAAATTTTAGCAACAGGTCTTACAGCTTGTTCTTTTTTAACCCGATGCATGTTTGTGGTAAATAGATCTAAATAAGGAATGATAACATTTAAATTATCCTTGCATACAAACTCTAAAACCCATGCTGCTCTTGGAGAGACTTTATCATCAACTTGCATTAAAATCTCAATAAGTTTTGGGATCAAACTACTGTCATTAATAACCATTTGGGCATAATACATTCTTTTTTCTCTAGAATGGTTAACGTAATTTAATTCTTTATAAAGCGTTTCTGTAGTCAAGATTTACTATTTTTAGCGTTTAAATTTAATTAAAATGAAAATAGTAAAGAAAATTCTAATAGCATTGCTTGTGGTTTTAGTTATTGCTCAATTTTTTTCACCAGATAAAAATACAGGAGATACTAAAGATCTTACTGCTTTTTTAGAAGAGACAAATCCAAATGAAGAGGTTAAAGCTATTTTAAAAAATACTTGTTTTGATTGTCATAGTAGTAATACAGTTTACCCATGGTATAGTAAAATTACACCAGTAAATTATTGGATGGCAGAACATGTAGAAGACGGAAAAAAACACCTAAACTTTTCTAAATGGTCAGAATATTCTGTAAAAAGAAAAGATCATAAATTTGAAGAATTAATAGAAGAAGTTGAAGAAAAAGAAATGCCTTTACCTAGCTATACTTTGTCCCATACAGAAGCAGATTTAAGTCCAGAACAAATTGAAGCTGTTGTTGCTTGGGCAAAAAAAGTACGCATGGGTTATGCATTGCAATCTATTCCTCAAAAATAATTAATGAGTAAAAAGTTATTAATCATAGGGTTTGTTTGGCCAGAACCTAAAAGTTCGGCTGCAGGTAGTAGGATGTTACAGCTTATTGAAATGTTTCAGCAAGCTGATTACAATATTACTTTTGCTACAACTTGTAGTAAAACAGATAACGCTTATGATCTTGAATCTATTAATATAAAAGTTGAAAGCATTAAGTTGAACGACTCTAGTTTTGATACTTTTATAAAAAAACTAAACCCAAATATTGTCCTTTTTGATCGTTTTATGACCGAAGAACAGTTTGGTTGGCGTGTTGCAGAACAATGTCCTGATGCTTTAAGGATTTTAGATACAGAAGATTTACATTTTTTAAGAAAAGGAAGACAACAAGCTTTAAAAGATCAAGCACTTTTTAATATTTCTTATTTACAAAATGATTTTGCAAAACGCGAAATTGCAAGCATTTTAAGATCAGATTTAAGTTTGATCATCTCTCAAGTAGAACAAGATATCTTAATAACACAGTTTAATATAAGCCCAAACTTACTGTATTATTTACCTTTTATGTTGGATCCAGTGTCTATTGAGGATCAAAAACAAGTTCCTAATTTTAAGCAACGTCAACACTTTGTAACCATTGGTAATTTTTTACATCAGCCTAACGAAGATGCGGTAAATTACCTTAAAACCGATATTTGGCCATTAATAAGAAAAGAATTGCCAAAAGCCGAAATGCATGTATATGGCGCATATGTATCACAAAAACATTTACAATTAAATGATCCTAAAAATGGATTTTTAATTAAAGGATTTGCCGAAGATGTTTCAGAAGTTGTAAAACAAGCCAAAGTACTTTTAGCACCATTACGCTTTGGTGCTGGTTTAAAAGGAAAAATTATTGATGCCATGAAAACAGGTACACCTTGTGTAACAACAACTATTGGAGCAGAAGGTATGTATGGCACATTAAAAGACACTAATGCTTTTATAGAAGATGATGCCAAAAATTTTGCTAAACAAGCAGTAGAACTTTATACCAACAAAATTTATTGGCGTGGTAAACAAAAAAATGGGTTTAGAATACTTAATACATTTTTTGACAAAAATATCTACTTAAAAGATACTATTGAAACTATAAAGCATATTGAAGCCGAATTACCGCTTCGTCGTCAAAAAAACTTCATAGGACAAATACTACAACATCATACACTACAAAGTAATAAGTATATGAGTAAGTGGATAGAAGAGAAGAATAAATAAAATAGAACATTACATTACTCTTTTTATTACTTTCGCAACCCTAAACTTATAGGATTATTTTTATGATTTCAGTAGATAATTTAGCTGTAGAATTTAGTGGTACAACGCTATTTAAAGACGTGTCTTTTGTTATAAACCCAACCGATAAAATTGCCCTTATGGGAAAAAACGGTGCAGGAAAATCTACAATGATGAAGATTGTTGCAGGTGTACAAAATGCAACTAGAGGACACGTGCGTACACCAAAAGATGCTGTAATCGCCTACTTACCACAGCATTTATTGACAGAAGATAATTGTACAGTTTTTGAAGAAGCAGCAAAAGCATTTAAACATGTTTTTGAAATGCGTGATGAAATGGACAAGCTAAATAAAGCATTAGAAACACGTACAGATTACGAAAGTGACGAGTATATGTCTATCATAGAAAAAGTGTCCGATTTAGGTGAAAAATATTATGCATTAGAAGATGTTAATTATGATGCCGAAGTAGAAAAAGCACTTAAAGGTTTAGGTTTTAAACAAGAAGATTTTACCCGTCAAACCAATGAGTTTTCTGGTGGTTGGCGTATGCGAATCGAGTTAGCAAAAATATTATTACAAAAACCAGATTTAATCCTGTTAGATGAGCCTACAAACCATATAGATATAGAGTCTGTAATTTGGTTAGAAGACTTTTTAGTTAACAAAGCCAATGCGGTTATGGTAATCTCTCACGATAGAGCATTTATTGATAATATCACCAATCGTACTATAGAAGTAACTATGGGACGTATTTACGACTATAAAGCCAATTACAGCCATTATATACAATTACGCGCAGATAGACGTAGCCATCAATTAAAAGCGTACCAAGAACAACAAAAATTTATAGCCGATAATATGGCGTTTATAGAGCGTTTTAAAGGCACATATTCTAAAACTAATCAAGTTGCTTCGCGCGAGCGTATGCTAGAAAAGTTAGAAATTATTGAAATTGACGAAATAGATAACTCTTCATTAAAATTACGTTTTCCGCCAGCACCAAGATCTGGAGATTATCCTGTTACTGTTAAAGACGTTTCAAAAGCATACGATAATAAAGTCGTTTTTAAAGATGCAAATATGTCTATAGCAAGAGGCGAAAAAGTCTGTTTTGTTGGAAGAAATGGTGAAGGAAAATCTACAATGATAAAAGCCATTTTAAACGAAATTGAAGTTGATGGTACTTGCCAATTAGGACACAATGTTAAAGTTGGTTATTTTGCTCAAAATCAAGCCTCTTTATTAGATGAAGAATTAACTATTTTTCAAACTGTAGACGAAGTTGCGCAAGGCGATATTAGAACACAAATAAAAAATATTTTAGGTCGTTTTATGTTTGCTGGTGATGATGTTGATAAAAAAGTTGGTGTATTATCTGGAGGAGAAAAAACCAGATTAGCAATGGTTAAATTGCTTTTAGAACCAGTTAACTTGTTGATTTTAGATGAGCCTACAAACCATCTAGATTTAAAATCTAAAGACGTTTTAAAAGAAGCACTTTTAGAGTTTGATGGTACATTAATTTTGGTGTCTCATGATCGTGACTTTTTGCAAGGCTTATCTCAAAAAGTATTCGAATTTAAAGATCAACGCGTTATAGAACATTTTGAAACTATAGATGCGTTCTTAGAGCGTAATCGTATAGAGCGAATAGCAGATATTAATCTTAATAAATAAGCACTAACGTATTTTATTTATAAAATCTTTAATACCTTCTGTAGCAGTTTTACCTATTACGGTTAAATTCTCTTTTGATGCTATTGAAGGTTTAGGATCTATATAAAACTTAGGAGTATTCTGCGCAGTGTAATGCATCAAACTAGCAGCAGGATAAACTTGTAAAGAGGTACCAATAATTAATAAAATATCGGCAGTTTGACAGATGCTAATAGCTTTTTCAAATAACGGAACATCTTCTCCAAACCAAACAATGTGTGGTCTTAATTGTATCCCGTTTTTATCTGTTGTACCTAAAACAATATCATCTTCCCAATGCACAACAGAAGTTTCATCAGCAATATTTCTTGCTTTAAATAGTTCACCATGTAAGTGAATTACATTACTGCTGCCTGCACGTTCATGTAAATCGTCTACGTTTTGAGTGATTATAGATACTTTAAAGTTGTTTTCAAGTTCGGCTAAAGTATTGTGCGCAGCATTTGGTTGTACAGTTTTTAATTGTCTTCTACGTTGGTTGTAAAATTCTAAAACTAAATTGGGATTACTAGCAAAACCTTGTGGAGAAGCTACTTTCATTACGTCATGTCCTTCCCACAAACCATTTTCGTCTCTAAAAGTTTTTAATCCGCTTTCTGCACTCATGCCAGCGCCAGTTAAAACTACAAGGTGTTTCATTTTTTTGTGTTATTTTAGCCAAGTAAATGCAGTTTAAGATAATGTCGCTTAAAATCTTAAACAATTAATTAAAACTAATCAATAATTTCAATCCATGGAAATCTTAAAAAAAATTTCAATACTATTTTCAATTTTTATTGTTTTCTCAAGTTGTACAAAAGATGATGTTGCAGAGAATGTAGAAATAGCTTCAAAAACATATCAATTACAATCTGCAAATGGTTATAGTGTTTCTGGGACTGCACGTTTTATAAATAATTCTAACGGAACTATAAGTGTAGAGTTAAATCTAACAGGAACACCATCTAACGCAATGTTACCAGCTTATATCCACTCTAATACAGCTGCTGAAACTGGTCCAATAAGCATTAGTCTAGTTCCTGCTAGCGGCGAGACTGGAGAAAGCTTTACAACTTTTAATACTAAAGATGACGGCACGCAAATTTCATATCAACAATTGCTAAATATGGATGGTTATTTGACTGTACGTGTAGATAGTAATAACTCTCAAATAGTAGCATATGTAGACATAGGTCAAAATGAGTTAACCCAAAATACAACAAGTTATACATTGCAAGAAGTAGATTTAGATGGCGTATCAGGAAACATAACTTTTACAGAGCGTATTAATGGTGAAGCTTTAGCTGTTTTTAACCTTTCTAATTTGCCATCTGGAGGATCTCATCCAGCTTATATATATTCTGGGAATATAGCAAATGCACCAGGTAATCTTATTTATACTTTTAATAATGTAGATGGGACAACAGGAAAAAGCTTTTCTAACATAGCAGAAGATGAAAACGGAAACCCATTACTTTATCAAGATCTACTAACTATTGACGCCTATGTAGATGTTGTTTTAAGTGAAACAACTACTAACTATCATTTAGCACAAGGAAATATAGGATCTAATTAGGCTTAAAATTTAAATATTAAAGCAAACCTGATAGCAAATAACTGTCAGGTTTTTTTATTTTTAACTCATGATAGATATTAAACTTTTAGAACATTTAGAAGGTTATTTAACAGAAAATCGTTTAGAGCGTTTTCATAAAGTACTAGACCAACGTACAAAGCATTTTACTGTAGCAACAGAAGATGTGTATCAATTACATAACACTAGTGCAGTAATACGTAGTTGTGATGTTTTTGGTATACAAGAAGTAAATATTGTAGAAGAGCAAAATACAAAGCGTATAGATAGAGAAATTGCAATGGGCGCACAAAAATGGGTTGATTTAAACCGCTATCATACAGTAAAAGATAGTATTAAAGATTTAAAAGCTAAAGGATATCAAATTGTAGCAACAACGCCACACACTAACGATTGTGATTTATCAGACTTTGATGTGACAAAAAAGTCGTGTTTTTTCTTTGGAAGAGAAACCGAAGGATTATCTGATGAGGTGTTACAACAAGCAGATGCTTATTTAAAAATACCAATGGTTGGCTTTACAGAAAGTTTAAATATATCTGTAAGTGCAGCAATAATCTTACAACACGTAACTAGTAAACTGAAAAAAACAGATATAAATTGGCAATTAACTGAAACAGAGAAGTTAGAAAAGCGTTTAGACTGGTGTAAAAAGACAATTAAAAGTTATGACGAAATTGTAGAACGATTTTATTCTTAGAGTATACTTTTATATATATTTAAAAAGTATAAAGCATGAAAATAAAGTAAGTGCAAAATTCCAAGGGTTTAATGCATACTTCTCAATATTTTCTTTTTTCCATAGCTTTTCTAATTTAATTATTTTGTTAAAGGTAATTAAGCTAAAGATGTTGAGAAAGATAAATTTTATAATTCCTCCAACCGATGCTATTAAAACAAAAAAAATCATAAACCCAAAACTTTCAAAAACTTCAAATAAATCAAAATTGTCTTTTTTCATATTTATTGAAATTTAATAAAAGACTAAAGACGTTTTTTTCGTGTTCTACTTAATACTTTATATTCTTCGTAGCATTCACTAATAGCATCTAATATTTGAAGATCGTTAGCGGTATTAATAAACTCTGCAGAATAGTTACATTGACTTACAATTTCATCTAAATCTACTTTTGTAACGCCAAGTAAAGCTGTAAGCATATCACGGTCAAAACGCTTAACTAAAGTATTACGGATGTTATCGTCCTCTTTCATCTTTTTAAGCTTATGTAACTCTCTTCCTTTTTTACTAAAGGTATTGTATAAAAAGTCAAGAGGATTAAAAATAGATCCTAACACTTTATTTATGGCATTAGGTTGTTTTTTTCCTGCTTCGTAACCTGTACTTAACCCACTAATACTATATCTGTAGTTGTTGTTTACATTTACTTGTTTGATATCTACTTCTAAATAACCTGTTAATTTAAGTTCGCTTACAACAACTTCTTCTAAAGCTAACGCCAGCTCGGTTAATGTAATGGTAGATTTTTCAATTTTATTAACCCAGTCGTTAGTTACTTTTACTTTTACAGATTTAAAACCAAGGTAAGATAAGTGTAATGTATCGTTAGCTACTGCGCGTAATTCAAATTCTCCTTTATTATTAGTTGCCGTACCAATAACTTGATTAAGGTTAACGATGTTTACGTTTTCTAATGGTTTTTTTGTGGTAGCATCAATAATTATCCCTTTAACGGTAGAATCTTTTTTTATTTGAGTAGAATCTACTGTTCTTGTTTGGGTAGTATTTTTATTATCTTTTTGTTTGTTGTCTTGAGCAAGACCAATCTGAATGCTAAATACTAAAATTAAAAGGGTAAAAAATGACTTCATGTAATTATTTAATGCTCTAAAAATAATAAAGAAAACGCTAATTGATAGCGTCTTCTTATATATTTGACTAAATATTAACAAAAAGGTTTAACGTCTAGAGCGTCTTGGTCTACCGTGTGTAGATTTAAATTCAGATTTATCTCTGTTGCTACGTTTACTTTTTTTGTTAGAGCTGTTAGAGTCTTCACTTCTTCTGCTGCGTCTTTCTCCTTTTGGTTTGTCGCTTCTTCGTCTACGGTCGTTTCCGCCATCACGACGTCTTCCTCCGCCACGTTTTCTGTCACGTCCACCACGATCTTCTGTGATTTCTACGTTTATAAAACGTCCGTTTTCTTTAAAATCTGTAAAGAAAGCTAATACTTTTTCTTGGTGTTCTTTTTCTGTGTTAAAGAAAGAGAAACTGTCTTTTACATCTACTTTAAAAACATCATCGCGACCAAGTTGTAAAGTGTCTCTTAAATAGTCTTTAAGTTTCATCCAATCATAACCGTCTTTTCTACCAACGTTTATGAAGAATCTTGTGCTATCTCCACTAGAAGATCTACTACTGTCTTGAGAAGAAGCTTCTACATTTAAGTTTTTAGAGTTTTTATAATAATTGAAGAAACGCGAAAACTCTACAGAAAAGAATTTTTTAATTAATTCTTCTTTAGATGTATCTTCAAAAATTTCGTTAATGCTTGGTAAGTAAGCATCAATTTCGTGATTCATTTCTGTGTTATGAACCTTATTTGCTAAAGACATTAATTGTACTTCGCAAATTTCCATACCATCAGGTAATTCTTTTTTATCAAATTCGCGTTTTATAATACGTTCAATGCTCTTAATTTTTCTTACCTCACTTTTAGAAACTATGACCATAGAAACACCAGTTTTACCAGCACGTCCAGTACGACCAGAACGGTGTGTATAGGTTTCAATTTCGTCAGGTAATTGGTAATTGATTACGTGTGTTACATCGTCTACATCAATACCACGAGCAGCAACATCTGTCGCAACAAGCATTTGTATTTGATTGTTTCTAAACGCTTTCATAACCAAATCACGTTGATTTTGACTTAAATCGCCGTGTAAAGCACCAGCATTGTAACCATCTTCAATAAGTTTTTCTGCAACTTTTTGTGTGTCTCTTTTTGTGCGACAAAATATTACCGAAAATATATCTGGATTAGCATCTGCTAATCGTTTTAAAGCTAAATAACGGTCACGAGAGTTTACTAAATAATACTCGTGTGATACGTTAGATGTACTTTCATTTTTATTACCAACAGTAACCTCTAAAGGATTACTCATAAAGTCTTTAGCAATTCTTGCTACTTCTTTAGGCATTGTTGCACTAAATAACCATGTGCTTTTGTCTACTGGTGTATCTTTTAAGATGTCATTAATGTCATCATAAAATCCCATGTTTAACATTTCATCAGCTTCATCTAAAACAGCATATTGAATTTTAGTGATGTCGACCAAGTTACGGCTAATCATATCTTTCATACGACCAGGTGTAGCTACAATAATTTGTGCGCCACGTTTAACTTGTCTTGCTTGTTCTGTAATACTAGATCCACCGTATATTGCAGTTACGTTAAGACCATTAAGGTACTTACCGTAAAGTTTCATTTCGTTGGTGATTTGTAAACAAAGCTCACGTGTTGGAGATAGTATTAATCCTTGTGTTGTACGACTGTTAACGTCAATTTTTTGTAACATAGGGAAACCAAAAGCTGCTGTTTTACCAGTACCTGTTTGTGCAAGTGCTACAAGATCGCGCTCGCTTTCTAAAAGTGTTGGGATTGCTTTTTGTTGAACTTCACTAGGTGTTTCAAAACCTAAGTCAGTAATGGCTTGAAGCAAATTAGCGTCAAGACCAAGTTGTTGGAATGTGCTCATTCTAAAATATAAGTATTCAATTGCATTATGTTGGTGTTACATATAGAAGCGAATTGAACAAACTTAAACCTAAAACTTCTAGTAACACATCCTCTCTCTGAGGAATTTTTATCTCAAAATAATTTGAGTTTCAGCGTGCAAAGATAGTCTTTTATTTGAGATTTAAATGTTTTGGTAAAATATTTAGTAAAGCTTTAATATATTCTAAATTTTATTTAAAAAATCAACTAACAATTTTACAGCCTTACCACGATGCCCGATTTTGTTTTTTAATTCTAAATCCATTTCGGCAAAAGTATCTTGATAACCTTTTGGTTTAAAAATAGGATCGTAACCAAAACCTTTTTCTCCATGTCTTTCAGTTGTGATTTCACCTTTGCAAATTCCGGTAAACGTTTCTAATGTATTGTTTAAATGTAGTGCAACAACTGTTTTAAACTGCGCATTTCTGTTCTGTTTATCTTTTAGATTATTAAGCAATAAATCCATATTATCGTTAGCATCACGTTGTGGTCCAGCGTAGCGTGCACTAAACACTCCAGGTTCGTTATTTAATGCTTCAACTTCTAGTCCGGTATCGTCTGCAAAACAGTCATATCCATAATTATTTTTAATGTACTCTGCTTTTTGGATGGCGTTACCTTCAATGGTGTTTTGGGTTTCTGGGATATCTTCAAAACACTGTATATCTTTTAAACTTAATAAAGTAATATGTTTTGGTATTAAACTTTGTACTTCTTTTAGCTTGTTTAAATTGTTGGTAGCGAAGACTAATTTCATCTTAAAAAAGGTTTACTACAAATGTAATTTAAATATGTGTATTTAAAGATTTCTGATATATGATTTATGTCATTTTTATCACGGATTATCTATATTATATTTGAGTATAGTTTAATACAAAACCCTAAAACAATGACGATAAATATTCAATACGTTCATATGTCTACTAGCGAAGCTATGAACACTTACGTAACTGAAAAACTAAATAATTTAAGTGAAAAATTTGATTGGATTATTAAAGCTGAAGTTCATTTTGAAAAAGAGCAACATGATCCAATAAAAGGTAAAATTTGTAAAATAGAATTAAGCGTACCTGGTCCACGAATCTTTGCTACTTCTAATGAGGATAATTACGAAAAAGCTGTAAAACATACTATTAAAGATTTAGAAAAACAACTTAAAAAGCGCAAGCATACATTTGTTAATCACTAATATTTAATTATACAGTTTAAAAGCTTATAAAACTTTTTTTATAAGCTTTTTGCTTTTTGTGTAACAATTTTAAAATTATGGCGTCAAACTAGTATGAAAAAATTAATTATAATCAATGCTATTATTTGGGCAACAGTAATTTTAGTATCTGCAATTTTGTTTAAGGATAGTGATAATTGGGATATCTTTTTTATTTTAATCATATCGTTATCAACCATTACAAATGGTTTATTAAATAGACAGTTTTGTAAACAAAAACAGTGTAAGATTAAGTAATTATCTATGGTGGTAAGGCTCATTTTTTAAAATGGTAAAACCTCTATAGAGCTGTTCTATCATAAATAAGCGTACCATTTGATGAGAGAATGTCATTTTAGATAAAGAAACTTTTCCTCTTGCTTTACTATATACTTCTGGACTAAAACCATATGGTCCGCCAATGACAAAAACCAGTTGCTTGATTCCAGAATTCATGTGCTTTTGTAAGTAATTAGCAAATTGTACGCTATCGTATTGTTTACCGTTTTCATCTAACAAAATTAAAATGTCTGTAGGTGTTATTTTTGATAAAATAAGATCGCCTTCTTTTTGCTTTTGTTGGTCTTCACTTAGGTTTTTTACCTTTTTTAAATCAGGAATTATTTCTAATTCAAATTTTATGTAAAATCCTAAACGTTTTGTGTAATCGTCAATAAGCTGTTGCAGTTGCTTATTGTCTGTTTTTCCTATAGCAAGTAGTTTTATAGTCATACGCAAATTTACACTTTATGAGTTATGATGTTTTAATTTCATCTAAAAAAATCATAAACCTATAATCGTAAAACGTCATTCAATTTATTATTTTTACACAAAACATTACAAACATGATCAGTCAAGCACAATTTGATAAAGAAATAGAGTTAATTATAGCTAATGCTATTAGAGAAGATGTAGGAGATGGCGACCATAGTAGTTTAGCATGTATACCTGCTTCTGCAGAAGGAAAAGCTAAACTTTTAGTAAAAGATGAAGGTATAATTGCAGGTGTAGAGTTTGCTAAAAAAGTTTTTCATTATGTTGATCCAAACATGAAAATAGAAACCTTGATTGAAGACGGAAGTCATGTTAAATATGGAGATATAGTGTTTTACGTAACAGGCGCATCGCAATCTATTTTAAAAGCAGAACGTTTAGTGTTAAACGCAATGCAGCGTATGAGTGCTATTGCTACAAAAACAAGAGAATTTGTAGATCTTTTAGAAGGTACAGGAACTAAAGTTTTAGACACACGTAAAACTACGCCAGGTATTAGAGCTTTAGAAAAATGGGCTGTAAAAATTGGAGGAGGAGAGAACCATCGTTTTGCGTTATACGATATGATTATGCTTAAGGATAATCATATAGATTTTGCTGGAGGTATCACAAAAGCAATAGATCAAACCAAGCAGTATTTAAAAGAGACTAATCGCGATTTAAAAATTATTGTTGAAGCTAGAGATTTAAATGAAATTAAAGAAATTTTAAAATCTGATGGTGTATATCGTATTTTAATTGATAACTTTAATTACGAAGATACTAGAGAAGCTGTAAAGCTTATAGGCGGTAAATGCTTAACCGAAAGCTCTGGAGGAATTAACGAAAATACGATTAGAGATTATGCACTTTGCGGTGTTGATTACATCTCTTCTGGAGCATTAACACATTCTGTTTACAATAAAGATTTAAGTTTAAAAGCAGTTGAGTAGTAAATTAAAAATAAAGACTAAATTATTTTATGTCAAAAGCGATAGAGGATAAGCTAAATAAAATTCCTGTAGTTAACATAATTGTTAGGTTATTAGGTAAAATCAAACTACCAGGATTAGAAGGTTTATCGCTTTATGATTTATTAGAATTGTACGTTATTGGTATAGCAAAAGGCGCATTAACAGCAAGAGCAAGTGCTATAGCTTATAGCTTTTTTATGGCGTTGTTTCCTTTTTTATTATTTATTTTAATAGTAATTCCTTTTGTTCCAATAGACGATTTTCAAACCGATTTTTTAGTTTTCTTAGAGTCCTTTTTACCAGCAACAACTACAGATTTTTTTTATGAAAATATCTTTAATAACATAGAAGGAAATAAGGAAGGATTAATTTCATCTGTGTTTGTATTATCTATTTTTTTAATGGCAAATGGCGTTAATGCCTTATTTTCAGGTTTTGAAAATTCTTATCATGAACAATTATCCAGAAATGTTATTAAACAATATTTATATGCGCTAGGAATAGCTTTAATATTAAGTTTTTTACTAATTGTAACTGTAGTAGTATTAGGGTATTTTCAAATTTATGTCATGTCTACTTTTGAGGGATATATAGGTTCTAGAAATACAGATTTTTGGGCTAATTTTGCACAATATATTTTCTTTGTTTTAATGGTATATTTGGCAACTGCAGTATTATATTACTTTGGTACTGCAGAAGGTAAGACCTCCAAGTTTTTTTCGGTAGGAGCATTATTTACTACCATTTTAATTATGTTAACCTCATATTTATTTGGTATTTATATAGAAAATTTTGCAAAGTATAATGAACTTTATGGCTCAATCGGTGCATTACTAATATTGCTTTTTTATCTTTGGTTAAATGCCAATATTTTATTGCTAGGTTTTGAGTTAAATATTTCACTTAAACAATTAAGAAAAAGTTTTAAATGATAAAACACATCACATTATTACTATTGTTTTTCAGTCTATCAATGTCTGCTCAAGATATTTTTGGTAATTGGCAAACAATAAATGATAAAGGTGAAAAAAAGTCTACAGTAAAGATTTATGAAGAAAATGGAGTTGTTTACGGAAAAATAATACAAATTAATGACCAGTCTAAAGTAAATGCTTTATGTACAAAATGCGAAGGTGATGATAATAACAAACCTATTTTAGGTTTAATCATCATAAAAGATGCAGTTAAAGACGGTAAATATTATAAAGGCGGAACTATTTTAGATCCTCAAAACGGAAATACCTATAAACTAAGATTAGCAATAAACGATAAAGGTCAACTTCAAGTAAGAGGTTATTTAGGATTTATATACTCTACACAATATTGGGAAAAAGTAAAATAACTTTTAAAACTAAATCAAATTGCATTTTATAGACGTCATTTTACCAATTCCGTTAGAAAAACGCTTTACTTATAATATAACACAAGCAGAAAGTGAGTTTTTGCAAGTAGGAATGCGTGTGTCAATTCCTTTTGGTAAAACTAAAATCTACACAGGTATTGTTGCAAATATCCATCAAACTGCACCTTTAGTTTATGATGCTAAAGAAATCCATCAAATTTTAGATGAAGCTCCAATCGTTACCCAACAACAACTTAGGTTATGGCAATGGATAGCTAAATATTATATGTGTACAGAAGGCGAAGTCATGCGTGCAGCCTTACCAAACGCTTTTTTGTTAGAAAGTGAAACTATAATAAGCCCAAATAAAACATCTGTAATTAATGAAGAAGATTTAAAAGATGATGAGTTTTTAATTTACGAAGCTTTGCAACATCAATCGTCGTTAAAAATTCAAGATATATCTAACATTTTAGATAAAAAAAATGTGCTTCCTGTAGTTAAACGTTTGGTCGAAAAAGAAGCAGTAATCCTCAATGAAGAAATTTACGAAAAGTATAAGCCAAAATACGTTAGATACGTAAAGTTAAGTAGCAAGTATGCTTCTGAAGCTGAGTTAAATTCGCTTTTAGACAATTTAAACAAAAATGCAACCAAACAAAAAGAGGTTATTTTAAATCTCTTTACTATATCTGCAAGAACAAAAAAACCGGTTAAAGTTTCAGAGTTGATAGAAGTTAGTAAGACTACATCTTCAACCATTAAAACGTTGGTAGATAAAAATATTTTAGAAGAATATCATATTCAAACCGATCGTGTACAATATAATGGAGAAGAAAACTCAGAAAGTAAGCAGTTAAATCAATATCAGACAGAAGCTTTACAACAAATAAAAAATCAATTTAAAAACCAAAACGTTGTGTTGTTACATGGTGTAACATCTTCAGGGAAAACAGAAGTTTATGTAAAGCTAATTGAAGATATAATAGCTGAAGGAAAACAAGCCTTGTATTTACTTCCTGAAATTGCATTAACTACACAATTGGTTAGTCGTTTACAAGATTATTTTGGAGAGCAAGTAGCTGTTTTTCATAGTAAATATTCAGCGCATGAACGTGTTGAGGTTTATAATAATGTGCTACATAATTCCGCGAAAGCGAAAATAATTTTAGGAGCACGATCATCCATATTTTTACCATTTGATAATTTAGGGTTAATCATAGTAGATGAAGAGCATGAGCAATCTTTTAAACAATTTGATCCAGCACCACGTTATCACGCACGTGATTCTGCAGTTGTGTTAGCATCATTTTTCAAGGCAAAAATTTTATTAGGAAGCGCTACGCCAAGCTTAGAAAGTTATCATAATGCACAAGAAAAAAAATATGGATTAGTCCAAATAAATAGACGTTATAATAATGTACAAATGCCAGATATAGAATTGGTAGATCTAAAAGATAAGTACAAAAAAAAGCGTATGAAAGGTCATTTTTCTGACCGCTTGATTGAAGAAATTACAGAAACTTTAAAAGAAGGGTATCAAGTTATTTTGTTTCAAAATAGACGAGGTTATTCTCCAATTGTAGAGTGTACAACTTGTGGTCACTCGCCACAATGTCCAAATTGCGATGTTAGTTTAACTTATCATCAATATCGTAAACAATTACGTTGTCATTATTGTGGTTATGGTATTGCTATGCAGCAAAAATGTATTGCTTGTGGCACACCAGATTTAGATACTGTAGGATTTGGTACAGAGCAAATAGAAGCTGAGATAAAAGAATTATTTCCAGATTTTAAAGTAGCAAGAATGGACTTAGATACCACACGAGGAAAATTTGGTTACGAGAAGATTATTACCGCTTTAGAGCAACAAGAAATTGATATTTTAGTTGGTACACAAATGCTTACCAAGGGTTTAGATTTTAGAAATGTTAAACTAGTTGGTATAATGAATGCTGATAACATGTTAAATTTTCCTGACTTTAGAGCGCATGAGAGAAGTTTTCAATTAATGCTACAAGTATCAGGTCGTGCAGGACGTACAGACAAAAGAGGTAAAGTTTTGATACAAACTTATAATCCGTATCATAAAATTTTACAGCAAGTGTCTACAAATGATTATGTAGGTATGTTTAAAGAGCAGTTAGAAGAGCGATATAATTATAAATATCCACCATTTTATAGATTAATAAAAATTACTTTAAAACATCGTGATTATAATAAAGTTAATTTGGCTGCAGATTGGTTAGCTAAAGCATTGGTACAATTGTTTAAAAATAATGTTTTAGGACCTGAGTTTCCGCCAGTATCAAGAATTCGTAATCAGTATCATAAAAACATTTTAATTAAAATACCTCAAGGTCAACATCTAGGTAAAACAAAAGAAGCCATAAAACGTGTAGAAACTACTTTTAATGCAATAGGAGATTTTAAAGCTGTACGTTTAATAATGAATGTGGATAATTATTAAGTGTAATCCAAAAAAAATCACATTTCAAAAAAGAAACAGGATTTTAATTTTTATAGTAGAGTAGTAGTTTATATGCTATTTAAAGCTTCAACTAGTTGTGTTTTTTTATTTCTACTTAACGGTATTTCGTAAGCGCCAACTTCAACATTTTTACTATTAAATCTGTCTATTTTATCAAGGTTGACAATATAAGATTTGTGTATTCTTAAAAACTTACCTTCAGGTAGTTCTTTTTCAAAAGCTTTCATAGTAGATAGGACAACAAGGCTAGTATCTTCTGTAACTAATTTAACATAGTCACCTAAGGCTTCAATCCATTTAATGTCCTTAATATAAACCTTACGTTTTTTTAGATTACTTTTTACAAAAATATGTTCGCCTTCTTCTTGACTAAAGTCTTGTTTAAGTTTGTGTTGCTCAACAGCTTTTTCTACAGCTTGATTAAAACGATCTCTAGAGATTGGCTTTTGTAAGTAATCTGTAGCATCGTAATTAAAAGCTTTAAAAGCATACTCGGTTTTTCCTGTAACAAAAATAATTTGAGGCTTATTATTTAAAACGTCCAGAAGCTCAAAACCATTAAGAACAGGCATTTCTATATCTAAAAAGATAAGATCTACCTTATGGGTGTTTAATCCATTTTTGGTTTCTAAAGCGCTGCTGTATTCAGCAATTAGATTAAGGTTGTTGTTGCCTTCAATAAGTTTTACAATAGACAATCTTTGTATTGCCGAGTCATCTACAACTACACAATTTAGTATCATAGCGTAAGTGTTAAGGTTAAGTTATCGACAATAGTACAAAAAATACGGATTAAAACCAAAAAACATCGGTAAAATGATTTTTTTAACATAAAAATAAAATCATTCGAATATACATTTAAAAAGTCGTTTAACAGAAATATTTACAAGAGTATTGTGTTATTAAATAAAAAGAATTACTTTTGCACTCATTTTTAACACAATAAAATAGATTTTTATGAATCATTATGAAACTGTTTTCATCTTAAATCCCGTTTTATCTGAAACACAGATAAAGGAGACAGTAAAGAAATACGAAGATTTTCTTGTTTCTAGAGGAGCTAAGATGGTATCGAAAGAAGATTGGGGACTAAAAAAATTAGCTTACCCTATTCAAAACAAAAAAAGTGGTTTTTATCACTTATTTGAGTACCAAGTAGAAGGAGAAGTAATAGAGCCTTTAGAGTTAGAATTTAGACGTGACGAGCGTTTTATGCGTTATTTAACTGTAGCAATGGACAAGCACGCTGTTGCATGGGCAGAACGTAGAAGAGAAAAACTTAAACAAAAAGCGTAATCATCATGGCAAGTATCGAACAACAAGCAAAAGGAAAAAAAGAAGGAGAAATTAGATATTTAACTCCTTTAAATATAGAAACTAACAAGACTAAAAAGTATTGTCGTTTTAAAAAGTCTGGTATTAAGTATGTAGATTACAAAGATGCAGACTGGTTATTAAACTTTGTAAACGAGCAAGGTAAAATTTTACCAAGACGTTTAACAGGTACTTCTTTAAAATACCAAAGAAAAGTATCTGTAGCTGTAAAAAGAGCTCGTCACTTAGCTTTGTTACCATACGTAACAGATTTATTAAAATAAAATTATCATAACACAATGGAACTTATATTAAAACAAGACGTTGAAAACGTAGGATTTAAAGACGATGTTGTAACGGTAAAGAACGGTTATGGTAGAAACTTCTTAATCCCGACAGGACAAGCAATTTTAGCAACAAAATCTGCTAAAAAGGCATTAGAGGAAACTTTAAAGCAACGTGCATTTAAAGACAAAAAAGTAATTGAAGAAGCTAACAAAACGTTAGAAGCTTTAAAACAATTAGATATAAAAATAGCTGCAAAAGCTACAGAAGGAGCATCTGCAGGAGATAAATTATTTGGTTCTGTAACTAAATTAGATTTAGTAGAAGCATTTGAAAAAGAAGGACATACTGTAGATAAGAAGTATGTTTCTATCGTTGGAGGTAATATTAAACGTTTAGGTCTATATACGGCTACTGTACGTTTACACCGTGAAGCATCTACAGATATCGAATTTGAAGTAGTAGCACAATCTTAAAATGTGTTAACAAAAAGTTAATAAATTTTAAATAAAATTTAAAGCCACCTTTTTAAGGTGGCTTTTTTTGTGTTAATTTTGCGATGTATTTATTATGCATGCATAATAAAATGAAATTAATTAACTAATTACCAACACAATGAAAAAAATTACATTTACTTTATTATTTATGTTTTTTGTTTTAACTGGGTTCGCTCAAACAACAACATCAAACATAAAAGGATTGGTTGTAGATGATACAGATGTTCCTTTATTAGGAGCTAATGTTGTCGCAGTACACAACCCAACAGGGACCAAATATGGAGCTGTTACAAACCTTGATGGTCGTTACAATTTATTAAATTTAAGAATTGGTGGACCTTACACAGTAACAATCTCTTATGTAGGTTTTACAGAGCAAGCATTTACAGATGTCTATCTTACATTAGGTAAAACAACAAATCTTGATGCAAAAATGACTTCCAATGAGGAGGCGCTAGAAGAAGTAGTAATAACAGGTTCATCTTCCGGTACTTTTGGTAGCGATCGTACTGGTGCCGAAACTAGTGTTGGTAGGAGAGAATTAACTAGATTACCAACTATTTCAAGATCTGCAACAGACTTTACAAGACTAGAACCATCTGCAAGTGGAAACTCTTTTGGAGGAAGAAATGATCAATTTAACAACTTTACTTTAGATGGAGCTGTATTTAATAATCCATTTGGTTTAGATGCTGCGACACCTGGAGGGCAAACAGATTCTCAGCCAATATCATTAGATGCGATTGAGCAAATCCAAGTTTCATTAGCGCCATACGATGTAACGCTTAGTGGTTTTACTGGAGCAGCTGTAAATGCAGTAACTAAAAGTGGTACAAATGAGTTTCATGGTACTGTTTATGGTTTTACTAGAAATGAAGACATGACTGGTGGAAAAATTAAGGGAGAAGATGTGATTCAAGCAGATTTAGAGCAACAACAATACGGTCTTAGTATTGGTGGACCAATTGTGAAAAATAAGCTGTTTTTCTTTGCTAATTTTGAAAAAGATGAGCGTTCAGATTTAGGATCTGCAGGATTTGTTCCTAACTCTGGTACAGGAGCTATTAACGAGACTCGTGTTTTAGAATCTGATTTGTTATTGGTGCAAAACGCATTATTAGATTTAGGTTATAATCCAGGACGTTATACAGGATTTAATTATGAATCAAATTCAACTAAAGGAATTTTTAAGTTAGACTGGAATATTAATGATAACAATAGATTAGCTGTTATTTATAACTTTTTAAATGCATCCAAAGAAAAACCAGCACATCCATCTGCTTTAGGTTTTAGAGGACCAAATACAAACACACTTCAGTTTGAAAATACAGGATACGAAATTAATAATAATATCAAGTCTTTTCAGTTAGAGTTAAACTCTAATCTACCTGGTAATGTAACAAACAAATTACAAATGGGATATACTCATTTTGACGATTTTAGAGATGCATTATCTACACCTGCACCAACAATAACTATTACTCAAGGTGGATCTAACTATATTATAGCAGGACATGAACCTTTTTCTATCAATAATAGATTAGATCAAAAAGTATTTCAGCTGTCAAACAATTTAAACTTCTTAAAAGGAGATCATACATATACAGTTGGTTTTTCATTTGAAAAATTTCAGTTTGATAACTCGTTTAATTTAGGTGCTTATGGGGCACAAGGTGTGTTTTTTCCAACAACAACTATGGACGATTTCCAAAACTTCGTAGATTCAGGACAGTTAGAAGATTTATTTAATGCAGCACAGTCTGCTCATAATAGCTTAGAGGCAAACGGAGAAGGTGTAGCTGGTGGTTGGGCTTTAGCCGAAACTAATGTTGGTCAGTTAGCTTTTTATTTACAAGATGAATGGAACATTACAGATAAGTTTAAATTAACTTACGGTGTAAGATTTGATAAACCATTATACTTTGATACATCTACTAAAGCACAAGAAGTTATTGATAGAGCTTGTTGTTATTCACCAGATATTCAATATGTAAACCCAAATAATGGAGAGTCAGTGTTTTTAGATAACACAAAAATGCCAACTAACGATATTTTAGTGTCTCCAAGAGTAGGTTTTAATTATGATGTAAAAGGAGATAATAGCTTTCAATTACGTGGTGGATCTGGTGTTTTTACAGGTAGATTACCTTTTGTATGGTTAGGAAACCAAATTGCAAATCCAGAAGTTTTCTTTTACCAAATGGTAGATCCAGACTTTAAATTTCCTCAAGTTTGGAGGACTAATATTGGAGGTGATTACAGATTTAATAATGGTATAATAGCTACAACAGATATCTCTTATACTAAAGATATTAATGGTGCACATGTGCAAAATTGGGGACTTCGTAATCCTTCAGGTAACTTAAATTCTCCTGGAGATACAAGACCAATTTACACATCAGATGATATTATAAATAATGCTTATGTATTTACAAATTCTGATAAAGGTCGTATTTGGAATTTTACAGCAAAAGCTCAAAAAACATTTAGTAATGGTATTTATGCCAGCTTAGCATATAATTATTTAAATTCTAAAGATGTAAACTCTATTGAAGCAGAAATTACAGGAGATGCATTTGCATTTAACCCAGTAGTTGGTAATGCAAATAATGATGTATTATCTTATTCTAAATATGGGGATACACACAGATTTATTGGTGTGTTTAGTAAGAAATTTAATTACGGTAATGATAAATGGGCTACTACAATTTCATCATTTTTTGAATACGCTCAAGGCGGAAGATTCAACTATACGTACGGAGGAGATATTAATGGAGATGGATCTGTTCTTAACGATTTATTATACGTTCCCACAGCAGATGAACTGCAACAAATGCAATTTTCTGGCGCAGGACAAGCAGAAGCTTTTGAAGCATTTATTCAACAAGATGATTATTTAAGCGAAAGACGAGGTGATTATGTAGAGCGTTATGGCGCTTTAGCACCATGGAGAGGAAGATGGGATATTAAAATCCTACAAGACTACAAGTTTAATGTCGGTAATAATAAAACTAATACAATTCAATTAAGTTTAGACATTTTAAATGTAGGAAATTTAATAAATAGCGATTGGGGATTAGTACAGCAGCCTACGTCAGTACAACCATTAGGAGTATCTGTAGATGGTAATGGTGTGCCAACTTACACGTTTACAGGAGTAGAAAAAACTTTTTCTTACGATACTAGTTTAAATTCTAGATGGCAAGCTCAGTTTGGTGTTAGATACATTTTCTAACAATTAGCTAACATTAAATTCTTAAATTTGCGTTCCTATTTTTAGGAACGCATTTTTTTTGATTATAATGAAAAACTTAAAAACAATATATACCTATATTCTACCAATATTATTATTGGTTACATTGTCTTGTAACAATAAAAACAAACAAGATGTAAAACCGCAATCAAAATCAAATCAAACCACATCTATTTTACTTAAAAAGTTTAAGTATCGTAGTGATGATAAACCAATAATTAGCGTACACCGAGGCGGAAAAGGATTAAGTAATTATCCAGAAAACTGCCTAGAAACCTTAAAATATATTAATGATAGTATATCTGCTATTTATGAGATTGATGTAGCACAAACTAAAGATAGTGTATTAGTTTTAATGCACGATAATAGTTTGGATCGCACAACAACGGGTACTGGCAAATTAACTAACTATACTTATAAGCAACTTCAGCAGTTTAATTTGGTGGATGATTTTGGCACAGAAACAAATTTTAAGATACCTACACTTAAAGATGTACTTCTATTTGCAAAACAGAGCAATATTGTATTAACACTAGATAAAAAACGAAGTGTAGATTATAAATCTATTGTAAATTTAGTTAATCAATTACAAGCACAAGATCAAGTTGTTTTAATCACTTACGATATACAACAAGCTACAGAAGCTTATACAATTGCACCTCATTTATTACTTTCTGTTTCAGCAAGAAATACAAAAGAATTAGATTGGCTTTTACACTCAAAAATACCAACCCAAAATATGTTAGCATTTACGGGTACAAGATTATCGTCAGATAGTTTGTATAAAGCCATACATAAATTAGGTATCAAAACCATTTTAGGTACTTTAGGAAACTTAGACAAACAAGCAAAAACAAAATCTGATACATTATATAGACATTGGATGCAAAAAGGTATAGATGTTTTTGCAACAGATAGACCATTTGAAGCCGCTAATGCTTTACAATTTTCAAAATAAAAACACATGAAATACGCAAGACTTACAAAAGAACAATTTGAAGAACTGCACCAAGAATTTATCAACTTTTTAGCAACACAATCTATCACAGCAGAAGAGTGGCAAACCATTAAAACAGAAAAACCAGAAGTAGCCGAACAAGAGCTAGATGTATTTAGTGATTTGGTTTGGGAAGGCGTATTAACAGCAGCCAAATACTTAGAACATATTTCGCCTAAAAACATACATCTTTTTGCATTAAACGACGATCATATGCATTTAATAGGGATAAAAATTGAAAAAGAAGATGTAGATGTAACTACACAAGAAGGTTTTAATTGGTTACGTAATAATTTAATGGACGAAAGTGTAGAGTTTGCCCAAGCAAAAAAAGAATATTCTGATGACAAAAACCTAGATAAGTTTGCACTTATCCAACAAGGAAGCAATATTACAAAAGGTGAGTTGTATGAGTATATGAACAATTTAATCAATTAAAATAGTCACTTCTGCATAGATAGTAATCTCAATAATTAACTTTCGTTATTTGTAACTAAACTACTATTTTTGCTACTAAGCTTTTTAAAGTGAAATAAAAGAATAATCATTTAAATAAATTTCTGCACTTGCAGGAAGTTAATATGGCACAAAAACCAAGCATACCAAAAGGAACCAGAGATTTTAATCCAGAAGAAGTCGCAAAACGAAACTATATTTTTAATACTATAAAATCAAAATTTGAACGTTTTGGATTTATGCCTATAGAAACACCAAGTTTTGAAAACTCAGACACCTTAATGGGTAAATATGGAGAAGAAGGTGATCGCTTGATTTTTAAAATATTAAATAGCGGAGATTACCTTTCTAAAGCAGATCAAAAAGCTTACGACGATAAGGACTCTAATAAATTAACGTCAAGTATATCAGAAAAAGCCCTTCGTTACGACTTAACCGTTCCATTTGCAAGATATGTGGTACAACACCAAAACGAGATAGAATTTCCGTTTAAACGTTACCAAATGCAACCAGTTTGGCGTGCAGATAGACCCCAAAAAGGTCGTTTTAGAGAGTTTTATCAGTGCGATGCAGATGTGGTAGGTAGTAATAGTTTGTGGCAAGAAGTAGAGCTAGTGGAATTATACGACGAAGTGTTTACAGCACTTAAACTAGAAGGCGCAACTATAAAAATTAATAATCGAAAAATTTTATCAGGTATTGCAGAAGTTATAGGTGCAAGTGATAAATTAATAGATTTTACAGTAGCATTAGATAAACTTGATAAAATAGGTGAGGAGAAGGTAAAAGAAGAAATGCTTAGTAAAGGAATAAGTCCTGACGGTATAGAAAAACTTCAACCTTTATTTAGCTTATCAGGAGATTTTGGAACACAAGTAGAAAGTTTAAACTCTATTTTAAGTACTTCTGAAGAAGGAAAAAAAGGTATTGAAGAACTTCAGTTTATAAATACAGCAATATCAGAACTTGGTTTAAAATCTGCTATCCTTCAACTTGATGTTACCTTAGCAAGAGGCTTAAACTATTATACAGGAGCAATTTTTGAAGTTTCAGCTCCAAACGTAGCAATGGGATCAATTGGCGGAGGCGGAAGATACGATGATTTAACAGGTATCTTCGGGATGAAAAATATGAGTGGTGTTGGTATTAGTTTTGGGCTAGATCGTATTTATTTAGTATTAGAAGAGCTAGAATTGTTTCCTGAAACTATAACAAAATCTACAGAAGTATTGTTTATTAATTTTGGAGAAAAAGAAGCATTATATTCTCTAAAAGCAATAAAAACCTTACGCGAAAACGGTATAAATGCAGAGCTTTATCCTGATAATGCAAAAATGAAAAAGCAAATGAATTATGCTAACAAAAGAAATATTCCTTTTGTAATAATTGTAGGAGAACAAGAAATAGAAAACAGCCTTTTTGCTTTAAAAAACATGATTACCGGAGAGCAACAAAATGTTAATTTAGAGCAAGTTGTTAAAAATTTTAGCTAAAAACCTTATCTTTAGGTTTTTGCTATTTAAATGAAAAATCTGCTTTTTCTACTAAATTTACTTTTTACAATAGTATTATTTGGTCAAAATCAAGCAAACAATTGGTATTTTGGTCAAAATGCTGGTATTAATTTTAGTAACGGTATACCTGTAGCTCTTGATGATGGAGTCTTGAATACGCCCGAAGGTTGTTCTACAATTTCGGACAGTAATGGAAATTTATTGTTTTATACTGACGGTATTGATGTATGGAATAAAAATCACCAACTAATGCCAAACGGAACAGGTTTGTTAGGTTCAATTTCTAGTACTCAATCAGGTATTATCATACCTCATCCAGGAAATATTAATTTATACTATGTGTTTTCCTTGCCAGAAACAGGAGGAGAAAATGGGTTAAGATATAGTTTGGTAGATATGTCATTAGATTCTGGGTTAGGAGATGTTGTCACTTCAGAAAAAAATGTGCTTTTATATGAATCAACTTCAGAGAAGATTTCTGCAATAAAACATACTAATGAAAATGATATTTGGGTTGTATCTCATGCAAGTGATTCAAACAAATTTGTTAGTTATTTAGTAACTAATAATGGTATTCAAATGAGTCCTGTAGAAACGCAAATTGGTCATACGCCAATAGATATTTACGATAATGTTGGAGCAATGAAGATATCTCCAGATGGTACAAAATTAGCTGTAGCTTACTCTTCTGAAGTATTAGATTTATTTGAGTTTAATGCTACAACAGGAAAACCAAGTAATAATATTCAAATAACAGATTTTGAACAAGGTTTACCTATTAGCTATATTTATGGTGTAGAGTTTTCTTCTAACAGTAAATATCTTTATGTGTCAGAAACCCAAGACGGAATTATACAATTTGATACATCAAATTTTAATTATAATGATATTATAAACTCAAGATACGATTTAACAACAAACGGAGAGTCTTTTGGAGATTTTCCTCATAGTGCCTTACAATTAGGTCCAGACAAGAAAATTTATGTGGCACATTTTGAGTATGATTATTTAGGCGTTATTAATAATCCTAATGCATATGGTGATCAAGCAGATTATCAGTATGATGGCGTTTACTTGACAACTGGTGTATCTAAAGCAGGATTACCACCATTTATTCAATCTTTTTTTGATTCTTATATAAAATTTGAAGGAAATTGTTTTGGTGAATTTACTGAATTTGAGGTTAGTGGTAACGAAATTTTTGACTCTGTTTTATGGGATTTTGGAGACGGTACGTTTTCTAATCAAGAAACTGTAAATCATTTATATGATGCACCAGGAGAATATCAAGTAGCAATTACTTTGATAGATGGCTTTAACGTAATTGAGCAAAACCAAACTATTACTATTTATGATGTGCCAGTTATTACTTCGTCGTCAGATATTATTTTATGTTCAGATAGCTTTGATGATCCTTTAGATTTTAACTTTCAAAACCAATCCATATTAAATATTGAGTCAAATGGGCAATTTATGACGTCTTATCATAATAGTTTTGTAGAAGCTGAACTAAATTTAAACCCTATAGAGTTACCTTTTCAAAGTGAAAATATAGAAACAACAATTTATGTGCGAGTTTTTAATAAAAATAATCCGGATTGTTTTACTATTTCACAATTTCAAATTATTTATCTAGAAACACCTGATTTTGAGTTTAATGAAAACTGGTATTTGTGTAAAAACGAAGAGGTAACAGTTTCTGTTCCCTATGGTTTTGATAATGTATTGTGGTCTACGGGAGAAGTGTCTAACACGATAACTCTAAATGAAACTGGTGAATATTGGGTAGAAGTATCTAATTTCTATAATGATATAACTTGTACAGAGGTTAAGTATTTTAATGTTTCAAATTCTGATGTTGCAGAAATCACGAATATTACTGTAGACGACTGGACAAGCAACAGTAATTCAATAATAATTGAAGCAGAAGGAATTGGTAATTATGAATATTCTATAGATGGAATATTTTTTCAGGACAGTAACGTATTTAACGATGTTAAGTATGGAGATTATACCGTATATGTTAGAGATAAAAACAACTGTGGAGTAGTAAGTGAAGATGTTTTTTTAATTTATTATCCTAGTTTTTTTACACCTAATAATGATGGAATAAATGATGTTTGGAAGATTAAAAGTATAGCTTCTGAAAGTAGTTATACTATAGACATTTTTGATAGGTATGGTAAATTTATTAAACAATTAAATCCAGATGATAATTCTTGGGATGGTACTTTTAATGGCTTAAATCTTAGATCTGATGATTATTGGTTTATACTAACACGGTATGACGGAAGGACTTATTCAGGTCATTTTGCATTAAAAAGATAAAAAAAGCCGAAACATACGTTTCGGCTTTTTTATTTGTAAGGCTTTGGTTTTATTTATTCAATCAGGACTTTTTTAGAAATTTCACCAATATCTGTTTTCATTTTAATAATGTAAGTGCCTGTACTTAATTTACCTGTTTTTAAAGCAGTATAATCTAAAGTATCAATATCTGTTTCGCTAAATATTTCTTGAGATAAAATGTTATATAACTTAACA